>NZ_CP045851.1:1516666-1820000 GCF_009650215.1 Actinomarinicola tropica | reverse complement strand
TGGTGCCGTCGGCCCGCGTGAGCAGCGGCCAGGTGACCGCGTGGGCCTGGCGTCCGAGCCGGCGGCGGACGAGGTCGACGCCGAGCGCGATGTTGCCCCACTGGTCGGACCCGCCGACCTGCATCTCGCACCCCTCGAGCTCGGCGAGCTGGACGAAGTCGTTGGCCTGCAGGAGCATGTAGGAGAACTCGGTGTAGGAGATGCCGTGCTCGCCCTCGATCCGGCTCCGCACCGCCTCCTTGGCGAGCATCTGGTTGACCGTCACGAGCTTGCCGACGTCCCGGAGGAAGTCGATGGCGGTCATCGACACCGTCCAGGACCGGTTGTCGACCAGTCGGGCGCCGGTCGCGCCGTCCTCGAAGTCGAGGAACTGCCGCAGCTGCGGGACGATGCCCTCGAGGTTGCGGGCAAGGGTCGCGTCGTCGAGCAGGTTGCGCTCTTCGGAGCGTCCGCCGGGGTCGCCGATCATCCCGGTGGCCCCGCCGGCGAGCACGATGGGACGGTGCCCGGCGTCCTGGAACCGGCGCATCACGAGCAGGCCGATGAGGTGGCCGACGTGGAGGCTGTCGGCGGTGGGGTCGCAGCCGTAGTACACGGTGATCGGACCCTCGGCGAGGCGCGACCGCAGCTCCTTCAGGTCGGTCGAGTCGTGGATCAGACCTCGGGCGGCGAGGTCGTCGAGGATGGCGGCACCGGTCTCTGACACCCGGTCATGGTGTCCAGGGCGGGGCGGCAGCGTCCACTCGGATGCCGGCCCGTCGCACCAGGCGGTGTGACCTCCGCCCGGGTGGTCGGTACCGAGACCGTTCGTGGGCGACAATGGACCCATGAGGCGTCTCGTACTCGCTGCCGTCGCGCTCGCGCTCCTGGCGGCGGGCTGCAGCTACACACCGGTGACCATCGTGCCCGAGCTCCCCGAGAGCGCGCAGTCGTCGGCCATCTACGCCTCCGACGGCACGCTGCTCACCACGCTCCACGGCGAGGAGAACCGGGTCAACGTCACCTACGACGACATGCCCGACCACCTGATCGACGCGGTCGTGGCCATCGAGGACGCCCGGTTCTGGCTGCACGACGGCATCGACGTCATCGGCCTGGTCCGCGCCGCGCGCTCCAACGTCGGCGCCGGCGGCGTGGCCCAGGGCGGCTCGACGATCACCCAGCAGGCGGTGGGCGTGCTGCTCGTCGGCCAGGACCTCAGCCTCGACGGCAAGATCGAGGAGGCGTCGCTCGCCCTCCAGCTCGAGCGCACGCTCACCAAGGAGCGGATCCTCGAGCTGTACCTCAACTCGATCTACTTCGGGAAGGGTGCCTACGGCGTGGAGGCCGCGTCGCAGACGTACTTCGGCAAGTCGGTCTCGGAGATCACCTTGTCGGAGGCGGCGGTCCTCGCCGGGCTCATCAAGTTCCCGAACGCCGCCAACCCCATCGACTACCGCGACCGGGCCATCGACCGCCGTGACATCGTGCTCGACGCCATGCTCCAGCAGGAGCTGATCGACCGGGAGACCTACGAGGCGACGCTGAGCGAGGGCCTCGACATCCGGCCCCCGGTGCCCCAGGCACTCGTCCGCTACCCGGCGCCCCACTTCGTCGACGAGGTCAAGAAGTGGTTCCTCGACAACCCCGAGTTCGGCGAGACCCGGGAGGACCGCATCCGGCTGCTGTTCGGCGGCGGGCTGCGGATCCACACCACGATCGACCCTCAGCTGCAGGCCCAGGCCGAGGCGGCGCGCGACCAGATCCTGCCGAACGCCGAGACCGACCCGGAGGTCGGCATCGTCGCCCTCGAGCCGTCGACCGGTCGCGTGCGGGCCATGGTCGGCGGGCGCAACTACTACGGCGAGACGCGCTCCGCGAAGTACAACCTGGCGATGGGCTCGGGCCGCGGCTCGGGCTCGTCGTTCAAGCCGTTCGTCCTGGCCACCGCCCTGTCCCAGGGCATGCCGCTCGACACGCGCTACCCGGCGCCCCGGACGGCGACGTTCCCGATGCCCGGGGGCCAGGAGCCGTGGGAGGTCACCGGCGGCGGGTCCGCGGCGGCCGACCTGCGGCGGATGACTGTCAGCTCCTACAACACCGCCTACGCCGCGCTGATGATCGACGTGGCCCCGTCGAACGCCGTGGCCATGGCCCACCGGCTCGGCATCACCACGCCGATCAGCCCCGTCCCCGCCGCCGTGCTCGGCTCGGAGAACGTCACCGTCCTCGACATGGCCAACGCCTACGCGACCTTCGCCAACTCGGGCCTGCGGGTGCCGCCGGTGATGGTCGACCGCATCGAGCGAGCCGACGGCACGATCCTCTGGCAGCACGCCCACGAGCAGGAGCGCGTGCTGTCCGCGGGCATCGCCGACACGATCACCGACATCCTCGTCGATGCCATCAGCGGACCCGGAGCCACCGGCAACCGCGCCCGCCTCCCCGATCGCCCGGCCGCAGGCAAGACCGGCACCGGCACCGGCCACCGCGACGCCTGGTTCGTCGGCTACACGCCCCAGCTGTCCACCGCCGTGTGGGTCGGCTTCCCCAACGCCACCACCCCCCTCGAACCGCCGAACACGCCGGTTCGGGTGTTCGGCGGCGGCTACCCGGCCGAGGTCTGGCGGGCGTTCATGGGCCCGGCCCACGAGGGCCAACCGGTGTTCGGCTTCGCCGAACCGCCCCGGGACCTCGTCCCCCGCCCCGCCGGGTCCAACCCGTCGGCCCCGTCGATCGCCAGCCAGGACGACATCCAGGGCGGCGAGGCCATGGGCCCGACCACACTCGGAGGCCCCGGTGCCTGACACGACCACCCTCGACCCCACACCCCCCGGCGGCGACCCCGCGCCGGCCTCGCCCCGACGGCGCCGCGTCTCGCTCGTCGCCGCCGGCGTGGCCTTCGCCGCCATCACCGCGTTCTGGGCCTGGATCCTCGTGTACCAGCTCCAGAACCGGGGCGAGGAGGACATGCCCGACCGCCTCGACGACCTCAGCTGGACCGCCGAGGCCGATCGCGTCTGTGCCGCCACCACCGAGCGGGTCGCCGAGCTGCCGCCGGCCCACACCTCTCCCACCGCCGACGCCCGGGCCGACGTGATCGAGGAGGCCACCGCCGAGATCGAGCTCATGCTCCAGGAGCTCGAGGGACTCGCCCCCGCCGACGGCAGCCGCGACGCGGACATCACCGCGGACTGGATCGCCGACTACCGCATCTTCCTCCAGGACCGCTTGCGGTTCGCCGACAGCCTCCGCGAGGACCCTGGCGCGCAGTTCCTCGTCACCGAGAAGTACGGCAGCCACATCACCAAGCCCATCGACCGCTTCGCTCGTGTCAACGAGATGGAGGCGTGCATGAGCCCCGGGGACGTCTGACCCGACAGGAGAGCCCCGTCAGGCCCGACGGGCGAGCGGGGCGAACGTGGCGTCGGTGAGCCGAGCCAGGTCGTCGGGCGCCAGCTCGACCTCGAGCCCGCGACGCCCGCCCGAGACGTGGATCGTGTCCCACCCCCGAGCGGAGTCGTCGATGACCGTGCGGTGAGAGCGACGCTGGCCGAGGGGGCTGATGCCGCCGACGACGTAGCCGGTGCGCCGCTCGGCGACGGCGGGATCCGCCATCGTGGCCCGACGGGCGCCGACCGCTGCGGCGAGGGCCTTGAGGTCCAGCTGCGCGGTGACCGGGACGACGCCCACCACCAGCTCCCCGCCCACGTCGGCGAGCAAGGTCTTGAAGATGCGGTCGGGATCGACGCCGAGCGCGTCGGCGGCCTCCACCCCGTAGGACGAGGCCGCCGGATCGTGCGCGTAGGTGTGGACCACGTGGGGCACACCGGCGTCGACGAGCGCAGCGGTGGCCGGCGTGCCGGAGGCCTGGCGCTCCTTGCGTCGGGCCACGACCGGATCAGGCGCGCCCCGCCCGCAGGCGGGCCAGCCCGGCGCGGGCCATGCGCACGGTGCCCGGGTCGACGTCGAGATCGGCGAGCTCGTCCACGGTCACCCAGCGCGCGCCCTCGGACTCGTGGTTGATCTCGGCCCTGGCGCCCTCGGGGGCCACCACGAGGAAGCGGACGTCGAGATGGTCGTGGTCCGGCTCGTCGCGGCGGGCGGAGCGGAAGCGGTGGACGTCGAGGTCGATCGGGTCGGGATCGACCGCCAGACCGTCGATGCCGGTCTCCTCGTGGGCCTCGCGCAGGGCGACCGCCGCGAGGTTCGCGTCGCCGTCGGCGTGGCCCCCCGGCTGGAGCCACCGCTGCACCTTGGCGTGGAGGAGCAGGAGGATCCGCTCCGACGCCGGGTCGACGACGAGGGCCGAGCCGGTGAGGTGCCCCTCGGTGCAGGAGCGGTGGAGGGCGTCGGGATGGGCGTCGACGAAGGCGAGGATCCGGTCGCGGTGCGCCGCGACCGACGGGTCGGCGGCCTGGGCGGCCGCGACGACGGCGCGAGCGTCGTGCAGGTCCGAGCTGGGGGCGAGCGCAGGATCGTCGGCGGTCAGGTGGGACGTCACCCGACCACGATGCCACCGCGGCCGGACGGGCGCGACACGTGCGCCGAGCCGTCGACGTGCCAGCGCCACGGAAGGTCCGCCCCGTTCGTCAGACCGATGCGGGTGCTGACCACCGGCGCGGCGTCCGACGTCCAGCCGTCCTCCAGCAGCCACACGTCGTCGGTCCCGCGGACGACGTCGGTGCCGTCGTGGCGACCGTCGAGGCCGAGCGCCTGGCAGAGCTTGGCCGGGCCGTTGCAGAGGTCACGGTCCCGTCGCGCCGCCGGTCGGGCCTCTCGCATCGCCTCGACGCCGCGCAGCGGCTCGAGCGCCCTGATGAGCGCCGCGGAGGCCACGCCGTCGTCGCCGCAGACGACGTTCGCGCACCAGTGCATCCCGTAGGTGAAGTAGACGTAGAGGTGGCCCGGTGGCCCGAACATCGTGGCGGTGCGGGCGGTCGGTCCGCGGAAGGCGTGGCTGCCCGGGTCCGCCTCCCCCATGTAGGCCTCGACCTCGACGATGCGCCCCGCCCGGTCGCCGGCGACGAGCACGGTGCCGAGCAGCTCGGGCGCCACCTCGACGGCGGGACGGGCGAGTCGCGAGCGTTCGACGGGACGGCCGAGTCGGGCGACGTGGGCAGGCAGGCGCGGCACGCGGCTACCCGGTGGGCAGTCGCTCGCGGTCGGCGGCGAGCCGGGCGCGGAAGCGCTCGACCTGGTCGGCGACGGGACCGGGGCCTCCCCCGCCCCGGGTGGTGCGCCGGCGCGCCGCGACGCCGGGGCCGAGCAGCTCGGCGGCCGACGGGCCGAGATCCGGGTGCTCGGCCACGAGCGCGGCCAGGTCGGCACCCTCGTCGAGGTGCTGGCGGACGAGCGCGCCCACGATGGCGTGGGCCTCGCGGAACGGGGTGCCGCCGGCGACGAGGTGCTCGGCCAGGTCGGTGGCCGACGACGTCGGTGCATCGGCGGCCGCGGCCATCGCGGTGTGGTCGAAGCGGGTGGTGGCGAGGAGCCCCTCGACCGCGGAGAGCCCGAGGGTGATCTGGTCGAGCGCGTCGAACAGCGGCTCCTTGTCCTCCTGCAGGTCGCGGTTGTAGGCGAGCGGCAGGCCCTTCAGGGTGGCGAGCAGGCCGGTGAGGTTGCCGATGAGGCGACCCGACTTGCCGCGCGTGAGCTCGGCGATGTCGGGGTTCTTCTTCTGGGGCAGCATCGACGAGCCCGTCGAGTAGGCATCGTCGAGCCGGCAGAACCCGAACTCCTCGCTCGCCCAGAGCACGATCTCCTCGCCGATGCGGCTGAGGTGGACGCCGACGAGCGTGAGGTCGAAGAGGACCTCGGCGACGAAGTCGCGGTCGCTCACGGCGTCGAGGGAGTTGTCGAACACACCGGCGAAGCCGAGGTCATCCGCCACCGACTCGGGGTCGAGCGGCAGCGAGGAGCCGGCCAGCGCCCCGGCCCCGAGCGGCGACACGTCGAGGCGCCGCCGGGCGTCGAGCAGTCGGTCGAGGTCGCGCGAGAGGGCCCACCCGTGGGCGAGCAGGTGGTGGGCCAGGAGGACGGGCTGGGCCCGCTGGAGGTGCGTGTACCCGGGGAGGTACGCGTCGCCGGCCTCCTCGGCGCGTGTGAGGAGCACCTGCTGGACCTCGACGAGGCGGTGGGCGACGAGCGCGACGTGGCGCTTGGTGAACAGCCGCAGGTCCGTGGCCACCTGGTCGTTGCGGCTGCGTCCGGTGTGGAGCTTGCCGCCGACCGGACCCGCGATCTCGGTGACCCGTCGCTCCACCGCGGTGTGGATGTCCTCGTCGCTCGGAAGGAACTCGAAGGTGCCGTCGGTGAGCTCGGCGTCGACGCGGTCGAGGGCCGCGAGGATCTCCTGCACCTCGGCGTCCTCGAGCAGCCCGACCCGACCGAGGCCCCGGACGTGCGCACGGCTGCCGTCGATGTCGTCGGGGAACAGGCGCTGGTCGTACGGGAGGCTGACCGTGTAGGCCAGCAGCTCCTCCGCGGGACCGCGCTCGAAGCGCCCGTGCCAGAGCGTGCTCACGCCGACCCCTCTGCGTCGCTCGGGGACGGGCCGAGGACTGCCCCGTCGCTCGGCGACGGGCCGAGGACGGAGACGTCGGCGGCGGCCGAGCCGAGCGAGCCGGCGCGGCGGTAGACGCCGAGCTTGTGGCGGGAGTCCTCGATGTCGAGGTTCCGCATCGTGAGCTGGCCGATGCGGTCGAGGGGGCCGAACGCGCTGTCGCCGCGCTCCATCGACAGGCGGTCGGGGGCGTAGGACAGGTCGGGGCCGGTGGTGTCGAGGATCGTGTAGTCCTCGCCCCGCCGCAGCCGCACGGTGACCTCCCCGGTGATCGCCGCGCCCACCCAGTGCTGCAGCGGCTCGCGCAGCATGAGGGCCTGCGGGTCGAACCAGCGACCCTCGTACATCAGGCGGCCGAGGCGGCGGCCCATCGTGCGGTGGTTCTCGATCGTGGCCTCGTTGTGGATGGCGGTGACGAGCCGCTCGTAGGCCAGGTGCAGCAGCGCCATGCCCGGCGCCTCGTAGATGCCGCGGCTCTTGGCCTCGATGATCCGGTTCTCGATCTGGTCGGACATGCCGAGGCCGTGGCGGCCGCCGACCGCGTTGGCCTCGAGGACGAGGGCCACGCGGTCGTCGAACGTCGTGCCGTTCAGGGAGACGGGCCAGCCGGCCTCGAAGCGGACCGTGACGTCCTCGGGCTCGATCTCGACCGACGGGTCCCAGTGGGCGACGCCCATGATCGGCTCGACGATCTCCATGCTGGTGCCGAGCTCCTCGAGGTCCTTGGCCTCGTGGGTGGCGCCCCAGATGTTGGCGTCGGTGGAGTACGCCTTCTCGGCGCTGTCCCGGTAGTCGAAGCCGTGCTCGACGAGCCAGGCGCTCATCTCGGCGCGACCGCCGAGCTCCTCGACGAACGTGGGGTCGAGCCAGGGCTTGTAGATGCGCAGCTGCTCGTTGACGAGGAGCCCGTAGCGGTAGAAGCGCTCGATGTCGTTGCCCTTGTAGGTGGAGCCGTCGCCCCAGATGTCGACGCCGTCCTCCTGCATGGCCCGCACGAGCAGCGTGCCGGTGACGGCCCGCCCGAGCGGCGTGGTGTTGAAGTACGTGCGGCCGGCGGTGGCGACGTGGAAAGCGCCGCACTGGAGGGCGACGAGGCCCTCGTGGACCAGCTCCTCGCGGCAGTCGACGAGGCGACCGGCCTCCGCGCCGTAGGCCTCGGCCCGGCCGGGGACCCCGGAGAGGTCCGGCTCGTCGTACTGCCCGAGGTCGGCGGTGTAGGCGTAGGGGACGGCACCCTTCTCCCGCATCCAGGCGACGGCGACGGAGGTGTCGAGGCCGCCGGAGAAGGCGATGCCCACCCGCTCCCCGACGGGGAGGGAGGTGAGGACCCGGGCGTCGGACCGATCGGTCACGGAGCGTCCTTTCGTGGGAGGAGACCGGCGAGGTCCCGCAGGGTGGCGGCGAGGGACCCGCCGCCGGTGGATTCGGAGGCGATGCAGATGACGGTGTCGTCGCCGGCGACCGTGCCGACGAGGCCCGGCAGGCCCGAGCGGTCGAGCGCGGAGCCGACGACGTGCGCCGAGCCCGGCGGGGTGCGCAGGACGACGAGGTTGAGCGAGTGGTCGGTCTCGACCACCCAGTCGCCGAGGACCCGGCGGAGGTGGTCGGGGGGCGCGGCCTGCTCGGTGGGCAGCTCGGGGATGGCGTAGGCCGGCTCTCCCCCGGCGACGCGCACCTTGATCGCCCCGAGGTCCTCCAGGTCGCGCGAGACGGTCGCCTGCGTCGCGACCACCCCGTCGGTCGCCAGCAGGTCGACGAGCTGGGTCTGGCTGGTGACGACGTTGGCCTCGAGCAGGCGCGCGATGCGGTGCTGGCGCTGGGTCTTCGACAGGCGCGAGGCGTCGCTCATCGCTGCTCCAGGAGCCACCACAGCAGGCCGCGTGCCGCGTGCATGCGGTTCTCGGCCTGGCGCCAGATCCGGCTCCGGGGGCCGTCGACGACCTCGGTGGCCACCTCCTCGCCTCGGTGGGCGGGCAGGCAGTGGAGGAAGATGTGGTCCTCGGCCGCGCCGCGCATCATGGCGGCGTCGATCGTGTAGCCCTCGAAGGCCCGCAGCCGGTGCTCGGCCTCGGCCTCCTGGCCCATCGACGTCCAGACGTCGCTGTAGACGACCTGGGCGCCCGAGACGGCGTCCTCGGGGCGGTCGCAGACCTCGATCGGGGTCACCGCCGCGATGCGGTCGGCGTCGGCGTCCGAGAAGCGGTACCCGGGGGGCGCGCCGAGCCGGAAGGAGCCTCCGACTATCCCGACGGCCAGCGCCAGTGAGCGGGCCACGTTGTTGGCGTCGCCGACGTAGGCGACGGTGACGTCGAGGCGGCCGAGCTCCTGGCGGATCGTGAGCAGGTCGGCGAGGGCCTGCATGGGGTGGGCGGCGTCCGACAGGAGGTTGACGATCGGCACCCGGTCGAGCGCGGCCATGCGCTCGACGACGTCGTGGCGGAAGACCCGTGCGCCGATCGCCGCGTGGTAGCCGGCGAGGGTGCGGGTGACGTCCTCGACCGACTCGCGCACGTCGAGGCCGACCTCCTCGCCGCGGATGGTGAGCGGGTGGCCCCCCAGCTGCACGACGGCCATCTCCATCGAGTTGCGCGTGCGAGCGGACGGCTTCTCGAAGACGAGCGCCATGCCCTCGCCGTCGAGCACCTTCGGCGGGTCGGCGGCCTCGGCACGGTCGAGGACCTCGACGACCTCGTCGACCGTCAGGTCGTCGATCTCGAGCAGGTGCCTCACGGGAGCGCTCCTTCGATGGTGGCGATGGCGACGTCGATCTCGTCGTCGCTGACGAGGAGGGACGGCGCCAGCCGCAGCGTGGTGGGGGTGACGGCGTTGACGACCAGGCCGGCGTCGAGGCACGCGGCCGCCACCGTGCGGGCGTCGATGCCCTCGGCGAGGGCGAGGCCGATGAGGAGGCCCGCGCCCCTGGTGGACTCGACGCCGTCGAGGGCCTCGGCGCGCTCGCGGATGCGAGCACCGGCCCGGGCCGCCCGTGCCGGGACGTCCTCGTCCTCCATCACCGCGAGGACGGCGCGCGCCGCGGCCATGGCCAGCGGCTGGCCGCCGTAGGTGGTGGCGTGGTCGCCCGGCTCGAAGGCCGCGGCGACCCCGGCGTTCGCCCAGCAGGCACCGACCGGCACGCCGTTGCCGAGCGCCTTGGCCATGGTGACCACGTCGGGCACGACGTCGGCGGCCTGGTGCCCGAACCACCGTCCCGTGCGGCCGAGGCCCGTCTGGACCTCGTCGACGATCATCAGGACGCCGCGCTCGGAGCAGATGCGGCGGACGCCCTGCAGGTACTCGACGCTCGCCGGGTTCACCCCGCCCTCCCCCTGGACGGGCTCGAGGAGGACCGCGGCGACGGTGTCGTCGATGGCGGCGTCGAGCGCGTCGAGGTCGTCCCACGCGACGTGGCGGAAGCCCTCGGGCAGCGGCTGGAACCCCTCCCACTTGGTGGGCTGGCCGGTGGCGTGCAGCGTGGCGAGCGTGCGGCCGTGGAACGAGCCGTAGGTCGACACGATCTGGTAGCGGCCGTGTCCGCCCCACTTGCGGGCCAGCTTGATCGCGGCCTCGTTGGCCTCGGCCCCCGAGTTGCAGAAGAACACCTGGCCCCCGCCGCCGAGCAGGCGGTCGAGGGTGACGGCGACGTCGCCGGCGGGTTCGGTGGCGAAGAGGTTCGAGACGTGGAGGAGGGTGCGCGCCTGCTCGGCGAGCGCCTCGGCCACCGCGGGGTGGGCGTGCCCGAGCGAGGTGACGGCGAGCCCCGACAGGAAGTCGAGGTAGCGGTTGCCGTCGCGGTCCCAGAGCCAGGAGCCCTCGCCACGGACGAACTCGACCCGCGGCGCCCCGTAGGTGGGCATGATCGGGCACCGCGGCAGGTCGGGCGAACCGACCGCCGCGTGGTGGCTGACGGGGATCGGGCTCACGGGCGGGGCTCCTTCGTGACCATGGTGCCGATGCCCTCGTCGGTGAAGATCTCGAGCAGGAGGACGTGCGGCACCCGTCCGTCGATCATGTGGGCCGAGCCGACCCCGTGCTCGGCGGCGTGGACGCACGCCGCCACCTTCGGGATCATCCCGCCGGTGAGGGTGCCGTCGTCGAGCAGGCCCTGGAGGTCGCGAGCCGTGGTGCGCCGGATGAGCGAGGCCGGGTCGCCGACGTCGGCACGCAGCCCCTCGATGTCGGTGAGGTAGACGATCTTCTCGGCCCCGACGGCCACGGCGATGGCGCCGGCAACCGTGTCGGCGTTGATGTTGTAGGACTGGCCGGCGACGTCGGCGCCGATCGTGGAGACCACCGGGACCAGCCCCTCGGCGAGGAGGCGGTCGAGGATCGCCGGGTTGACGGCCTCGACGTCGCCGACGAACCCGAGGTCGGGGTTGCGGGCGCTGGCCAGGATCAGCCCGGCGTCCTCGCCCGACAGCCCGACCGCGAGCGGGCCGTGGACGTTGATCGAGGCCACGATGTCGCGGTTGACCTTGCCGACGAGGACCATGCGGGCGATGTCGAGGGTCTCGGCGTCGGTGACGCGCAGCCCGTCGCGGAACTCCGGCTTCTTGCCGAGCCGGTCCATCAGGTCGCCGATCTGGGGGCCGCCGCCGTGCACGACGACGGGACGGATGCCGACCGAGTGCATGAGGACGATGTCGTCGGCGAACGACCGGGCCAGGGCGGGGTCGACCATGGCGTTGCCGCCGTACTTCACGACGACGACCTTGTCGCGGAACTGCTGGATCCAGGGCAGCGCCTCGAGGAGGATCTCGGCCTTGGCCGTCGGGGTGAGGTCCGGGGCGCTCACGAGGTGCCCATGTTCTCGTCGACGTACGCGTGGGTGAGGTCGTTGGTGAGCACGGTGGCCCGTCCGGTGCCGAGTCCGAGCTGGGCGGTGACCTCGATGTGGCGCTGGTCCATGTAGGCGCTCAGCGCGTCGGCGTCGTGGTCGGCGTTGATGCCGCCGTCGGCCACGACGTGGTCGCCGTAGGAGATCCGGAGCTTGTCGGGGTCGAAGGAGATGCCGGCGCTGCCGAGCTCCGAGGCGACCCGTCCCCAGTAGGGGTCCTTGCCGTACCACGAGCACTTCACCAGCTGGCTCTCGGCGACCTTGCGGGCGCCCCGCTCCGCCTCGTGGTCGTCGACCGCGCCCTCGACGACGACCCGCACGACCTTGGTGGCCCCCTCGGCGTCGCCCGCCATCTGGGCGGCGAGGTCCTCGCACACGGCGGTGACGGCGGCGATGAGGTCGGCCGGCTCGACCGGCCCGGCGCGCCCGCTCGCCATGAGGATCACCGTGTCGTTGGTGGAGGTGCAGCCGTCGACGCTCAACGAGTTGAACGAGCTGGGCAGCGCGGCGGTGAGCGCCGACTTCAGCAGCGCCGGGGTCGCCTCGGCGTCGGTGGTGAGCACCGCCAGCATCGTCGCCATGTTGGGCGCCAGCATCGCCGCGCCCTTGGCCATGCCGCCGACCACGAAGCCCGGGCCGTCGGCGACCGAGAGCTTGCGCACCGTGTCGGTGGTGAGGATGGCGTCGGCCGCCGCCAGACCCGCGTCCTCGCCGGCGGCGCGCGCCGCGGCGAGCGCGGGGACGCCGGCCTCGATCGCGTCGATGGGGAGGGGGATGCCGATGAGCCCGGTCGAGCACACGAGGACCTCGTGGGCCTCGCAGCCGAGCTCGGCCGCCGTCGCGGCGCACATGCGCTTCGCGTCGTCCACGCCGCGCCGGCCGTTGGCGGCGTTGGCGTTGCCGGAGTTGAGGACGACCGCGGCGGCGTGCCCGGTGGTGCGCAGCAGGTGGTTGCGCGTCGTGACCACGGGCGCGGCGGTCATCTGGTTCTGGGTGAAGACAGCGGCGGCGGGCACGGGGCGCCCGTCCTCGGTGGCGACGAGGCTCAGGTCGAGTCGGCCGTCGGGCTTGATGCCCGCGGCGGTGCCCGACGCGACGAAGCCGGAGGCTGCGGTGACGCTCATGTGCTGGTGGTCTCCCGGTGGCTCACGGATAGAGGGCGACGATCGGGAGCCCGAGGGCCTCGTCCCGGCCGGTGATGATGTTGGCGCACTGCACCGCCTGGCCCGACGCCCCCTTGACCAGGTTGTCGATGGCGCTGAGGACGACGAGCCACCCGGTGCGCTCGTCGACCCGCGCGGTGAGGTGCGCGGTGTTCGAGCCGAGCGTGGCCTTGGTGGACGGCGCGGCGTCGGTGACGACGACGAACGGCTCGTCCGCGTAGTGGCTCCGCAGCACGTCGAGCGCGTCGTCGGTGGTGAGCGACCCGGTCGGTCGGGCGTAGCAGGTGGCGAGGATGCCCCGGTTCATCGGTGCGAGGTGCGGTGTGAACAGCACCGTCGCCCCGAGGACCTGGTCCATCTCGGCGGTGTGGCGGTGGTCGAGCAGCCCGTAGGCGGTGAAGTCCTCGTCCACGGTGCAGAACGTGGTGTTCGGCTTCGGCGGCCGTCCCGCGCCGGACACGCCGCTCGCGGCATCGACGACGATGCCGGAGGTCTCGACGAGCCCCGCACGGGTGAACGGCGCGAGCGCGAGCGTGGTGGCCGTCGGGTAGCAGCCGGGCACCGCGACCTTGTCCGCGCCGACGATCTGGTCCCGGAACAGCTCCGGGAGGCCGTAGGCGAACTGCCCGAGCAGCTCGGGGGCGGTGTGCGCCTCGCCGTACCAGCGCGGGTACGCGTCGGGGTCGGTCAGCCGGAAGTCGGCGGCGAGGTCGACGATCCGCACCCCGGCGTCGACGAGCGACGGCACGATCCCCTGGGAGGCTCCGTGCGGCAGACCCAGGAACACCAGGTCGACTCCGTCGAGCAGCGAGGGGTCCCAGGCGGCGAAGCGCACGTCGCCGTAGGCCGCGGCGAGGCTCGGGTAGAGCGCCGCGATCGGCGTGCCCGCCTGGGTGTCCCCGGTGGCGAAGGCCACCTCGAGCTCGGGATGGGCGGCGAGCAGCCGCAGGAGCTCGGCGCCGGTGAACCCCGACGCCCCGATGATGCCGATCCTCGTCACCCGACCACCATACACCACGTTGCATAGCTATGCGACGGGCTGCGGAGTCGAGAGGAGTGGCGAGCGTCACACCGACCACCTAACGTCAGGGGTGCACGGGCAACTCGACCCAGGGGGGAAACGATGACCGCAGCTCGGTTCCGACGTGCGCGCCTACTCGTGTGCGCACTGGCACTGGCGCTGGTGGCGGCGTCGTGTGGTGACGACGACACCACCGACGACGAAGGATCCGGCGGCACCGACGGTGGTGGGGGAACCACCGAGGAGACGACGGCGGAGGACGACGACGCCGGGTCGCCGACTCCGGGCGGCAGCATCGTGATCGGGCTCGAGGCCGAGAGCGCGGGGTGGATCCCGAGCCAGTCCTCGTTCGGCACGGCGGGTCCGTCGGTCGCCGCGGCGATCTACGACCAGCTGGTCGCGGTCAACGCCGAGGGCGAGTTCGAGGCGTTCCTCGCCGAGTCGATCGAGCCCAACGACGACCTCACCGAGTGGACCCTCACGCTACGACCCGACGTCGTCTTCCACGACGGCACGCCGCTCGACGCGGAGGCCGTGGTGTGGAACTTCGACGAGCTCCACTCCGCCGAGGCGTCGCTCACCGCCGGTGCCATCAACGCCGCCGGCGTCGAGTCGGTCGAGGCGACCGACGACATGACCGTCGTCTACCGGTTGCGCGAGCCCAACGCCGCGTTCCCCGATCTCCTCACCGGCCCCGTCGGCTACATCGTGTCGCCGACCGCGTTCCAGGAGCAGGGCGAGGACGACTTCAACCGGTCACCGGTCGGCGCCGGACCCTTCATGGTCGAGGAGCCGTGGCAGCCCGACGGCGAGTTCGTCCTGCAGCGCAACCCCGACTACTGGGGCACCGACGACGAGGGCAACCAGCTCCCCTACCTCGACGAGATCACGTTCCGGCCGATCCCCGACGAGGACGCCCGGGTGAGCAGCCTCCTGTCGGACACCGCGCAGATCGTCCACAGCTCCCGCGGCTACGCGGGCCAGCAGCTGCTCGACGCCTCGGAGTCGGGCGGGTACGAGACCAACGTGGCCATCGGCAACATCTCGGGCACGTCGATCTTCAACGTGCTCGTGCCGCCGCTCGACGACATCCGAGTCCGCCAGGGCATGAGCCTCGCATCCAACGCCGACGAGATCGCGACGGTGCTCGGCGACGAGATCAGCCCGCCGTCCTCGCAGTTCGTCAGCGTCGACAGCCCCTGGTACTCGACCACGGCCGAGGAGGCCTACATCGGGGCGGGCGGCCAGGACCTCGACCGGGCGCGCGAGCTCATCGAGGAGTACATGAACGACCCGGAGCGCTCCGACGGCAAGGCGGTCGGTGAGCGCCTCAGCGTCGACTACCAGTGCCCGCCGGAGCCGAGCCTCCTGCAGGTGGCCCAGATCCTCGACAGCTGGTGGGAGCAGATCGGCGTCGACCTCAACATGAACCAGGTCGAGCAGCCGACCCTGATCACCAACGTCGTCGGCAGCGCCGACAACGATCCGCCGTGGTCCGGCAACTACGGCGTCAGCTGCTGGCGGACCGGCGCGACCGGCGACCCCTACACGACGCTCGCGGGCTACTTCACCGAGGGGAACCCGTCGAACGTCACCAACTTCACCGACCCGGGGATCACCGAGGCGCTCGAGCGGCTCCGCACCTCGGCGGACTTCGAGGACCGCTACCAGGCCAACGAGGACATCAACGTCATCGCCAACGAGAACGCGGTGATCGTGTGGAACATCGCCACCCCGTCCACGACGGGCTGGCGTGACGACATCCACGGCGTGACCGGCTGGACGATGCCGTCGGGTGGCGAGGGCACCGGCACGCTCAACAACCGCATCTGGGTCCACCAGATCTGGATGGAGCAGTGACCCCATGAGCTGCCCCGCACCGGACCGCGTCCCCGTGTGGTCCGGTGCGGGGTCTCACGCCTGTGGGGGTGGTCGGAGGGACGTGCCTCCCCGGGGCTACCCCCGCAGGCTGGCGGGCAGCTCCGACTCCACTGCCGCGATGCACCGGGCACGGACCTCGGCGAGGTCGGCATCGGTGAGCGTGCGGTCGGCGGCCTGGAACCGCAGCCGGTAGGCGAGCGAGCGCCGCCCGTCGGCGACCGAGGGGCCGCGGAAGACGTCGAAGAGGCGGAGGTCGACGAGCAGGTCCCCGGCGGCCTCGCGCAGCAGGGGCTCCAGAGCGGCGGCGGGGACGGCCTCGTCGACCTCGAACGCGAGGTCGAGGTCGCTCGACGGGACGAGCCGCACCGGTCGGTAGGCCTCCGGTCCGTGGCGCAGGGCCAGGAGCGTCGTCAGGTCGAGGTCGAGGTAGGCCACGGGCCCCGGCACCTCGAAGGCGCCGAGCACGTCGGGGTCGATCTCGCCGACCACGCCGACCTGCTGGCCGTCCACGTGGATCGTGGCCCCGCGCGTCGGGTGCAGCCCGGGCACGTCGGCGTTGACGAGCTCGTGGTCGACGTGGAACCGGGCCGCGAGGGCCCGCCAGGTGCGCACGGCCGCGGTGGCGTCGGCGCCCCCGGACGCCGCGGCGACCCTCTCCCGCTCGTCGGGCAGCGTCGCCGACGGGTCCGCCGGGCGGTTGAACACGTGACCGAGCTCGAACACCGCCACGTCGGGGTTGCGGTGCGACGCGTTGTAGGCCAGCACCTTGCACAGACCGGGCAGGAGCGACGTGCGCATCACCGACTCCTCGGCGACGAGGGGGTTGGCGACGAGGATCCCGTCGTCGTCGAGGCCGGCGCGGCTCAGGTCGCCCGGGGCCAGGAACGGCATGGGCATGACCTCGGTGAAGCCGAGGCCGACGAGGGCCTGACGGACCTCGCGCCGCTCGCGCTGGCGTGGGCTGAGCCCACCGCTGATCGGCGAGCGCGGGACCCGGCGCGGGATCCGGCTGTAGCCGTGGTGCCGGGCGACCTCCTCGATGACGTCGATCTCGGTCTCGCAGTCCGGACGCCACGACGGGATGGTGACGTCGTGGTCGTCGGTGCCGGCGATCGTCGGCGCGAAGCCGATCGGCTCCAGCAGGTCGCGGATCGCGACGGGGACGAGCTCGTCGCCGATGACCTCGTTCACCCGCTCGGTGCGCACGCGCACGGTCGGGCGCTCGGGCAGCTCGCCGCGTGCGTCGATGACCCCGTCGGCCAGCCCGGCGTCGGCGCCGAGCAGCTCGGCGAAGCGCCGCGCGGCCAGCTCGAGGACCTCGGGGTCGGTGCCCTTCTCGAAGCGGGCCGACGCCTCCGAGCGCAGGCCGAGCCGGCGGGACGTGCGGGCGACGGACAGCGGTTGGAACCAGGCCAGCTCGAGGAGCACGTCGGTGGTCGCCTCGGAGATCTCCGAGGAGGCGCCGCCCATCACGCCGGCGATGCCGACGGGGGCGTCATCGAGGTCGCAGATCAGCAGGTCGTCGGTGGTGAAGCGGCGCTCGACGTCGTCGAGCGTGACGAGGCGCTCGCCGTCGCGGGCCCGGCGGACGCGGAGGCCACCACCGCCGAGCCGGGCGAGGTCGTAGGCGTGGTTCGGCTGCCCGAGCTCGAGCATCACGTAGTTGGAGACATCGACGAGGCTGTTGATCGGCCGCATGCCGAGCGCGGTGAGCCGGCGCTGGAGCCACGCCGGCGACTCCCCCACGACGACGTCGTGCAGCACCCGGGCGACGAAGCGACCGCACAGGTCGGGATCGACGATCTCGACCCGGGCGCGGTCCTCGGCTCGGATGTCGGACGTGGTCACCTGCGGGTTGGGCAGTGCGAACGGAAGCTTCAGCCGTGCTGCGAGGTCGCGGGCCACGCCGGCGACGGACATGGCGTCGGGGCGGTTGGGGTTGATCTCGAGGTCGTAGAGGACGTCGCTCTCGATGCCGAGGGCCGCCGTGACGTCCTGGCCCGGTTCGGCGTCGGACGGGAGCACGAGGATGCCGGAGTGGTCGTCGCCGAGCCCGAGCTCGCGCCCCGAGCAGAGCATCCCGTTCGACCACTCGCCGCGCATCTTCCGGCGGCCGATCTCCATGCCCCCCGGCATGACCGTGCCGATCGTCGCCAGCGGCACCAGGTCGCCGACCGCCATGTTGAAGGCCCCGCAGGCGATCTGGAGGGCCTCGCCGTCGCCACGGTCGACGTCGACGAGTTGGATGCGGTCGGCGTCGGGGTGCGGCCGCAGGTCGAGGACGCGTGCCACGACGATGCCGTCGAGCCCCTCGCCGAGGCGGTCCATGGACTCGACCGCCATGCCGAGGTCGCTCAGCTGCTCGCCGAGCGCGACCGGATCACCCTCGAACGGCGCGAAGTCGCGCAGCCAGGACAGAAGGACCTTCACGGGCGGGCTCCTAGAACTGCCGCAGGAAGCGGATGTCGTTGCTGAACATGTCGCGCAGGTCGCTGATCCCGTAGCGCATCAGCGACAGGCGGTCGGTGCCGAACCCGAACGCGAAGCCGGTGTACTCCTCGGGGTCGACGCCGCCGTTGCGTAGGACGTTCGGGTGGACCATCCCGCAGCCGCCGAGCTCGATCCAGCCGGTCCGCTTGCACGTCTGGCAGCCCTCGCCCTCGCAGATCACGCACGTGATGTCGTACTCCGCCGACGGCTCGGTGAACGGGAAGTACGAGGGCCGCAGCCGCGAGTGGATCGCACCGCCGAAGTAGGCGGTGGTGAAGGCCTCGAGCGTGCCGGCCAGATCCCCCATCGAGATGCCACGGTCGACGACGAGCCCCTCGATCTGGTGGAAGACCGGCATGTGGCTCGCGTCGGGCGTGTCGGAGCGGTACACCCGGCCCGGGCACACGACGTAGATCGGCGGCTCGTTGGCCTCGAGGACCCGCATCTGCACCGGTGACGTGTGGGTGCGCAGCAGCGTCGACTCGGGCTCGCCGAACTCGACGTAGAGGGTGTCGTACATCGCCCGCGCCGGGTGACCGGGCGGGAAGTTCAGGGCGCCGAAGTTGTACCACTCGGTCTCGATCTCCGGGCCCTCGGCCACGGTGAAGCCCATGCCGACGAAGACGTCCTCGAGCTGGTCGTGGGCCTGGGTGACGAGGTGGAGGTGGCCGAGCACGTCGTCGGTGACGACCTCGGTGAGGTCGAGGCGCTCGGCCTCGAGGCGTGCCCGGCGCGCGTCGGCCTCGACCGCGCCGCGGCGTGCGGCGAGCGCCTCCTGCAGCTCGGCCCGGACCTCGTTCAGCCGGCGACCCGCGTCGCGACGCGCGTCGGGCTCCAGACCGCCGAGCCCCTGCTTCAGCTCGGTGAGGCGCGCCCGCTTGCCGAGCAGCTCGGTCTCGACGGCACGCACCGCCTCCAGGTCCTCGGCGGCGGCGATCCGGTCCCGCCCCTCGGCCAACACGCGTTCGAGGTCGTCGATCATGGTCCGCTCACCTTGTCGTCGGAGGGTCCGGGCGTCCAATCCGTTGAAGCCGGCCGATCGGACGGACCGGGGCCCGCGGCGCGCCGCTGGCGCAGCGCCTCGAACGCCAGCACGGCACCGGCCATGGCGACGTTGAGCGACTCGGCGCGCCCCTCCATGGGGATGGTGATCCGGTCGTCGCACGCCGCGACGACGTCGGCGGGCAGGCCGTGGGCCTCGCCCCCGAGCACCAGCGCCACGGTGCCCGCCAGATCGGCGTCCTCGCTCGGCCGGCCGGCCTCGACCACGGTGGCGAGCCGTCGGACCCCGGCGTCGCCGAGGAGGGCGAGGAGCGCGCCGACGTCGTCGCCGTCGGCGACCGGCACGTGGAGGACCGCGCCGGCCGAGGAGCGGACGGCCTTCGGCGACCACGGGTCGACCGTGCCCTTGGCCGCGAGGACGCCCGCCACGCCCGACGCCTCCGCGGCGCGCAGCAGGGTGCCGAGGTTGCCGGGGTCCCGCACGTCGACGAGCACGAGCAGCGGGCGGTGGGCGGCGACGGCCCGGTCGACGACGTCGGCGGCCGGCGTGCGGACGAGCGGGGCGACGGCGAGGATCGGGCGCGGCGTGACGGTGTCGGTGACGCCGGCGAGCACGCCGTCGGCGACCTCGTGGACCGGGATGCTCTGGGCGTGGGCGACCTGGACGAGGTCGGGGTCGAGCGCGGACGGCTCGGCGTAGATGCCGTCGAGGGGCACGAGGGCGGCGAGCGCCTCGGCGACGAGGACCGGGCCCTCGAGGAGGTACGCGCCCTCGGCCGAGCGCGCGCTGCGGCGCCCCGAGAGGCGCCGCAGGCGACGGATGCGTGGGTTGGACGCGGCGAGCGGGGCCACCGCAGGACCGACGCTCAGGAGGCGGCCGGAGCGGCCTCGTCGAGGGCGGCGCGAGCCGCCGTCACGAGCGCGGCGAAGGCCGCGCCATCGGTGACCGCGAGGTCGGCGAGGACCTTGCGGTCGACCTCGATGCCGGCCTCGCGCAGCCCGGCGATGAACCGGCTGTAGCTGATGTCGTTCTGGCGGCAGGCGGCGTTGATCCGCTGGATCCAGAGCTTGCGGAACTCGCCCTTGCGGGCCCGGCGGTCGCGGAACGAGTACTGCAGCGAGTGCATGACCTGCTCGTTCGCGGCACGGTACGAGCGGCTCTTGTTGCCGTAGTAGCCCTTGGCCCGCTCGAGGGTGGACCGACGGTGCTTCTTGCTGTGGACGGCGCGCTTGACCCTGGCCATTCCACGCTCCTTTCAGACGTTGGGGAAGAGGACGGAGAGGTGGTTCAGCGCAGGCCGAGCTGGCGCTGGACGTTCTGGCGGTCGCCGCCGGTGACCTCGGCCTCGCGGCCGAGCCGGCGGGTGCGCTTCGACGACTTCTTCTCCAGGATGTGGGCGCGGAAGGGCTTGCGCCGCATGATCTTGCCGGTGCCGGTCACCTTGAAGCGCTTGGCCGCGCCGCGGTGGGTCTTCATCTTCGGCATGGGTACCTCGTGGGGTCGGGGCCCGGCGCCCGGGCGGGGAGCCGGGGCACGGGACCGGGGTTCAGTTCGACGGGGGATCGCTCGGCGAGGACCCGTCCTGGTCCTCCTCGGCGGAGCGCTTGGCGGCGGCGGCCTGGGCCTTCTTGTCGGGAGCCAGCACCATGATCATGTTGCGGCCGTCGAGCTTCGGGAACACCTCGACCCGTCCGACGTCGGCGACCGTCTCGGCCACGTGGTCGAGGATCTTCTTGCCCAGCTCCGGGTGCTGCATCTCCCGGCCCCGGAACATGATCGTCACCTTCACCTTGTGACCCTCGCCGAGGAACTGCTCGACCTTGCGGGTCTTGGTGTCGAAGTCGCCGCCACCGATCTTCGGGCGGTACTTCATCTCCTTGATGACGATGTTGGTGCTCTTCTTCCGGGACTCCTTGGCCCGCTGGGCGGCTTCGTACTTGTACTTGCCGTAGTCCATGATCCGACAGACCGGTGGGTTGGCCTTGTCGGCGACCTCGACGAGGTCGAGCTCGAGGTCGCGGGCCATGGCCAGCGCCTCGGGCAGGGGCTTGATCCCGATCTGTTCGCCGTCCGGGGCCACGAGGCGGACCTCACGGGCGCGGATGCGGTCGTTGATGCGGGGCTCGTTGTTGGCCGGGGCAGCTATTGCCACTCACTCCTCATGCGATGCGCAGTTCCCTTCTGTACGGTGCGCGGGGTGGATCGTCCGCCGTGTCGCCGGGACGGGCCCGAAAACGACGACGGACGTCGGAAAGCCGACGTCCGCGAGCACCGACCGCCACGTGGGCGGGGGTGTCGAATCGATCGACCCGGCGCACTCGACGGGCACCGGGGTGCCGAGGCGGTGGCCGGGTGGGAGCCGAGGGCCCCGCTTTCCGGTCTCAGTTGTCCGCCTAGAGTACCAGGACCGGCGGCCGGCCACCACGGTCGCCGCGCCCCCACCACGAAGGACACCCCATGAGCCTCTGGACCCCCGGCGGGGAGCACCCCGTCGACCGCGACCGCGACGCCGGTTCCTCCCCGGGAACCTCCGGCCCCGCCGACGCCGGCGGGCCCGACATCCTCGCCGGTCTCTCCGAGGAGCAGCGCGCCGAGTTCGACCGCCTCTCCCCCGAGGACCAGGAGCAGGCGAAGCTCATGATCGCCCAGATGGCCGAGTCGCGCCGCCAGGTGCTCTCCACCCCGGCGGCGGTCGTCATCGGGAACCACGCCATGGGCCTCTACGAGCTCGCGGCCATCCACCTCGGCGCCGAGCAGCCCCAGCTCGAGGAGGCCAAGCTGGCCATCGACGCGCTGGCCGCCCTGCTCGACGCGGTCGACGGCCACCTCGGCGAGGACGGCGACACCATGCGCGACGCCCTGGCCCAGATCCAGCTGGCGTTCGTCCAGATCCGCGCCGGCCTCGAGGGCGAGCAGCAGGGGCCACCCACCGACCAGCCCGAGGGTTAGGTCGGGCGGGGCCGCAGGTCGGCGGCCTCCCACCGCCCGAGCCGCCCCGGCACCACGCGGAAGCTGACCGGTGCCCCGACCTCGATGGTGCGGGAGCCGTCGGCGATCGCGGTGCAGTGGAAGAACCAGCGGTCGTCGTCACCACCGACCTCGCCGTAGCCCTTGTCGTCGTCGAAGGCGACCACGGTCCCCGCGCGCCGGCTCACGCCGAGGGCCCCGGCAGCCGGCGCAGGACGTCGACCATCTCGATGGCCGTCACCGCCGCCTCCTCGCCCTTGTTGCCGGCCTTGGTCCCGGCGCGCTCGAGCGCCTGCTCGATCGACTCGACGGTGAGGACGCCGAACACCACGGGCACGTCGGTGTCCATCGACGCCCGCTGGAGCCCGGCGGCGACCTGGTTCGCGACCTGGTCGTAGTGGCCGGTGGCGCCACGGATCACGGCGCCGAGGGCGATGACCGCGTCGCACCCGCCCGACGCGGCCAGGCGGCGGGCGACCAGCGGGATCTCGTACCCCCCGGGGACCCAGACGACGGTGACGTCGTCGCCGTCGACGCCGTGGCGCCGCAGCCCGCCCTCGGCCCCGGCGAGCAGCCGCTCGGTGACGAGGTCGTTGAAGCGGCCGCACACGATGCCGATCCGCATGCCCGTGCCGTCGAGCAGCGCCTCAACCACCGTGGGGCTCCACGGTCGGCTCGTCGGCGTCGTCGGACTGTCCGTACTCATCGAGTCCCTCCAGGATGTGGCCGAGGCGGGCCTGCTTGGCCCGCAGGTAGTTGATGTTCTCGGCGTTGGCCGCCGGCTGGATCGGCACCCGTTCGACGATCTCCAGGCCGTAGCCCTGCAGACCGCCGTACTTGGCCGGGTTGTTGGTGAGCACACGCAGCCGCTGGATGCCGAGGTCGACGAGGATCTGGGCGCCGATGCCGTACTCGCGGCTGTCGACCGGCAGGCCGAGCGCGAGGTTGGCGTCGACGGTGTCGACGCCCGTGTCCTGCAGCCCGTAGGCCCGCAGCTTGTGCCCGAGGCCGATGCCCCGCCCCTCGTGGCCCCGCAGGTAGACGACGACGCCGGTGCCCTCGGCCGCGATCCGTTCGAGCGCGGCGTGCAGCTGCGGGCCGCAGTCGCAGCGGAGCGAGCCGAAGATGTCGCCGGTCAGGCACTCGCTGTGGACCCGGACGAGGACCGGTTCCTCCCCCGCGACCTCGCCGCGGACGAACGCCACGTGCTCTGTGCCGTCGAGGACGGACCGGTAGGCGAAGGCCTGGAAGTCGCCGAACCGGGTGGGGACCCGCCCCTCCCCCGTCCGCTCCACGAGCTTCTCGTGCGCCCGCCGGTACCGGATGAGGTCGGCGATCGAGATCATCAGGAGCCCGTGCTCCTCGGCGAAGCGGGCGAGCTCGGGGACGCGCGCCATCGTGCCGTCGTCGTTGACGATCTCGCACAGCGCCCCAGCCGGCTGCATCCCCGCCAACCGGGCCAGGTCGACCGCGGCCTCGGTGTGCCCGGCGCGCTTGAGCACCCCGCCGTCGCGCGCCCGCAGCGGGAAGATGTGGCCCGGCCGGTTGAAGTCGCTCCAGGCGACGTGCGGGTCGGCGAGCGCGAGGATCGTGGCGGTGCGGTCGGCGGCGGAGATGCCCGTCGTCGTGCCGTGGCGGTAGTCGACCGTGTGGGTGAACGCCGTCCGCTGGTACTCGGTGTTGTCGGCCACCATCAGCGGCAGACCGAGCTGGTCGCACCGCTCGCCGGTGAGACCGACGCAGATCACGCCCGAGGTGTGCCGGACGAAGAAGGCCAGCTTCTCGGGGGTGGCGGCCTCGGCCGCCATGATGAGGTCGCCCTCGTTCTCCCGGTCCTCGTCGTCCACGACGACGACGATCTCGCCACGGGCGATGGCGGCCACGGCGTCGGGGATGGGTGCGAAGGTCGGGCGCACCGCGCCGTCGTCGGCGTCGGTGGGGTGGTCGGACGGTCCGCTCACGAGAGGGCCTCCTGGATGTCGTGCACCGCGGGCGGGTGCGTGGGGTCGTCCGCCGCGGCGCGGGGGACGAGGTCGATGCGGATGTCGTCGCCGAGGCGGGCGACCGAGTCGACGCGGCCCCGCCAGACGTCGCCGATCGTGGGGGCGCCGGGCCCGGCCATGACCGGCCGGGCGTCGTCGCCCCCGAACAGCACGGGGGCGAGGTACAGCACGTAGCGGTCGACGAGCCCGGCGCGGTGGAACGCCCCGGCGACCTGGGCGCCGCCCTCGACCAAGAGCTGCAGGACGCCGCGTCGGCCGAGCTCGTCGAGCACCTCGTCGAGCGGGCCGGACAGCTCGAGGGCGGGGCGCACGCGCGCGCCGGGCGGCGCCGAACCGAGCACCACCCGCTGCGGTGCGTACGCCGTCCCCGGCAGCGGGGAGGGGACGTCGCGCACCGTCAGCTCGGGATCGTCGGCGCGCACGGTGCCGGCGCCGACGAGGATCGCGTCGGAGCGGGCGCGCAGGCGGTGGACGTCGGCGCGGGCCTCGGGGCCGGTGATCCAACGGCTGGACGCATCCGGCGCCGCGGTGCGCCCATCGAGGCTCGCAGCCATCTTCAGCACCACGTACGGCCGGCCGGTCCGGCGTTGCCGGAGGTAGGGGCCGAGCAGACGAGCGGCCTCGGCGCGGCGGACCCCCTCGACGACCTCGACGCCGGCACGGCGCAGGGTGGCGAGCCCGCGCCCGGCGACCGCGGGGTCCGGGTCCGTCAGGGCGACGACCACCCGCCGCACGCCCGCGGCGGCGACGGCATCGGCGCAGGGAGGGGTGCGTCCGTGGTGGGCGCACGGCTCGAGGGTCACGTACATCGTCGCGCCCGTTGCCGAGCCGCCGACCTGGGCGAGCGCGTCGGCCTCGGCGTGCGGACCACCCGGCGGGTGGGTGCGGCCGACCACGCGCCGGCCGTCGGGCAGGACGAGCACGCACCCGACCCAGGGGTTGGGCGCGGTGAGGCCCTGGACGGACGCCGCGGCCACCAGGGCCTCGTCCATCAGGGTCTCGTCGTTCACGCGGTCCACGCCCTCCTCGGTCCTCGCGGGGCGTGATCGAGGGTGCGCGCGACCAGGAGGGCGGTGGCCCTCCCGGCTCTCGCTCCCATCCGGACTCTCACCGTCGGTCCCGGAGTTCCACCGGGTCGGCCCCGACCGAGGTCGGGGTTCGCGGACTGTCACCGCCGGTCGGGACTTTCACCCTGCCCTGCGAGAGATGGTGTCGGTTGTCGGCCCGAACGGTAGCGGCGCGGCCGGCCGAGGGCACGTCCGCTCAGTGCTCGCGCGACCCGGCGAGCAGGCGCACGGCGTGCGGGAGGACGTCGAGGACGGCCTCGAGCGTCTCGACGGCCCCCGACGTCGACCCCGGGCCGTTGACGACGAGCGCCTCCCCGATCGTCCCCGCCACCCCGCGCGACAGCCGGCCGAGCGGGTTGACCAGGCGCATCGCCTCCGCGAGGCCCGGGGCCTCGCGGTCGAGCGCCTCCTTGGTCCCCTCGGGGGTGAGGTCCCGCGGACCGAAGCCGGTGCCGCCCGTCGTGACGATGAGGCCGTTGAACCCCGCCGCCATGTCGAGGAGGGCGTCGCGCACCGTGGCGACCCCATCGGGCACGACGCGTCGCTCGACGACTTCCCAGCCGTCCTCGGCCAGGCGCTCGTCGACCGCCTCGCCCGACCGGTCGTGGCGCGTCCCGGCGATCACCCCGTCGGAGACGGTGAGCACCTTGGCGCGCAGGTCGTCGGTGGTGGTCATCGGGGAAGCTCCTCGTGTCAGGCGGGCCGGCGGAGACGCAGGATCATCATGCCGTCCGCCCCCGCCGCCTGGGGCAGCAGCAGCCCGCCCCTCCCCCACGGCCGCCACGGCTCGGGCGGTGCGGGCAGGGGCTCGAGCTGCGGCCACGCCGCGGCCAGGTGCGCGTCGACGCCGAGCGTCTCGGCCGCGGTGAGCGTGCACACGCTGTACACGAGCAGCCCGCCGGGCCGCACCAGCGGCACGGCGGCGTCGACGATCCTCCGCTGGAGCTCGGCGAGCCGCTCGACGTCCTCCGGCCCGCCGCGCCAGCGCGCGTCGGCGCGGCGACGCAGCACGCCGAGACCGGTGCACGGCGCGTCGACGAGCACCCGATCGAACGTCTGGTCCGGGAACGGCGGCGCCGCCGCGTCGGCCACGAGGGCGTGGACGCCGGCCGCGCCGGTCCGCTCGGCGTTGGCGGCGACGAGCGCCACGCGGGAGGGCCGGAGGTCCCCGGCCACGACCGTCGCACCCGAGCGGGCCAGGCCCGTGGACTTGCCACCGGGGGCGGCGCAGAGGTCGGCGACGCGCTCGCCCGGCTGCGCGTCGCACAGCTCGACGACCCACTGCGAGGCGAGGTCCTGCACGTAGCCGTCCTCCCTCCGGTGGGTCACGGCCGGCTCGTTCATCGCCTCGAGCGACGCGAGGGCGTCCTCCTCGCCGAGGTCGCCGCGGAGGCGGTCGAGGATCCAGTCCGGGTAGCTCAGCCGGGTGGCGTCGTCGGGCCAGGTCACGTCGACCGCCGCGACCTTGCGGAGCACGGCGTTGACGAAGCCGCGCACCCGACCCCCGACGGCGCCGACGGTGGCGGACACCGCGGCGTGATCGGGGACGTCGGTGAGGTGCAGCTGGTAGGTGCCGACGCGCAGGGCGGCGCGCACCTCGGGGTCGAGCTCGCGGTGGACGAACGGCGCGTAGAGCCAGTCCAACGACCGGCGCCGCCGGGTGCTGCCGTAGACCAGCTCGGTGACGAGGTGGCGGTCCCGCTCGTCGAGCTCCGCCCCGTCGAGCACCGACGGGAGGACGAGGTTGGCGTAGGCGTCGTCCCGATCGATGCGCACCAGGGCGTCGATCGCGGCCCGGCGCACCGCCACGCCCGGTGCGCTCACCCGCCGAGTCGGTCGTCGGGGGTGGGCCGCGCCCCGTTGACCCAGGCGGACGCCGCCTGGCGGGCCTTCCCCTCGGGCTGCACCTCGACCAGCTCGAGCACGCCGTCGCCCGCACCGACGTGGCGTCCGTCGATGTGGCCGGGGGCCAGCGCCGGCCCGTCGGGGACCCGCGCCGTCCGGTGCACCTTCAGGCGCCGCCCGCGGAACGTCGTCCACGCCCCACCGAGCCGCACGACGGCGTGGACGTCGCGGACCGGCCGCGTCCAGTCGATCTCCAGCTCCTCGGGGCGGATCTTCTCTGCGTAGGTCGGCTCGCCCTCCTGGGGCACCGGTGGACCGAGGCCCTCGCCGAGCGCGGCGACGAGCACGTCGGCACCGATGTCGACGAGCCGGCCGCGCAGCTCGTCGAGCGTCTCGTCGGGATCGATGTCGACGACCTCGCGTCGGTAGACGCCGCCGGTGTCGAGCCCCTCCTCGACGGCCATCAGGCACACGCCCGTGCGCTCGTCGCCGGCGAGGATCGCCCGCTCGACCGGCGCGGCGCCCCGCCACTCCGGGAGCAGTGAGAAGTGCAGGTTCACCATGGGGAGGCGCTCGAGCACGTGCGGCTTGATGATCCGACCGAAGGCGACGACGACGCCGAGCTCGGCGTCGACCTCGAGCGCGGCGTCGACGTCGGTGGTGACGGGGATGCCCAGCTCGGTCGCCAGGGCCTTCACCGGGCTCGGCGACAGCCCGCTGCCCCGGCCGCGCCGCTTGTCGGCGCGCGAGACGACGAGGGGGATCTCGAAGCCGGCGTCGTGGAGCGCCCGCAGCGGCGGCACGGCCACGTCGGGGGTGCCGAGGTAGACGAGCCGTCGTGGCCGCTCGGGCGGAGGGGCGACCACCGTCAGCGCCGCAGCCCGCCGAGCCGCGAGGCCAGGCCACGCCCGAGCCCGGCCTGGGCCGCCGCCTCCTCGGCGGCGAGCTGGCGCTCGCGGAGCGTGCGCATCGCCTCCTTGCGGGTGTCCTCGTCGAGGCGCTCGATCAGCAGGACGCCGTCGAGGTGGTCGAGCTCGTGCTGGAACACGCGGCCGAGGTACTCGTCGGCCTCGAAGGACACCTCGTTGCCGTCGAGGTCGTACCCCGTGAGGTGGACGGCGTTGGGACGGACGATCTCCCACGACAGCCCGGGGACGGACAGGCAGCCCTCCTCGAACGCCCACTCGCCGTCGCTCTCCGAGATGACGGGGTTGACGATCGCCTGAGGACCCTCACCGATGTCGTACACGAACAGCCGCTTCTCGACCCCCACCTGCGGTGCCGCGAGGCCGACGCCCGGCGCCTCGTACATCGTGTCGATCATGTCGTCGACCAGGCGGGCGATCCGGCCGTCGACGTCGGTGATCTCCTCGGCCCGCCGACGCAGGACGGGGTCGCCGATGACGCGGATCTCGTAGGGGGCGCTCATGCCGAGCAGGCTACCGGCGCCCAAACCGGTGTCGGGCCGGCTCCCGGTCTGGTCGAATGGCCCGGTGATCGACGTCCGCACCATCACCGACGAGGAGATCCCCGCCTACGTCGCCGCCATGCGCACCGGCTTCGCCGGCCACGCCGACGAGGAGGCGATCGAGGTCGCCCGCCCGTCGATCGACCCCGACCGGACCCTGGCGGCGTTCGACGGCCGCCAGGTCGTTGGGACCGCCCGTGCGTTCGCGTCGGACATGACGATCCCCGGCGACCGGACGATCCCCGTGGCGGGGGTGACGAACGTGACGGTGCTGCCGACGCACCGGCGTCGCGGGCTGCTCACCGAGATGATGCGCCAGCAGCTCGACGACGTCGTCGCCCGTGGCGAGCCGCTGGCCGTCCTGATCGCCGCCGAGGCCCCGATCTACGGGCGCTTCGGGTACGGCGCCGCGGTCTGGCGAGCCACGCTGCGGGTGGACAGCCGGGCCGCAGCCTTCGCGCACCCGGTCCCGGCCCGAACCCTCGAGATGGTCGACCTCCCCACCATGCGCACGGTCGCGCCCTCGGTGTTCGAGGCCTCGCGTGCCGGCCGCCCGGGCGCCCTCGCCCGCTCGGAGGGGATGTGGGATCGCCGCTGCGGCGTCCGCGCCGCCGCCGAGGAGCTGGCGGAGCTCCGCAAGCGCTTCCATGTCCTGGCCCGAGACGACGCCGGCACGATCGACGGGTACATGAGCTACGACCACCGCGGCGAGTGGGACGGCATGCGCCCGAACGGCACCCTCGTCGTGCGCGAGCTGTGCGCGGCATCGCCCGACGCCGCAGCGGCGCTGTGGCACCACGCGCTGACGATGGACTGGTGCGTCCGCGTGGAGGCGGACGACCGCCCCGTCGACGACGGGCTGCCGTGGCTCCTCCGCGACCAGCGTCAGGTCGTGACCACCGACGTGACCGACTTCGTCTGGGTGCGGGTGCTCGACGTCCCGGCCGCGCTGTCCGCCCGCGGGTACGGGTCGACGGACCGCCTCGTCATCGAGGTCGACGACCGCTTCCGTCCCGACCTCGGCGGACGCGTGGTGCTCGACGCCTCACCTGTCGGCGCCACCTGCGAGCCGACGACCGAGGCACCCGACCTCACCCTCGACGCCGCGCACCTCGGCGCGATCTACCTCGGTGGGACACCCCTCAGCCGCATCGCGGCGGCGGGGCGGGTGCGCGAGCACACGCCGGGCGCCGTGGCCCGGGCCGACCGCCTCTTCCTCCACAGCCCGGCCCCGTGGTGCTCGACCTGGTTCTGACGCCGGCGGCGCGCCTCTGTGAGGCTCACACGCGGAGCGGGTCGACCGCCACGCGCACCCGTCCCTGAGGGCGTGGCACGGCGGCGAGCGCGTCGCAGAGCGTGCGGTGGTCACCGGCGCGGAGGAGCCAGCGCCCGTCGGAGGGGCCGAGCACCTCGACCCCCGGCGGCGTGCCCAGACGCTGGACGAGCTCCGGCGCCGCCGCGCCCGACACCTCGGCCATGGCGGTGAACGGCGGTTGGCGCAGCTCCTGGCGGCGAGCGCGCTCGGACCGCTCGTGCAGCGTCGGGTCGGCGCGCAGCACCGCCTGCACCACCGGGTGGTCGGGCAGTCGGGTCTGGACGACGACGCGACCGCCCTCCCCACGCCGCCCCACGACGCGCGCCGCACGGGTCAGCAGGGACAGCGCCTGCTCCGCCGCGCGGTAGCGGGGGGCGAGCAGCTCCTGGTCGAGGTCGAGGAACACGACGCGATCGGCGACGGGGATCTGGTGGAGGACCGCCTCGGTCCCCACGTACACCCGCGCCTCGGCGATCGGGCCCTCGGCGGCGCCGGTGACCTCGACGACGGGCTCGCCCACCAGGGCCTCGAGCTCCTCGCGGGCCCGCGTCACCCCGACACGGAGGTTCTTCTGGGCCAGGCCACCGCAGGCCTGGCAGACCTGGGGCCGCTCGGTCCCGCAGGCCCGGCACCGCAGCACGCCCGCCTCCACCTGCTCCATCGACGCCCCGCACGCCTCGCACCGCGCCAGCTCCCCGCACCGGACGCACGCGAGCAGCCGCGCCCGGCCCTTGCGGTTGAGGACGCAGACGACGCGCCCCTCGCCACGGAGGACCGGCACGAGCCGCTCGGACCACAGCCCGCCCTTCACCGGGTCGTCCCCGCGGCGGTCGATCACGTCGAGCAGCGGCCACCCGGCACGCTCGACCCGCCGCGAGGGTGCCACGAGCGTGCCGACGTCGAGCGCCTCCAACGACGGGATCGGCGACACGAGCACGCACGGCACACCAGCGCGCCGCGCGCGCTCGATCGCGACCTCCCGCGCGTGCCACGTGGGCGTGCGCTCCTCCTGCCACACCTCGTCGTGCTCGTCGAAGACCACGACTGCGGCGAGCTCGGCGGCCCGCGCCCACGCGGCGGCGCGGGCGCCGACGATCGTCTGCCCGGCCGCGCCGCCGGCCCAGTCGCGCGGGTGCACGGCGACCTCCACGCCCGACCGGCGCAGGCGCACGGCCAGGGACCTGGCCTGCCCGACCGACGGCACGAGCAGCAGCGCCTGGCCCCGCGCCACCGCGGCGAGGGCGACCGGGAACCGGTCGGCGGTCGGGGGCAGGCGCAGGACGGAGACCGGGTGCGAGAAGGCCTGCTCGACCTGCTCGTCGCGCACGGCCGGGACCGGCGTGGCGCGCGTGGGGGCCGCAGGCAGCGACGGGACGACGTGGGGCGGTGTCGCCGTGCGCAGCAGCGACGCCCGCCGACCGGCCCAGCGCCACGCCGCCCACCCCGCCAGGTCGATGAGGTCACCCGAGGGGCCGACACCGCTCCGCTTGGCGACGGGGCTCAGCGCGAGGCCCGGGGCAGGAGCGACGTCGTCCTCGACGACCCACCCGCCCACCCGACGCCCGTGCAGCCCGACGCGCACCACGTCACCGAGCGCCAGGTCCTCCATCCCGGATGGGACGAGGTAGTCGAACTCCCTGTCGATCGCGGGCTCGTCGGGCAGCACCCGCACCACCCGATGGGCGGGCTCAGGTGCTCCCGACGCGCCCGGCGACGGCACCTCCGCGCGGCTCAGAGGCCGAGAGCGGACTTCAGGGCGTGGACCCGATCGGTGCGCTCCCAGGTGAACGACTCCTCCTGGCGACCGAAGTGGCCGTACGCCGCGGTGGGCCGGTAGATCGGCCGGCGCAGCTCGAGGTCGCGCACGATCGCGGCCGGCCGCAGGTCGAACACCTCGGACACGGCCTCGGCGATCTTCGCCTCGTCGACGACGGCGGTGCCGAAGGTCTCGACGAGCAGGGAGATGGGCTGCGCGACGCCGATGGCGTAGGCCACCTGGACCTCGCAGCGGCGCGCCGCGCCGGAGGCCACGACGTTCTTGGCGACCCACCGGGCGGCGTAGGCCCCGGACCGATCGACCTTCGACGGGTCCTTGCCCGAGAAGGCGCCGCCGCCGTGGCGGCCCATGCCGCCGTAGGTGTCGACGATGATCTTGCGACCGGTGAGGCCGGCGTCGCCCACGGGGCCGCCGACGACGAAGCGACCGGTCGGGTTGATCCAGACGTCGTAGTCGTCGTCCGCGAACTGCTCGGGGACCACCGGGCGGATGACCTGCTCGACCAGGTCGGGCCGGATCATCGAGTCGCGGTCGATGCCCTCGTCGTGCTGGGTGGAGATCAAGACGGTGCGCAGCCGGACCGGCTTGCCGTCCTCGTAGTCGAACGTGACCTGGGTCTTGCCGTCGGGACGGAGGTACGGGATCGTGCCCGCCCGGCGGACCTCGGCCAGGCGCTCGGCCATGCGATGGGCGACGTGGATCGGCAGCGGCATGAGCACGTCGGTCTCGTCGCAGGCGTAGCCGAACATCATCCCCTGGTCGCCGGCGCCCTGCTGGTTGAGCTGCTCCTCGCCGGACGTCCCCGAGCGGACCTCCTCGGAGGCGTCGACGCCCTGGGCGATGTCGGGCGACTGCTCGTCGATGGTGACCATGACGCCGCAGGTGTTGCCGTCGAAGCCGTAGGACTCGCGGTTGTACCCGATCTCGTTGATCGTGCGGCGCACGACGCTCGGGATGTCGACGTAGGCCTCGGTCGTGATCTCGCCGGCGACGATCGCCACACCGGTGGTGACCAGCGTCTCGCACGCCACCCGGCTCGCCGGGTCCTGGGCCAGGAGGGCGTCGAGGATCGAGTCCGAGATCTGGTCGGCCATCTTGTCGGGATGGCCCTCGGTCACCGATTCCGAGGTGAAGGTGTAGGCGGTCATCGTGCTCCTGTGCAGGTCTCGGGTCGCGTGAGGGCGGTCCCGGTCATGGCGCGGTGGTCCGGCCCTGGCGCTCGACGACGGCGTCGAGCACGGCGCGGGCCACCGTGCGCTTGTCGGTCAGCGGGACAGTCTGCCCCACCCCGTCCGGGGTGAGGATCACCACCGCGTTGGTGTCGTGCTCGAACCCCGCCCCCTCCGACGCCACGTCGTTGGCGACGATGAGGTCGAGGTTCTTGCGGGCGAGCTTGTCGCGGGCGTTGTCGACCACGTCGTCGGTCTCGGCGGCGAAGCCGACCAGGACCTGGCCGTGGGGCTTGGTGGCGCCGAGGTCGACGAGGAAGTCGTGGGTGGGGGCGAGCTCGATGGCGTCGAGCCCCTCGCCCTTCTTGATCTTGCGGTCCGCGACGGTGGCAGGACGGAAGTCGGCGACCGCCGCGGCCATGATGATCACGTCCTGGTCGGCGGCCCGGGGGACCACCGCCTCCTGCATGTCGGCGGCCGACGCCACGGCGACGACCTCGGCGACGCCCGGCGGGACCGGCCGGTCGACGGTGGTGACGAGGGTGACGTGGGCGCCGCGGTGCGCGGCCTCGGCGGCGAGGGCGTAGCCCTGCTTCCCCGACGATCGGTTGGTGACGACCCGCACGGCGTCGATGGCCTCGCGGGTGCCGCCCGCGGTGACGAGCACCTTCTGGCCCACCATGTCGTTCGGACCGAGGACCCGCTCGACCGCCGCCACGACCGTGGCCGGGTCGGCGAGGCGACCCTTGCCGACGTCGCCACCGGCCAGGCGGCCCTCCTCCGGCGGGACGACGTGGACCCCACGGGAGATCAGGACCTGGAGGTTCTCCTGCACCGCCGGGTGCTCCCACATCTCGGTGTGCATCGCCGGGCACACCACGACGGGCGCCCGGGTGGCGAGGAGCGTCGCGGTGAGCAGGTCGTGGGACCGTCCCGTCCGCAGGTCGGAGATCACCTTCGCCGTCGCCGGGGCGACGAGCACCAGATCGGCCGACTGCCCGAGGCGGGTGTGGGGGATCGGCGACGCCTCGTCCCAGAGCGAGGTCTGGACGGGCTCGGACGCCAGCGCGGAGAACGTGGCGGCGCCGACGAAGCGCTGGGCGCCCTCGGTGAGCACGGGGCTCACGTGGGCACCCGCATCGACCAGGCGCCGACAGATCTCGACCGCCTTGTACGCGGCGATGCCGCCGCTGACGCCGAGGACGATGCGTCGCCCTTCGAGCACCCGGTGCTACTCGGCGGGCTCGGCGTCGCCGTCCTCGGCAGAACCGGCGTCGGGGTCGATCGGGCGGGCCTCGATCTTGTCCGCGGCGATCTCCTCGAAGGCGATCGACAGCGGCTTGCGGGCCACCGAGGTCACCTGGGGCGGGATCATCGCCCCGAGCCCCTCACCGAGCTGACCGAAGTAGGCGTTGATCTGCCGCGCCCGCATGGCACCCAGGGTGACCAGGCGGAACTTGGAGCCCGCACGATCGAGGAGCTCCTCCACGCGCGGGTTCATCATCGAGTCGTGCAGCTGGGACATCGGGTCTCCAAACGAGGATCGGGCCGATCGAGAAGGCTAGCAGCCCCCCTCGACCCTCCGGCGGCGCTCGGCCTCGACGAGCGACAGGAGCTGGGCGATCGTGGCCTCCAGCTCGTCGTTGACCACGAAGCGGGCCCCGAGCTCGCGACCCTGCGACGTCTCGGCCGCCGCGGCGGCGACCCGCCGAGCCACCTGCTCCTCGGTGTCGCCCCGGGCGCGGAGCCGAGCCGTCTGCTCCTCGACCGACGGGGCCTCCATGAACAGGAGCAGGGCGTCGGGATGCCGCTCGGCGACCTGCGCCGCGCCCTGCACGTCGATCTCGAGCACGACGTCGTGGCCGTCCGGCGCGTCGGGCACCGGCGTGCCGTAGAGGTTGCCGATGAACTCCGCCCACTCGAGGAACCCGTCGGCCTCGGCGTGCCGCTCGAACTCCTCGCGCGACACGAAGTGGTAGGCGTCCTCGGCCTCGCCGGGACGGCGCTCACGCGTGGTCCAGGAGCGGCTCAGCCAGAGTCGGGGGTCCCGGGCGACGAGCTCGCGCACCACGGTGCCCTTGCCGACCCCGCCGGGGCCGGAGATGACGATGATGATCGGACTGCTCCCCGGCTAGTTGTACGGGGAGGGGAAGGCCTCGAGGAGGGCCTTGCGCTGCTGCTCGCCCAGGCCACGGATGCGCCGGGAGTCGGCGATGCCGATGGCCTCCATGGTGCGGCGGGCCTTCACCTTGCCGACGCCCGGGAGCGACTCGAGCACCGAGAGGACCTTCATCTTGGCGACGACCTCGTCGCCCTCCGCTGCGGTGAGCAGCTCGCCGAGGCTGACGGAGCCCATCTTCAGCCGTTCCTTCATCTCGGCGCGGGCCCGGCGCACCTCGGCCGCCTTGGCCAGCGCCGCCTGGCGTTGCTCGTCGGAGAGCTGGGGAGGCTGGGTCATGGCACGACGTTACCCCCGTCCCGCCTCCGTGGTGCGACCGACGCTGCGTCCAGCCCACCGCACGACGGATGGGCGTTGCATCGAACGTATGTTCGACTACACTGCGGAAATGGCGGAAGTGAGCATCGGCGAGGCGGTCCGGCGGGTCGGACAGGCGGTGGCAGACCTCGTCGCGGCCGACCTCGACACCGCGTCCGAGCCGGAGCTGGCCGACCTCGCCATCGACCTGCTGGGCATCGAGTCGCAGGTGGGCGCGGTCATCGCGCAGGTGACCGCCCGCGTCGACGCCAGCAAGATCTGGGCGAACGACGGGTCCCGCTCGTCGGCGGCATGGCTGTCGCGCGCCGCGGGGCGCGACCGCAACGAGTGCGCGGCGCTGGTGCGCCGCGGCCGCGCGCTGCGCGACATGCCGCTGGTCGACGAGGCGCACCGCGCCGGGCGGCTGTCGTCACGACACGTGCAGCTGCTCGCCCGCGCGGCGGGCTGGGCGCCGGGGTGCTTCGCCGACGACGAGGCCTGGCTGGTCGCCCGTGCGCTCGAGCTGCCCTACGACGACCTCGTCACGGTCGTCGCCTACTGGCGTCAGTGCACCCGACCCGACGACGTCGAGGACGAGGCGACCCGCCGTTGGCGACAGCGATCGGCCCACCTCTCCCCCGGCCTCGACGGCGTCGGCCACCTCGACGTCACCTTCGACCCGGTCGGGTACACCGAGTTCGCCGAGGCGCTGCGCCGCATCGAGCACGAGCTCTGGGAGGCCGACTGGGCGGACGCCCGAGACCGCCTCGGCAACGCAGCGAGCAGCGCTGACCTGGCACGGTCCACCGCGCCGCGCCGCTACGACGCGCTGATCGAGATGGCCCGCCGCGCCTCCGCCGCCCCGCCCGGAGCCCGTGCGCCCCGGCCCCTCGTCACCGTCCACGTCGACCACGAGACGCTGACCGGCCGCATCTGCGAGCTCTCCACCGGACGGGTCGTGACGCCCGGCGAGGTGCTGCCCCTCCTCGCCGCGGCCGACGTCGAGCGTGCCGTCTTCGGCCCGGAGGGTCGGGTGATCGACCTCGGCCGGAGGTCCCGGCTCTTCGTCGGGGGGTCGCGTCGGGCGGTGGAGATCCAGGAGCCGAGGTGCACCCACGGCACCTGCAGCGTCCCGAGCGAGCTGTGCGACATCCACCACGTCGACGAGTGGACCCACGGGGGCACCACCGATCCGACCAACGGCGAGCCCCGCTGCCCGGCGCACCACCCGGGCAGGCGCCGGAAGAACCCGCCCCGGCGCCGCCGACGATCACGTGGCCCCAGGGCCGCTCCGAGCGACGAGGAGGACGGGTCGTGATCCGGCGTGGCGCGCCCTCGGATGCCACCGACACGCGAGCGCGCGGCGCGTCTGTGAGGGAGACTGCGCCGACCGCATCCCGTGCCGACAGGAGACACAGATCCCATGATCCGCCTCAGCGTGCTGTACCCGAAGACCGAGGGCGCCAGCTTCGACCACGACTACTACCGCGACTCGCACGTGCCGCTGTGCCTGCGCACGTGGGGCCTCGACGCCGAGCGGGCCGAGGTCGACAAGGGTCTCGACGGCCCCTACGAGGCGGCGGTGCACTTCCGGTTCGAGTCGATGGAGGAGATGCAGTCCGCCATGGCCTCCGGCGACATGGGCCCGATCATGGCCGATGTCGCGAACTACACGACGATCACGCCGGTGATGCAGACGAGCGAGGTCGGCTGACCTCCGGGGTCACGACAGGCTCTCGACGATCGCGGCCGCGGCGGCGGCCGGGTCGTCGGCAGCGGTGACGACACGTCCGATCACCAGCAGGTCGGCGCCGGCCTCGATGGCCGCACGCGGGGTGGCCACGCGGGCCTGGTCGTCGGTCGAGGTGCCCTCGGGGCGGATGCCGGGGACGACGGTGACCAGCTCCGGCCCGACCTCGAGCACCTCGGCCAGGTCGGTCGCCGCGCAGACGACGCCCTCGCAGCCCGCCTCGAGCGCCACGTCGAGCCGGGGACGGAGCTGGCTGGCGTCGGGGTCGCTCGTCAGCACCGTGACGCCGAGCAAGCTCGGCGCTGTGAGCCCGGCGTTCGCGGCACCTTCGAGGAGCCCCTCGTTGCCGGCGCGCACCATGTCGACGCCGCCGGCGGTGTGCACGGTGAGGTACGACGCCCCGAGCGAGCCGATCACCCGTGCCGCCTTGCCGACGGTGGTGGGGATGTCGTGCAGCTTGAGGTCGCAGAACACGTCGTAGCCGAGGTCGTGCAGGCTGCCGATCACCTCCGGCCCGGCCGAGCTGAACAGCTCGAGCCCGACCTTGGCCACCCGGAACCACGGCTGGAGCTCGGTGGCGAGGCGCAGGGCCACGACGACGTCGTCGACGTCGAGGGCGATGGCCAGGTGGTCCCAAGGACCGTGCTCGGGCACCTCGTCGGCGAAGAGGTCATCGGTCGGGGTCATGGGCTCCTCCGGTGAGGTCGGCGACTCGTGGGACGTCGTGGGCTCGGCACCAGGCCGCCAGCTCGTCGAGGACGACGGCGCAGGCCCGGGGGTCGGCGAAGGTGGCGGTGCCCACCTGGACGGCATCGGCACCGGCGAGGAGCATCTCGACGGCGTCGACGCCGCGGGCGATGCCGCCGACGCCGACGATGGCGGCGTCCGGGTGCGCGGCACGGCACTCGTAGACGGCGCGCACCGCGATCGGGTGGATCGCCGGCCCCGACAGCCCGCCCATGCCCCCGCCGAGGTGGGAGCGCCGGGTCTCGACGTCGATGGCCAGGCCGGGCACGGTGTTCGCGACGGTGAGGGCCTCGGCGCCGGCGTCGAGCACGGCGCCGGCGACCTCGGTGATGTCGGTGACGAGCGGGGTGAGCTTGGCCCAGCGGGGGCGGCCGCAGCCGGCGGTGGCAGCGATGACCGCTGCGCTGTCGGGGGCGGACTGGGCGAAGATCCCGTGCCCCGACACGTTGGGGCACGACAGGTTGACCTCGACGGCCACGACGCCGGGTGGCGCCTCAGCGAGCAGGTCCGCGGCGGCGCGGTACTCGTCGACCGAACGGCCCCAGATGCTCGCCACCACCCGGGCGCCGGTGGCGAGGAGGCCGGGCAGGTCGTCGACGAGCCAGCGCTCGACGCCCGGGCCCTGGAGGCCCACGGAGTTGATCATCCCGGCGGGCGTCTGGTGCACGCGGAGCGGTGGGTTGCCGGGCCACGGCGTGGCGGCCAGGGACTTCACGACGACGGCGCCGAGACCGCCGAGATCGACGTAGGCGCCGAGCTCGGTGCCGTGCCCGGCGGTGCCCGACGCCGGCATGACCGGGTTGGGCAGCCGGACCGAACCGACCGAGACGGCGAGGTCGACCTCGGCGGCCGAGGTCACGTGGTGGGCTCCAGCTCCGACGCCGAGACGCCCTGGTGGAACTCCTGGAGGCTGCGGACCCGCAGCGGGTGGCGCGCCATGTCGGCCATGCCGTTGGCGGCGGCGAGCGCCGCCTTGGCCGTGGTGAGCAGCGGGACCCCGTTGAGGCCAGCGGCCTGCCGGATGTGCGCACCGTCTGCCCGGGGGCCACGCCCGCGAGGGCTGTTCACCACCAGGTCGATGTCGCCGCTGGCGACGAGGTCGACGGCGTTGGTGCCCTCCTCCCCCAGCTTCGCCACGACGGTCTCGACGGGGACGCCCGCGGCGTCGAGGGCCGCGGCGGTGCCCTCGGTGGCCACCAGCGTGAAGCCCAGCTCGACGAACCGCTGGGCGGCCTTGACGCCGATCGGCTTGTCGCGGTCGGCGAGGGAGAGGAAGATCCGCCCGTCGGACGGCAGGCGCGTGCCCGCGGCGAGCTGGGCCTTGGCGAAGGCCAGACCCACGGTGAGGTCGATGCCCATGACCTCGCCGGTCGAGCGCATCTCGGGGCCGAGCACCGCGTCGGCCTCGGGGAAGCGGTTGAACGGGAGCACCGCCTCCTTGACCGCGACGTGGTCGCCGACGACCGGGTCACGCAGCAGGCCCTCGGCGCGCAGCTCGGCGAGCGTGGCGCCGACCATGATGCGGGCCGCGACCTTCGCGAGGGGCACCCCGGTGGCCTTGGCGACGAAGGGCACCGTGCGCGACGCGCGGGGGTTGGCCTCGATGACGTAGACCTGGTCGTCCTTCACCGCGTACTGGACGTTGATGAGGCCGCGGACGTCGAGCTCCTCGGCGATGGCGCGGGTGTGGGCCTCGATCGTGGCGACGACCTCGGCGGAGAGCGTGGCGGGCGGGATCGAGCAGGCGCTGTCGCCGGAGTGGACCCCGGCTTCCTCGACGTGCTCCATCACGCCGCCGATGACGACCTCGCCGGTGGCGTCGCGGAGGGCGTCGACGTCGACCTCGGTGGCGTCCTCGAGGAAGCGGTCGACGAGCACGGGGCGCTCGGCGGAGAGGCCGCCCTCACGCCCGAGGCTGCCGAAGCCGGCGAGCTCGGCCATCGCCCGGCGCAGCGCCTCGTCGTCGTAGACGATCTCCATCGCCCGACCGCCGAGCACGTACGAGGGGCGCACGAGGGCCGGGTACCCGACGTCGGCGGCGATGGCCAGCGCCTCGTCGACGGTGGAGGCCGTGCCGCCTGGGGGCTGCGGGATGCCGAGCCGCTCGCACAGCGCGTTCCAGCGCTCGCGGTCCTCGGCCAGGTCGATCGAGGCCGGGCTGGTGCCGAGGACGAGCTCGGGCGGCAGCATGTCGGCGAGCTTCAGCGGCGTCTGGCCGCCGAGGGAGACCACGACGCCCACCGGCTGCTCGGCGTCGAGCACGTTCATGACGTCCTCGTAGGTGAGCGGCTCGAAGTAGAGCCGGTCGGAGGTGTCGTAGTCGGTGGAGACGGTCTCGGGGTTGCAGTTGACCATCACCGTCTCGAACCCCGCGTCCCGGAGGGCGAAGCTGGCGTGCACGCAGCAGTAGTCGAACTCGATGCCCTGGCCGATGCGGTTCGGCCCGGAGCCGAGGATCACGACCTTGCGCCCGTCGCCGCGCCGGACCTCGTCCTCGTCCTCGTAGGTGGAGTAGTGGTACGGCGTCTCGGCCTCGAACTCGGCACCGCAGGTGTCGACCGTCTTGAACGTGGCCTCCACGCCGGCCTCGACGCGCGCCGCACGCACCTCGGGCTCGGGGACGCCCCAGAGGTAGCCGAGCTGGGCATCCGAGAAGCCCAGGCGCTTGGCCCGGCGCCACGCGGCACGGGTCATCCCGTGGATGCCGACCTCGGCGAGGTGGTGGCGCTCGTCGACGATGATCGACATCTGGTCGAGGAACCACGGGTCGACCTTGGTGGCCGAGGCGACCTCGTCGACCGTCATGCCGCGGCGGATCGCCGCCTCGAGCTGGAAGGGGCGGTCCGGCGTGCCGATCGACGCGCGGCGCAGCAGCTCGGCGTCGTCGAGCGCATCGACGGCCGCCTCGCCCGGGTCGCAGTTGAGCCCGGCCCGGCCCTGCTCGAGCGAGCGCATCGCCTTCTGGATCGACTCGGGGAACGTGCGGCCGATGGCCATGACCTCCCCGACCGACTGCATCGACGTGCCGAGCACGCCCGTGGTGCCCGGGAACTTCTCGAAGGCCCAGCGGGGCACCTTGGTGACCACGTAGTCGATCGTCGGCTCGAAGCTGGCCGGGGTCTTCTTCGTGATGTCGTTCGGGATCTCGTCGAGCGTGTAGCCGACGGCGAGCCGGGCGGCGATCTTGGCGATCGGGAAGCCGGTGGCCTTCGAGGCCAACGCCGACGAGCGGCTGACGCGGGGGTTCATCTCGATGACGACCATCCGGCCGTCGGCGGGGTCGATCGCGAACTGCACGTTCGAGCCGCCGGTCTCGACGCCGACGCGCCGGATGCACGCGAACGCGGCGTCGCGCATCAGCTGGTACTCGACGTCGGAGAGGGTCTGCGCCGGCGCCACGGTGATCGAGTCGCCGGTGTGCACGCCCATCGGGTCGAGGTTCTCGATCGAGCAGATGATCACGCAGTTGTCGGCGTGGTCCCGCATGACCTCGAGCTCGTACTCCTTCCAGCCGGCGATCGACTCCTCGATGAGGATCTCGGAGATGGGGCTGGCGTCGAGCCCGGCCTTGGCGACCTTGGCGAACTCCTCGGCGGTGGAGGCGATGCCGGTGCCCCGACCGCCGAGGATGTAGGCGGGTCGGATCACGACGGGGAGGCCGATCTCCTCGATGACCTCCAGCGCGCCGTCGAGCGTGTGGGCGATGCCCGAGCGCGGCACCTCGAGGCCGATCTCCTGCATCGCCACCTTGAACTGCTGGCGGTCCTCCGCGGTGGCGATGGCCTCGGCGTTGGCGCCGATGAGCTCGACGCCGTAGCGGTCGAGCACGCCGGCCTCGTCGAGCTCCATGGCCAGGTTGAGGGCGGTCTGTCCACCGAGCGTCGGGAGCAGGGCGTCGGGGCGCTCCTTCTCGATGATCCGGGTGAGGACCTCGGCGTCGAGCGGCTCGACGTAGGTGGCGTCGGCGAAGTCGGGGTCGGTCATGATCGTCGCCGGGTTCGAGTTGGCGAGGATCACCCGGTACCCCTCCTCACGGAGGACGCGGCACGCCTGCGTGCCCGAGTAGTCGAACTCGCAGGCCTGACCGATGACGATCGGTCCGGACCCGATGAGCATGATCGAGGAGATGTCGTCGCGACGCGGCATCTAGCGGCCCTTCGTGGAGCTGGAGGCGCCGTCCATCAGGCGCTCGAACAGGGTGAACAGGTAGCGGGAGTCGTGGGGACCGGGGCCCGCCTCGGGGTGGTACTGCACGCTGAACGCCGGCACGTCGGTGCAGCGGATGCCCTCGATCACCCCGTCGTTGAGGTTGACGTGGGTGACCTCGGCCCGGTCGATCGAGCCCTCGGTGACGGCGTAGTTGTGGTTCTGGCTCGTGATCTCCACCGACCCGCTGTGGAGGTGGCGGACCGGGTGGTTGCCGCCGTGGTGGCCGAAGGGCAGCTTGTGCGTGGCCCCGCCGAGCGCCTGCGCCATGAGCTGGTGTCCGAGGCAGATGCCGAACACCGGCACCTCCCCGAGCAGGTCGCGCACCGCGTCGGAGGCATAGCCGACGGCGGCCGGATCGCCGGGGCCGTTGGAGAGGAACACGCCGTCCGGCTCTCGGGCGAGCACCTCGTCGGCGGGCGTGGACGCCGGGACCACCTCGACGACCGCGAGCTCGCCCAGGTGGCGGAGGATGGTGCGCTTGATGCCGAAGTCGTAGGCCACGACCCGACGCGGCCCGTCGCCCACCGTGTAGGGCTGGTCGGTGGAGACGGTGGCGACGAGGTCGATGCCGTCGGTGCCGGGCGCCGAGGCGGCGGCCTCCCGCAGCGTGCTCTCCGGTGCGGTGCCGAACGCCGCCGGCATCGACCCCGCCTCTCGGATGTGGCGCGTCAGGCGGCGGGTGTCGACGCCACCGATCCCCGGCACGCCGTGGCGGCGCAGGAAGCCGTCGAGGTCGTCGGTGGCCCGCCAGTTGGAGTGGCGGCGGGCCAGGTCGCGGACCACCACGCCACGGGCGTGGGGCCGCACGGACTCGTCGTCGGTGGGGTTGGTGCCGTAGTTGCCGATGTGCGGGTAGGTGAAGGCGATGATCTGGCCGGCGTAGGACGGATCGGTGATGACCTCCTGGTAGCCGGTGAGGACGGTGTTGAAGACGACCTCGCCGGTGGCGACCCCACCGGGGGGCTCGGCACCGATGGCCTCGCCCTCGAAGGTCGTGCCGTCGGCGAGGACGAGCAGGGCGTCACGAACGGTCATCGGGTGGCGTCTCCGTCGATCACGGTGGGGGTCCCCTCGTAGATGGTGTGGCGGACGCGACCCCGGAGGGTGCGCCCGGCGTAGGGCGTGTTGCGGCTGCGGCTGGCGGTGCGCTCGCGGTCGACCGTCCAGGTGGCGTCGGCGTCGACGACGCAGAGGTTGGCCGGACGGCCCGGCACGACCGGTCCGCCGTGGCGGTCGTCGATGCCCGCGATCGCCGCCGGCCTCCACGACAGGAGTGCGAGGACCTCGGCCACGTCGAGCCGGGGGTCGGCGTCGGGACCGGTGAGCTCGGTGAGCGCGAGGGCGAGCGCGGTCTCGAGCCCGAGCATCCCCGGCGGCGCGGCGTCGAAGGGCCGCTCCTTCTCCTCAGTGGTGTGCGGTGCGTGGTCGGTGGCGATGGCATCGATGGTGCCGTCGGCGAGGCCCGATCGCACCGCAGCGACGTCGGCGTCGGTGCGGAGCGGGGGGTGGACCTTGAACACCGGGTCGTAGGAGGCCACGCAGGCGTCGGTGAGCGTGAAGTGGTGGGTGGTGGCCTCGGCGGTGACGGGGAGCCCCTCGGCCTTGGCGGCCCGGACCAGGGCGACGGATCCCGCGGTGGAGAGGTGCTGGAGGTGGACGCGCGCACCGGTGAGCCGGGCCAGCGCGATGTCGCGCATGACCATCAGCTCCTCGGCCTCGGCGGGTTGCCCGGGGAGGCCGAGCCGGCTCGACCACTCCCCCTCGTGCATGCAGGACCCCTCCGAGAGGCTCGTGACCTCGCAGTGCTGGGCGAGGGTGACGCCGAGGCCCGAGGCGTACTCGAGCGCCCGCCGCATGAGGCGGTCGTCCTGCACGCCGGTGCCGTCGTCGGTGAAGATCGTCACCCCGAGCTCGGCCAGCTCGGCCATGGGGCTGAGCTGCTCCCCCGCCCGGCCGACCGTGATCGCTCCCGACGGGACGACCGCGCAGAGCGCGGCCCGGCCGAGCTCCTGCACCTCGCGGATCACCGCGGCGCTGTCCATGGTCGGGGTCGTGTTGGGCATGGCGACGACCGCGGTGTACCCGCCGAGCGCCGCGCAGCGGCTGCCCGTCTCGATCGTCTCGGCCTCCTCCTTGCCCGGCTGGCGGAGGTGCGTGTGCAGGTCGACGAGCCCCGGGGCGACGAGGCAGCCCGTGGCGTCGAGCACCTGCGCGCCGTCGGCGTCGAGGTCCGGCCCGACCTCGGCGATGCGGCCGTCGCCGCCGATCCGCACGTCGGCGCGGCGGCTGCCGTCGGCGTCGAGGACCGTGCCGCCGGCGACGAGCAGCGGAGCGACGGTGGGATCAGCCATGGAGGGGCACCTCGGTGGGGACGGGATCGGCGGTGGCGTGGGCGTCGGGGCGGCCGGAGCCGAGGAGGAGGAACAGGACGGCCATGCGCACGGCGACGCCGTTGCTGACCTGCTCCCGGATGACCGCCTGCGACGACTCGGCGACCTCGGCCGCGATCTCGATCCCGCGGTTCATCGGACCGGGGTGCATGACCAGCGCGTCGGGGCGGAGGCGCCGCGCACGGTCGACGGTGAGGCCGTAGGTGCGGGTGTACTCGCGCAGCGAGGGCACGAGCGCCTCGTGCTGGCGCTCGAGCTGCATCCGCAGCACGTAGGCGACGTCGGCCTCGGGCAGGACCGCGTCGAGGTCGTGGCTGACCTCGACCGGCCAGCCGGCGAGGCTCGCCGGCAGCAGCGTGGGCGGCGCGACGAGGGTCACCTTGGCGCCGAGGGCGGCGAAGGCCCGGACGTCGCTGCCCGCCACCCGCGAGTGCTTGACGTCGCCGACGATGGCGATGTGGCGGCCCTCGAGGGAGCCCAGGTGGTGGCGCAGCGTGTAGCAGTCGAGCAGCGCCTGGGTGGGGTGCTCGTGCCAGCCGTCCCCCGCGTTGACCACCGAGCAGTCGAGCCAGCGCGTCAGCTGCCAGGGCACGCCGGCGGAGGCGTGCCGCACGACGATGGCGTCGACGCCCATGGCCTGGATCGTCTGGGCGGTGTCGCGCAGCGACTCGCCCTTCTTCACCGACGACGACCCGACGCTGAAGTTCATGGTGTCGGCGGAGAGGCGGCGGGCCGCGGTCTCGAACGAGAGGCGCGTGCGCGTGCTGTCCTCGTAGAAGAGCCAGGCGACCGTCCGGCCCCGCAGGGTCGGCACCTTGGGGATCGCCCGGCGGCTGACCTCGACGAAGGAGTCGGTGAGCGCCATGACCTCGTCGATGCCGTCGCGGCCGAGGTCGTCGATGCCGAGCAGGTGCCTCACCCGTCGAGCTCCCCGAGGAGGACGGCGTCGAGCGACACGTCGACCAGCTCGTCGCGCCGGGTGGGCAGGTTCTTGCCGACGAAGTCGGGGCGGATCGGCAGCTCCCGGTGGCCGCGATCGACCATCACGGCCAGCTGGATGGCGCGTGGCCGTCCGAAGCCGCCGAGGGCGTCGAGCGCCGCCCGGACGGTGCGCCCGGTGAAGAGCACGTCGTCGACGAGCACGACGATGCGATCGGTGAGGTCGACCGGGATGTCGGTGACCGCCTCCGGCATGATCGGACGCAGACCGACGTCGTCGCGGTGGAACGCCACGTCGAGCGCCCCGGTGGCGACGTCGTGCCCGTCGATCTCGGTGAGGGCGGTGGCGAGCGCCTCGGCCAGCGGGACGCCGCCGGTCTGGAGCCCCACGACCACGACGTCGGCCACCCCGTGGTTGCGCTCGATGACCTCGTGGGCCATGCGGCGGATCGCCCGGCGCACGTCGTCGCCGTCCATGATCTGGCTCCGGGCAACGAAAACGCCCCCGTCGGGGGGCGTGGCAGGACGTTCGCGTTGGGCCAAGAGCTGTGCCTTTCCTGTCCGTTCGGGCCTCACGGGACCCGCTTCACGGTCAGGCCTGCACGTTATCACCCGGGTCGGAGGTCCCGGCATCGGTTCGGACCTCCCGCGCCAGGCGGGACACCAACCCGTTGACGAACCGGCCCGACTCGTCGGTCGAGTAGGCCGACGCCAGAGCGACGGCCTCGGAGATGGCGACGCCGGTCGGGACGTCGGCGCGGTCCATCAGCTCGTAGGCCGCGAGGCGGACGACGGCCCGGTCGATGGCCGGCATCCGCTCGAGCTTCCAGTCGCGGCTGTAGGTGGAGATCAGCTCGTCGATCCGCTCGATGTGCTGCGCCACGCCCTCGACGAGCGTGACGGCATAGGGGTCGGGGGGCAACGGCAGGCCGGCGAGGACCTCGTCGGGCGCCACGCCGCGGGTCTCGGCTTCGTAGAGGAGCCCGAGCGCCCGCTCACGGGCGTCACGGCGGGAGGAGCTCACGCGCGGGTGATGTACTCGCCCGAGCGGGTGTCGACCTTGAGCCGGTCGCCGACGTTGACGAACAGGGGGACCTGCACGACCACACCGGTCTCGAGGGTGGCGGGCTTGCGCGCCCCGGAGACCCGGTCGCCCTGGATGCCGGGCTCGGTCTCGGTCACCGACAGCTCGACCGACGCCGGCAGCTCGACGCCCACGATCTCGGTGCCGTACATCATCAGCACCGCGTTGCTCGACTCCACCAGGTACCCGGCGGCATCGCCGAGGGAGGCCTCGCTCACGTGCACCTGGTCGTAGGTGCTGTTGTCCATGAACACGAAGTCGCTGCCGTCGCGGTACAGGTACTGCATCTCGCGCTTGTCGATGATGGCCCGCTCGACCTTCTCGTCGGCGCGGAAGGTGCGGTCGAGCACCGCGCCCGAGCGGGCGTTCTTCAGCTTGGTCCGGACGAAGGCGCCGCCCTTGCCCGGCTTCACGTGCTGGAACTCCACGACGTTGAGCAGGTCGCCGTCGATGGCGAGCGTCATGCCGTTCTTCAGGTCGTTGGTGGAGATGGCGGGCATGGTGGTGGGACCTCGGGGCGAGCGTGGGGTGGGACGGCGTCAGCCGACGATCGGGACGGTGGACGAGCGCGTGAGCGCCCGGTTCCCTCCCGGGGTGATCTCGAGGGTGTCCTCGAGCCGGGCGCCGCCGAGGCCGGGGAGGTACACCCCGGGCTCCACGGTGACGGCGTGGCCGGCGGCGAGCGTAGCATCGGAGGTCGCCGACAGACGCAGGGGCTCGTGGATCTCGAGGCCCAGGCCGTGGCCCGTCGGGTGCACGAAGTGCTCGGCCCAACCGGCGGCGCGCACCACCGAGCGCGCTGCGGCGTCGACGTCGGCGGTGCGGGCACCAGGACGGGCGGCGGCGACCCCCGCGTCGTGCGCGGCCTCGACCACGTCGAGCAGGCGCCGTTGCTCGGCCGAGGGCTCGCCGATGCAGAAGGTGCGGGTCATGTCGGAGCGGTACCCGTCGACCATCGCGCCCATGTCGATCACGACGAGGTCGCCGCGCTCGATCCGTCGGCTGCCCGGGTGGTGGTGAGGCTGGGCGGAGTGGGGGCCGGCGGCGACGATGGTCTCGAACGCCGGACCCTCGGCCCCGGCGCGCCGCATCGCCGCCTCGAGCTCGGTGGCGACCTCGGCCTCCGACGGGCGGTTGCCGAGCTGGGAGGCGACGCCGGCGAGGGCGTCGTCGGCGATGGCGGCCGCGGCCGCGATCCGATCGAGCTCGGCTCCGTCCTTCACGGCGCGCAGCTCCTCGACGAGCCCCGACGTCGGGACGAGCTCCGCGGCGGGGAACCACTCGGTGGCGGCCTGCCGCTCCATCGACCAGGTGACGTCGTCGGCTTCGAGGGCGACGGTTCCCCACCCGCTCGACGCCGACCGCAGCAGCTCGGCGGGCGAGGAGGTGATCTCGATCTCGGCGTCGACGCCGACGTCGCCGAGCTGCTCCTCGGCCTGCTCCCGGTAGCGGCCGTCGGTGACGAGCAGCAGGCGACGGGGGCCGACGAGCAGCATCCCCGCCGAGCCGGTGAAGCCGGTGAGCCAGCGGACGTTGACGAGCTTGGTGAGGAGCATGGCGTCGGCGACGCCGTCGAGCGCGCCGCGCAGCACCTCGACGCGGCGCAGTCGGTCCATCCGACCGAGCTGGTGCAGGTGGAGGATGCTCATCGCTGCTCGAGCAGCCCGGCCACGGCATCGACCGCGAGCTGGTAGCCGAGGCCCCCGAACCCGGCGACGGTGCCGTCGGCGACGGGAGCGACCACCGAGGCGTGCCGCCAGGCCTCGCGCGACGCGGGGTTGGACAGGTGCAGCTCGACGACGATGCCGTCGAAGGCGGCGAGGGCGTCGTGCAGCGACCAGGCGTAGTGCGTGAACGCGCCGGGGTTGACGATGACCGCGGTGCAGCGGCCGCGGGCGGCGAGCACCGCGTCGACGAGATCGCCCTCGTGGTTCGACTGGAGGTCCTCGAGGTCGAGACCGTGGGCGTCCGCCGCACGCCGGGCGCGGGCGACGTGGTCCTCGAGGGTGGCCGAGCCGTAGACCTCGGGCTGGCGCTCGCCGAGGATGCCGAGGTTGGCGCCGTGGAGCAGCAGGACGACGGGTCGGTCGGTCATCGGGCGCTCCTGACGCGTGCGAGCGTGCGCCGCACGAGGTCGGGGTCGACGCCGGTGACCACCTCGACCCCCGCGGGACCGTCGAGGGCGAAGGTGAGGCCGTCGAGCGCCTTCTTGTCGCGGGCCACCGCCGCCATGAGGGTGTCGTCGTCGAGCCCCTCGGGGATCGTCGACGGGAGGTCGTACGCGGCGACGACGCGGCGGTGCTCGGCGACGCGGGCGTCGTCGATGCGGCCGAGCGCGTGGGCGAGCTCGGCTGCGTACACCAACCCCACGGCCACCGCCTCGCCGTGGCGGAGGTCGAACCCGCCGGCGATCTCGACGGCGTGGCCGAGGGTGTGCCCGTAGTTGAGGATCGCCCGCCGGCCCCCCTCGCGCTCGTCGGAGGCCACGACCTCGGCCTTGATGGCGACGCAGGCGGCGACGCGCTCGTCGAGCGGCAGCGCGTCGAGCTCGCCGCCGCCGAGGAAGTGGTACTTGGCCAGCTCGCCGAGGCCGGAGCGCATCTCGCGGGGCGGCAGGCTCGCCAGGACCTCGGTGTCGCAGACCACGCCGGCGGGCTGCCAGAAGGCGCCGACCAGGTTCTTGCCCTCGGCCAGGTTGACGCCGGTCTTGCCGCCGATCGCCGCGTCGATCTGGCCGAGCAGCGTCGTGCTCACGTGCACCACCGGGATGCCCCGGTGGTAGACCGCCGCCGCGAACCCGGCCACGTCGGTGACGAGGCCCCCACCCACGGCGACGACCAGGTCGGCCCGGGTGAGGCCCCAGCGGGCGAAGCCGGAGCAGAGCTCCTCGACGGTGGCGAGCGACTTGGCCGCCTCGCCCTCCCCGATGGTGAACGTCCGGTGCTCGATCCCCGGGTCCACGTCGACGGGGACGCCCGGCTGGGTGACGATCGCGGCGCGCCGAGCGCGCGGCGGGACGAGGGTGCTCAGGTCGTGACGAGCACCGTCGCCGACGAGCACGCGGTAGCTGCGGTCGCCGAGCGCGACGGGGACGGTGATCACGCCGCGACCCCGAGCTGGACGAGGATGCGCGACGCGACCTCGTCCGGGGTGCGGGTGGCGACGTCGATGCGCAGGTCGGCCACCTCGTCGTAGAGCGGGCGACGCTCGTCGAGCGTGCGGGCGAGCGCGCCGAGCGGATCGTCACCGGCGAGCAGCGGACGCGAGGCGGTGTCGCCGATGCGGTCGATGAGCACGTCGGCTGGCGCGTCGAGCCACACCACGGTCGCGTCGGCGAGGCGGACGCGCGACTCGGGGTCGAGCACCGCCCCTCCCCCGGCGGCGACGACCACGTCGCCGACGCCGGACAGGACGGCGGCGAGGGCGTCGCGCTCACGCCGACGGAACGCCGACTCGCCCTCGGCGGCGAAGATCTCCGGGATGCTGCGGCCGGCCCGCTCGGCGATGTGCGCGTCGAGGTCGACGGCACGGCGGCCGGTGAGCTCGGCGAGGCGCACGCCGACCGTGCTCTTGCCGGCGCCCATCGGGCCGACGAGCACGATGGGGCGCGGCGCATCGGCGGGGGTCGTCACGACGCCACGATACCGAGACGCCGGTGGCCGGACGGGCGCATCACGCACCCAGCGGACCGCGGGCGAGGACGGCGACGACCGTGCCGATGCCGAGCGCCGGTCCGAACGGGAACGCGGCTCCCCGGCCCCGGACCATCCGGTAGCCGAGCCCGAGCACGATGCCGAGGAAGGTGCCGACGAGCGCGCCGACGAAGGTGAAGCCCACGGCCTCGAGGAGGCCATCGACCACGAGGTCGCCCTCGACCTCGGAGACACCCCCCACCCAGCCGAGGTGCAACCCGAGGAGGAGCGCGAGCTTCACGTCCCCGAACCCCATCCCGGCCGGCGAGATCAGGAACATCACGAAGAGCATCCCCGCGTAGGCCAGCGCACCGAGGAGCGCGCCGACGGCTCCTCGTGGCAGGTCGGCGGCGACGGTCACGACGCCGAGGAGGAGGACGCTCGCACCGAGGGCAGGGAAGACCACCCGGTCGGGGATCCGGTAGTGGTCGAGGTCGATCACGGTGACCAGCACGGTGGTCCACCCGAGGACGAGGGCGGCGGGTAGGTAGGGGTCGGTGCCGATCGTCGCGGCCAGCGCGCCGCCGACGACGGCGGTCGCCACGTCGATCGCGGGTGCGCGCCACGACATCCGCACCAGGTCCCTCGACCCGTCGGGGTGGTCGTCGGGAGAGCCGACGGGGACCAGGGTCGCCGCCGGTGCGGGCCGGCGCCACGAGCGCACCGGCACGAGGTCGGCCAACGCCACCGGCGCGCCGTCGGCGCTGGTGCGGCGACGCAAGAGGGGTCGACGTGGAGGGATCTGGTCGACGGCCAGGCGCAGCAGCGGGCCGATCAACAGCCCCAGGAGCGCGCAGGCGACGACGAGGACGGACACGACGGGCGAGGGTAACGGGCCCCGGGGGCAGCCCCCGGGACGCTCCGGCGTCGGCGGCTACTCGTCGACCGAGGACAGGAACTTGAGGAGGAGGCCCCGGTTCAGCGGCTCCTCGGTCTCTTCGTTGACCTGCGCCAGCGCCTGGTCGCGCTCCTCCTCGGAGGTGGCGGCGGCGGCCGCGGCGACGGCTTGGGCGGCCCGCGGGCTCAGGTTGGCGAGCTGGCGGGCCATCTCTGCGGCGTCGGAGTCCTCCTCCGCGACGGCGTCCGGGGCGCTCGGGAGGCGCGGGATGCGGAACGGATCGGGGCCGAACGGGTCGTCGGCGAGCGGGTCGTCGTCGGACTCGTCGTCGTCGAAGAAGCTCGACGCCGGCGAGGGGGCGAACGCCGTGGCCTCGCCCCAGGTCGACGAGTCGGCCGTCGGCGCCGGCTCCGCGGGGCTGGGTGCGTCCGCCGCGCCGCCGAAGAGCGGGGCGACCGGCGCCGCGCCGTTGGACGACGGCTCCTCGACCAGGGGCTCGAAGGAGGCGGACGAGGACGTGAACGGCTCCTCCGCCACCGGTGCGGGAGCCTCGGTGAGCGGCTGGAACGGCTCCGGGTCGGGCAGAGCCTGCGGCGCGACGGGCTCCGGGTCGGGTGCAGGGGCCGGGACGGCCGCGACGGGGGCCGGGGCGGGGGCCTCGTGCGCCGCGCTCGCCGGCGGGTCGACGGCGACGACGTCGTGGTCGCCGAGCGCCACCGCGCCGATCTGCACGAGGTCTCGGACGAGGCGGGCGGTGGGCAGCTCGGCGAGCCCGAGGCGATCGCCGAGCTCGTCGACGGTGCAGCCGCTGCCGACGGTCGCGACGGCCTTCCACTGTCCGGCCGTGAGCGTGATGTCGGAGTCGCGGTCGGCGTCGATCGTGACGAGGCGGTGCGGCGAGGGGACGACGGCCTCGATCTGGCGCCACTCCCCCAGCTGCTCCTCGGCCACGGCCAGGGCCGACTCGACCTCCTGGGAGGTCCGTCCGCCGGAGGCATCCGCGTCGGCGTCGAAGACGAACGAGCCGCCGGCGGCGCGGAGCAGCTCGAAGAGGACGTCGGCGGGCTCCTCGGCCCGGGGCGCGCGCTCGGCCGCACCGCCGGTGAGGGCGCCGTCGACGACGAGCAGCTCACCGGTGCCGCGGTCGGTGTCGACGCGCAGGACACCGGTCTTCTTGGTCGATGCGAGCAGGCGCAGCACGTCAGGCAGCGCAAACGTCTCGAGGGTTCCCTGCAGAGCCACCTGGACCTCCGTAGCTAGCTTCAGTTCACCTCATCGGCACTTCGGGCCGGGACATGAACCATCCGGCCCATCCGCGCCGGACCACCAGCGTGGCGCAGCACGGCGCGCCTGTCGAGAGGCCGTGCCCGAGAGGGCGGCCGCTAGGTCGCCGAGCGTTCGGCGACACCCGCGCGGGCCGCGGTCCACATGGCGTCGAGCGGCGCAGGTTCGCCGGTCCAGATCCGGAAGGCGTGGGCGGCCTGGTGCACGAGCATCCCGAGCCCGCCGACGGTGCGAGCGCCCCGCTCCGACGCGGCATCGAGCAGCGCGGTGCGCAGCGGGTGGTACACGACGTCGACGACGACCTGGGCATCGTGCAGGAGCTCCGGCTCGACGGGGAAGCGGCTCGTCGCGGCGGCGTCGCCGGTGGCCGCCATGCCCACCGAGGTCGCGTTGACCACGAGGGTCGCCCCCGCGAGGTCGTCACGGCGTCCGATGCGCGCCACGCCGGGGGCCAGCGAGGCCGCCTCGGCGGCACGGGCCTCGGTGCGGTTCACCACCGCGACCTCCGCGGCGCCCCGCTCTGCCAGGGCGAGCACGATGGCGCGCGCCGCGCCGCCCGCCCCGAGCACCACGGTCCGGGCCCCCTCGACGACGTCCTCCCCGAGGTCCTCGGCGAGAGCGTCGACGAACCCGGCCCCGTCGGTGTTGTGGCCGACCAGCTCGTCGCCGATGCGCTGCACGCAGTTGACCGCCTGGAGGGCGGTGGCCTGCGGTGTGCAGCGGTCGACGGTCAGCGCCGCCGTGCGCTTGTGGGGCATGGTCACGCTGAGGCCCTCGAGGCCCAGGGCCCGACACGCCCCGATCGCATCCGCGCCGTGGGGCTCGGAGACCTCGAAGGCCAGGTAGGCCCAGTCCATCCCCCGTGCTGCGAACGCGGCGTTGAAGAGCGCCGGCGACAGCGAGTGCCGCACGGGGTCGCCGATGACTGCGGCGAGTCGGGTGGTGGCCGACGGCGAGGTCACGTCGCGGTCAGAACAGCCCCTGGGCCCGGGACTCGTCGCGCTGGCGGATGAACTCGTCGTAGTCGTCGGTGAAGAAGTGGGACCCGTCCTCGGAGGCCAGCACGTAGTAGAGCCACGGACCCGGCTCCGGGTTGAGCGCCGCGGCGAGCGCCGCACGGCCGGGCGCGGCGATCGGGGTCGGCGGCAGACCGGGGTTGAGACGGGTGTTGTACGGCGAGTCGAGGGCGAGGTCGGCGTCGGTGATCGGGCCCGACGCGTTCGGGTCGGCGAGCTGCCGGGCGTAGAGCACCGTGGCGTCGATGCCGAGGGGCTCGCCGCGCGCCAGGCGGTTGTGGATCACGCGGGAGATGCGACCGAACTCCTCGGGGACGCGGGACTCCTCCTCGATCATCGAGGCGATGACGACGTACTGGTAGGCCGTGTAGCCGGTCGCGGTGGCCGGGTCGAGGTTCATCCACGGGTCGAGCCCGACCTCACGGGCCACGATGTCGAACTGGGCGTTCATGCGCTCGAGGACGTCGAAGGGCTCGTCGGCCAGGGCGTACTCGTAGGTGTCGGGGAAGAGCAGGCCCTCCCAGCTGTCGACGTCGGGGGGCCGCCACGGGGTCTCCATGCGGATGAGGGCGGCCGACATGTCGTCGGCGGAGAACGTGTCGATCTGCTCGTCGAGCCGGACGGCCATCTCGTCGACGGTGAGGCCCTCGGGCACCGTGAAGGTGGCGAAGGCCTGCGGCGCGGGTCCGGCGTCGAGGACCTCGATCGCCTCGTCGAAGGACATGTTCTCGTTGAGCGTGTAGAAGCCGGCCTCGAAGCCGCCGATGCCCTTCCACCGCAGGTAGTAGCGGAACATCGTCGGGTTGGTCACCACGCCCTCGTCGGCGAGCAGCGTGGCGACCTCGTCGGTGGAGGTGCCGGTGGCGATGTCGATCGGGACCGCCGCTCCCGGCTCGCCGGCGGGGTCGATCTGGCCCCGCACCCAGGACAGCCCCGCGGCGCCGGCCAGGCCGACGACGAGCACCGCGCCGATCAGGAGGTAGAGGACCTTGCGCACGTTGCCCGCCGGCCGCACGACCCGGACGTACTGCCCGTCGTCCCACAGCCACTCGTCGGCCCCGTCGTCGTCGGGATCGACGACGTCGACCCCCGGGTAGGCGTCAGCCGGCCGGCTGGCGCCGACGGCCGCCTCGCGGCGGGCGGCGCGCCGAGACGGCACGCCTGGCGGCAGCCGCTCGTCGTCGGGGTGCGTGCGGTCGGACATCGGACCTCAGGGCGTGGGGTGCGGATGGGAGTCCAGCCAGGCCTGGAGGAGGATCGCCGCCGCCACCTTGTCGACGACACGTCGGCGGGCGCTGGCGTCCAACCCCTGCTCCTTCAGCTGGCGGTCGGCGGTGACCGTGGTCAGCCGCTCATCGTAGGTCTCGACGGGGACGTCGAGGGTCGCGGCCAGCTCCTCGACCTCGTCGAGGGCGGCGCGAGCCGCGGGGCCGACGGAGCCGTCGAGCGACAGGGGCAGGCCGACGACGACGACCTCCGCCCCCGCCTCCTCGACCAGGCGACCGATCGCGGCGTGGTCGCGCCGCCGGTCGCCGCTGCGCGCCACCACCTCGTAGGGCGTGGCGAGGGTGCCGGCGCTCACCGCCACACCGATGCGGACCGAGCCGAGGTCGACGCCGATGGCGCGACGGGGGCGCTCGGGGTCTGGCGCGCTCACGCCGCGGCGAGGGCCGCCCGCACGAGGTCGAGGGCCTCGTCCAGGGCGGACGGGTCCCGGCCGCCGGCCATGGCCAGCTCGGCGTTCTTCCCGGTGCCGCCCTTGACCCGCTTGGCCGCGTCGGCGATGAGGTCCGAAGCGTGCAACCCGCTGTCGGGCGTGACGGCGGCGACGATGGCGACACCGCCGCCCTCGGGGGCGCCGCCGAGCACCACGCCCCGGATGCCGGGCTGCTCACGCACGGCGATGGCGAGGTCGCGCAGCTCGTCGCGCGCCACCCCGTCGCGGCGGGCGACGACCACGCCGTCGACGGCCTCGGCGGCGAGCGTGCCCGCCTGGCCCGCGGCGGCCTGCTGCTTGACGGCACGCAGCTCGTCGCGGAGGTCCTTCAGCTCGGCCAGGCGCTTCTCGATGCCCTCGACCAGCTCGTCGGCGTTCACGCCCACGAGCTCGGCCGCCCGACCGAGGAGGCGCTCCTCGGCCCGCAGGCGGTCGATGGGACCGGTGCCGGTGACGGCCTCGATGCGGCGCAGGTTCGAGCCGATCGATCCCTCGGACACGATCTTCATCGGTCCGATGTCGCCGAGGGCGGACACGTGCGTGCCGCCGCAGAGCTCGACCGAGTGCAGTCCGGCCTCGAGGACGCGCACGCGCTCGCCGTACTTGTCGCCGAAGAAGGCGATGGCCCCGAGTCGCTCGGCCTCCTCCTTCGAGGTCTCGTAGTGCCGGACCGGGGCGTTGGAGAGGATCTCCTGGTTGGCGAGGTCCTCGATGGCGGCGATCTCTTCGTCGGTGAGGGCCTCGAAGTGGCTGAAGTCGAACCGCAGGCGGTCGGGGGCGACGAGCGACCCCTGCTGCTTCACGTGGTCGCCGAGGACCTGGCGCAGCGCCCAGTGGAGGATGTGGGTGCCGGTGTGGTTGCGGCGGATCGCCGCCCGACGCTCGGCGTCGATGCCGGCGAGCGCGGTCTGGCCGACGGCGACCTCGCCCTCGATGATCTGGAAGCGGTGCCGGTGCAGGCCCGGGAGGGCGTAGGTGGTGTCGAGCACCTCGACGACGCCCGAGTCGGTCTGGATCTGGCCCGTGTCGCCGACCTGACCGCCCGACTCGGCGTAGAACGGCGTGCGGTCGAGGAAGAGGTCGTCGCCGACGATCGCGACGATGGTGGCGGTCGTCGACTCCTCCTCCCGGCCGGTGAACACGGTGGGCCCGTGCTCGGCGAGGATCCGCTGGTACTCGGCCATCGCATCCTCGGACGCCGCGCCGCCGCCCTTGCGCCCGGCCTTCGCCCGCTCCCGCTGCTCGGTCATCGCTGCCTCGAACCCCGGTCGGTCGACCCCGAAGCCGCGCAGCTCGGCGACCTCCTGGGTGACCTCGAGGGGGAAGCCGTAGGTGTCGTGGAGCTGGAAGGCGACCGCGCCGGGGAGCGTCCCGCCCTCGTCGAGCTTGTCGAGCTCGGTGTCGAGCGTCTGCGACCCGGTGCGCAGCGTCTGGCGGAAGCGGTCCTCCTCCCGGCTGACGATGCCGAGGACGAGGTCGCGCCCGTTGACGATCTCGGGGTAGTCGTCGCCCATCACGTCGATGCACCGCTCGACGAGGGGCGGGCAGACCGGCGTCTCGACGTCGAGCAGGTAGGCGAAGCGGATGGCACGGCGGATGATCCGGCGCAGCACGTAACCGCGGTCCTCGTTGGACGGGATGACCCCGTCGGCGATGAGGAAGGTCATCGTCCGGGTGTGGTCGGCGAGGAGGCGGAGGGCGATGTCGCCGAGGTCGGACTCGCCGAGGCGGTGACCCGTGACGCCCTGGGCCTCGTCGACCAGGGTGGCGAGGGAGTCCGCGACGTAGAGGCTGGGGCTGCCCGCGAGCACGCCGAGGATGCGCTCGAGGCCCGCCCCCACGTCGATGCCGCGGTTCTCGAGGTCGGTGAGGCTGCCGTCGGCCCGGCGGAAGTACTGGGGGAAGACGTTGTTGTAGAACTCGACGTAGCGCTCCTCGGCGGCGGGGTTGGCCGGTCCGCCGTCGGGGCCCCACTCGGGACCGAAGTCGAAGAAGAGCTCGGAGCTCGGCCCGCAGGGGCCCGTCTCGCCCATCTCCCAGAAGTTGTCCTTGCCGAGCCGCTGGATGCGGTCACGGGGGACGCCGACGGCGTCGGCCCAGATGTCCTCGGCCTCGTCGTCGGACTCGTGGACGGTGACCCAGACGCGGTCGCCGTCGATCCCGAGCACCTCGGTGACCATCTCCCAGGCCCACGGGATCGCCTCGGCCTTGAAGTAGTCGCCGAAGCTGAAGTTGCCGAGCATCTCGAAGAAGCTGAGGTGCCGCAGCGACCGTCCGATGGCGTCGAGGTCGTTGTGCTTGCCTCCGGCCCGCACGCAGCGCTGGACGCTCGTGGCCCGGCGCGGATCGAACGGGACCGGCTCCTCACCGAGGAAGTACGGGACGAACTGCATCATCCCCGAGTTCGTGAACATCGGGGCGCTCGGGTGCGTGGGGATGAGGCTCGAGGAGGGCACGGCGGTGTGCCCCCGCTCCACGAAGAAGTTCGTCCACGCCGATCGCAGCTCGCTCGCTCTCATGATGTGCTCAGCCTACCGAGGGGTGCCACGGCGACCCGCCAGATCGGCACGGAGGCGGTCCTCGGTCTCGCGCATGCCCTCGCGCCCCTCGCGCAGGGCGGCGCCGAGGTCGCGGCGGAGCTGGCGGAGGGCGGCGTCGGCGTCGGCGCGCATGCCGGCCGGCGTCAGCTTGGCCGCGGCCTGCCGGGCGCGGACCATCCCCCACACCGCGGCGGTGAACCCGAGGATCGAGCCCACGGTGAGCCAGTACAGCCGCTTGAACATCAGTCCCTCCGGCGCAGGCGGTGCGCGGCGCGGCGGGTGCCCGACGCCGCGGCCATCACCTTGATCGCAGGGCTCGACACGACGCGGTGGGCGAAGCGCGAGGTGGCGTCGAGCGACGTCGTGAGCCCTTCGGCGTGGGCGAGGATCTGGTCGGCACGGGCCAGCCCGGCGGTGGTGGCGGCGGCCGTGCGCCGCAGGTCCTGCACCGCGGGGATGGTCTCGTCGTGGAGCTGGTCGAGGGCCCGCTGCAGCGACCGCAGGGCGCTGACGAGCGCCTGGGCGGCGACGAGCAGCACGACCACCGCGACGAGGCAGACGATGGCGACGAGGACGGCGGCGAGGTCGCCGGCGGTCACGGGTCGCGCCTCCGGGTCTCCATGCGCTCGCCGATCTCCTTCTCCGCGCCGTGGGGCGACGGCTCGTAGTAGCGGTGGTGCTCGAGACCCCGCGGGCGGTGCGCCTGGGGCACCCACCCCCGGGGGTCGTCGTGAGGATACTCGTAGCCCTCCCCGTGCCCGAGGGACGCTGCGCCCTTGTAGTGGGCGTCGCGCAGGTGGGTCGGCACCGCGTCGTCCCCGCCGGCCTGCGCGTCGCGGCGCGCCCGTCCGAGCGCGACCGTCACCCGGTTCGACTTCGGAGCGGTGGCCAGGTGGACGACGGCCTGAGCCAGGTTGAGCTGCGCCTCCGGGAGCCCGACGAACTCGACGGCTCGGGCCGCGGCGTCGGCGACGAGGAGGCTCTGGGGATCGGCCATGCCGACGTCCTCGGACGCGAGGATCACGAGGCGGCGGGCGATGAAGCGGGCGTCCTCGCCGGCGTCGAGCATGCGGGCCAGCCAGTACAGGCCGGCGTCGGGATCCGAGCCGCGGATGCTCTTGATGAACGCGCTGATCACGTCGTAGTGGGCGTCGCGGCCGTAGCGCAGGGCCTTGGTGTCGACGGCCGCCTCGGCGTGGGCCAGCGTGACGTGCGGCGCGCCGTCCCCGCCGGCGGCCAGCGCCACCGCGACCTCGAGCGCCGTGAGCGACTGGCGGCCGTCCCCACCGGCTCGCTCGGCGATGTGGTCGAGGGCGTCGTCGTCGGCCGTCGCGCCCTCGAGGGCCAGCCCCCGCTCGAGGAGGGTCCGCACGGCCGCACCGTCGAGCGGCTCGAGCCGGAAGAGCGTCGAGCGCGAGAGCAGCGGCGGGTTCACCTCGAAGAAGGGGTTCTCGGTGGTCGCACCGACGAGGACGAGGAGCCCGGACTCGACCGACGGGAGCAGTGCGTCCTGCTGGGCCTTGTTGAAGCGGTGGACCTCGTCGAGGAACAAGATGGTGCCCTGGCCGTGCTGGCCGAGGCGGGCCTCGGCCCGGGCGATGACCTCGCGGACGTCCTTCACCGACGCCGAGACCGCCGAGAGCTGCTCGAACGCCTTGCGGCTCGAGTCGGCCACGAGCCGCGCCAGGGTGGTCTTGCCGGTGCCCGGTGGACCCCAGAACACCACCGACGAGAGCCGATCGGCCTCCAGCAGCTGGCGCAGCGGCGCGCCGGGCGCCAGCAGGTGCGCCTGGCCCACGACGTCGTCGAGCGTCCGGGGTCGCAGGCGCGCAGCCAGCGGTGCCTGGCGCTGGAGCCGCTCGTCGGCGGCAGCGGAGAACAGGTCGTCGGCCACGGCGCGAGGCTACCGACGCCGGCACCGGGCCCGGCCGCCGCGATCGTCCCGCGCGACGGGCCGCCGGCGTGCGAGCATCGACGGATGGAGTGGTACGCGGTCCTGTTCTGGATCTGGCTGGTGGTCTCGCTCGCCATCCTCGTGCTGCGGCGGTTGAACGTGATCGGCACGTCGTCTCGCACCGAGGAGCCGCCGGCGGTCGACCCCGCGTCGCGCGTCTGGGCGCCGCCCCCAACCGATCCCGACGCCCCGCTGACGCCCGACCCCGCCCCGGGCGGGGCCCCGGCGAGCCCACCGGTCCCGTCGTCGATCCGGGTCGAGGAGGTGCCGGCCGCGCACGTGCCGCCTCCCACCCGCGCCACGCTCGCCGAGCTCCTCGCGGGCATCACCCTCCCCCACGAGCTGGTCCCGCTCACCCAGTCGCTCGACAGCACCGACCTCGCCACCCACCTCGTCGTCGCCACCACGCGGGCGACCCCGGAGGTGGTCGGCACCGGCCTCGCCGAGGAGCTCGAGAAGCTCGGCTACGAGGTGCGCTCGCTCGACGACCGCCGGGCGGTGGCCGAGGGCGAGCGGGGGCGGGTGTCGCTCGAGATCCACCCCGACGGGGCCACGGTCATGGACGGCGGGGCGCGCCGGTTCCCCACCGCCGAGTCGGGCTCGGTGGTGGTCGAGCTGCGCGCCGGCTGAGCCGGACCGATCCCCCCCCTAGCTGGGGGGCGGCAGCACGCGCAGGCCGAGCTCGGCGAGCTGCGCGGGGTCGATCGGTGTGGGGGCGTTCGTCAGCGGATCGCCACCGGACTGGGTCTTCGGGAAGGCGATCACCTCGCGGATGTTCTCCTCCCCCGCCAGGATCGCGACGAGGCGGTCGATGCCGAACGCGAAGCCCGCGTGGGGCGGCGCGCCGTACCGGAAGGCCTCGAGCAGGAAGCCGAACTTGGCCCGGGCCTCGTCCTCGCCGATGCCGAGCAACTCGAAGATGCGGGTCTGGACGTCGCCGCGGTGGATCCGGACGCTGCCGGACCCGAGCTCCCAGCCGTTGACGACGAGGTCGTAGGACTGCGACCGGACGGCGAGGAGGTCCTCCCCGGTCCGGTCGAGCAGGGCCATGTCGTCGGCGTGGGGCATCGTGAACGGGTGGTGCGCCGGGACCGGCGAGCCGCTCTCGTCGATGGCCTCGAACAGCGGGAAGTCGACGACCCACAGGAAGCGCAGCCCACCCTCGTTGACAGGCGGACGGCCGAGCGCGAGCCGCAGCAGGCCCAGCACGTGACGCACCGCCGGGCGCTGGTCGGCGACGAGCAGCAGGAGGTCACCGCTCTCGGCGTCGAGCTCGGAGGCGATCCCCGCGAGCTCCTCGGCGGAGAGGAACTTGGCGACGGGGGACGTGAGCTCGCGCCCCTCCCCCACCTTCATCCACACGAGGCCCTTCGCGCCGTAGCGCTTCGCGGTCTCGGTGAGGGCGTCGAGCTGGTTGCGCGTCATCTCCGCACCACCGGGCACGCGGATCCCCTTCACGCACGGGGCCTTGAAGGCGTTGAACTCCGTGGCCGAGAACACCGGGGTGAGCTCGACGAGCTCCATGCCGAAGCGCACGTCGGGCTTGTCGGAGCCGTAGCGCTCCATGGCGTCGTGCCAGGTCATCCGGGGGATCTCGCCCACCGGCTCGCCGGTGACGGCCTCCACTGCGGCGGACACCGCCCGGCCGATGAACTCGAGCACCTCCTCCTGGCCGACGAAGCTCGCCTCGGCGTCGAGCTGCATGAACTCGAACTGGCGGTCGGCGCGGAGGTCCTCGTCCCGCAGGCAGCGCGCGATCTGGTAGTAGCGGTCGACGCCGCCCACCATGCAGAGCTGCTTGAACAGCTGGGGGCTCTGGGGAAGGGCGTAGAAGGATCCCGGCTTCAGGCGGGCGGGGACGACGAAGTCGCGCGCGCCCTCGGGCGTGCTCGCGATGAGCATCGGCGTCTCGATCTCGACGAAGTCCTGCTCCTCCATCGCCCCCCGGATGGCGCTGTTCACGGTGGCCCGCAGGCGCAGGTTGCGCTGCATGCGCTCGCGACGCAGGTCGACGTAGCGGTGCCGGAGGCGGATCGTCTCGTCGGTGTCGATGCGCTCGTCGACGGGGAACGGCGGCGGCTCGGCGCTCGACAGGACCTCCACCTCGCAGTCCCCGACCTCGATCTCGCCGGTGGCGAGGTTGTCGTTGGTCGTCCCCTCCGGACGGTGCCGGACGGTGCCGACGACGCGCACGACGAACTCGCTGCGCAGGTCGGCCGCACCGTCGACGACGCACTGGACGACGCCGGTGCGGTCGCGCAGGTCGACGAAGGCGAGGTGCTCGCCGTGCTCGCGGCGACGCGCGACCCACCCGCACACCGCGACCCGACGCCCCACGTCGCCCGCGCTGAGCTCGCCGCACATGTCGGTGCGCATCGGCATCTCGTGGGTGGTGTCGCTCACAGTCGCTTCCTCAGGTGGTCGATGACGGCGTCACGGGGGACGCGCTCTTGCTCACGGCTGCCGCGCAGGTCGCGCACGGTGACCTCGTCGGCCTCGGCCTCGTCGGCGCCGACGATGACCGCCCACGCGGCGCCCGACCGGTCGGCCGCCTTCATCTGGGCCTTCATCGAGCGGCCACCGTAGGCGCGGTCGGCTCGGAGCCCGGCGCGACGCAGGTCGGCGACGAGGTCGCGCGCGTGCGTGCCGTCGACGACGTCGACGACGAACGTGCCCGGCGCCCCGTCCGGACCGGGGAACACGCCCTCGGCGTCGCAGGCGAGGAGGATGCGCTCGATGCCGGACCCGAACCCGATGCCCGGCGTGGCGGGGCCTCCGAGGGCCTCGGCGAGCCCGTCGTAGCGGCCGCCGCCGCCGATGGCGTTCTGGGCGCTCGCGAGAGCGGTGGCCTGGAACTCGAACGTCGTGTGCGTGTAGTAGTCGAGGCCTCGGACGAGGCGCGGCTCGACGCGGTGGGCGATCCCGAGGGCGTCGAGGCCCTCGCGGACCCGCTCGAACCGGGCGATGGTGTCGGCGGACAGCGACGAGAGGATCGTCGGTGCGTCGTCGGTGACGCGGCGCGTGGCCTCACGCTTCGAGTCGAGCACCCGCATGGGGTTGGTGGCGATCGTGGGCCGGTCCGCCGGATCGAGGGCGTCGCGGCGCTCCTCCAGCCAGCGTCCGAGCGCGGCCGCGTAGGCGGCACGGTCCGCGGGGCTGCCCATCGAGTTCACGAGCAGGTCGACCTGGCGGAGGCCGAGCCGCGCGTAGAGGTCGGCCTGGAGGGCGATGACCTCGACGTCGAGGTCGGGGTCGTCGGATCCGAGCGCCTCGATGCCGAGCTGGTGGTGCTGGCGGTACCGACCGGCCTGCGGACGCTCGTAGCGGAAGTTGGGCGCGGCGTACCACGCCTTCCAGGGGGTGCCGACCGGGCGGTGCTGCACGTAGGCCCGGACGATGGACGCCGTGCCCTCGGGACGCAGGGCGATGCGCCGGCCGCCCTTGTCCTCGAAGTCGTACATCTCCTTGGTGACGATGTCGGTGGCCTCGCCGACGCGCTGGAAGACGGCGAGGTCCTCGAACATCGGCCCGACCACGAGCCCGTAGCCGGCGCGCCCGACGTGGTCGGCGAAGGTCGCGACGAGAGCGGCCCAGCGGTCGGACTCCGGCGGGAGGACGTCGCGGGTGCCGATGGGGGCGGTGAAGGACGGGTCGGCCACCCGGCGAGACTACCGGCCGGTCTCCCCCGCCTCGGACCCGTTCGCGGGCCCCTCAGGGACCCACCACTCGAACCCGTGCCCCTCGCCGGCACGTCGGTAGCGGTCGTGGAGCAGCGCCAGCAGCTGCGGGGCGCGCGCCTCGATGATCCCGGCGCTGAAGGCATCGACCCCCACGACCGACGGCTCCAGGTCGACCAGATCCGCCGTGGCCCGCTCCCACAGGCGGGCGTCGAGGTGCTCGGGCGACCAGCCGTTGATCGTCGCCGCCTGGCCGTGCCCGGACCGGAGGAGGACCCGGGGGTCGCCCCACACGATCACCGCGTCGGACGGCGCGGCCAGCGCCCGGAGGTCGGCCGCGGCCGCGGAGGTGGCGGCGTCGGAGGGGTCGAGCTCGCGGGCGATCGCGCTCCGCTCGTCGGCGCTGGTGCCCCCGCCGTGCTCGACGAGCAGCCGCCCGCGACCGGCCACGACCCGGGCGGTGGGCACCGCGAGGAGAGCGAGGGCGAGCGCTCCCGCCGCGAGCCACCGGCGGTCGAGCCCGGCGTCGAGGACCACCTCGACGCCCACGACCGCCAGCATTCCGAGGGGCACGACGACCACGTACGCGAGGTAGAGCCACCAGAGCTGGACGAGGAACGTGGCCGCGCCGAGCGCGACCCACGCCACCATCGCCAGGCCGAGCGGGTGGCGGCGTTCGCGGAGGGTGCGCCAGGTGCCGAGGCCGGCGAGCAGGAGCACAGGTCCGAAGAACCGCAGCAGGTCGACGGCGGTGGCACGCAACCGGCCGACGGGCCGACCGACGCGCTCGCTCACGCCGAGCGGCACCTCGAACCACGTGCGCAGCGTGTCCTCCAGCGCGCCGTGCGACGCCACCCACGCCAGGTGGACGAGCACCGGCACCGCAGCGGCCAGGCACCCGACGACGAGCGCCCGCAGCGGCCTCCGCGTCCGCTCCCGGCTCGCCACCGCCGCGACGCACAGGGCGCCGACGGGGACGACGACGAGCACGAGCTTGAACATGGCCACGACGGCGAGCGCCGCGCCGGCCGTCACCGCCCACCCGTCGGGCCGTGCCTCCGTGCGCAGCGCGGCGAGGCCGGCGGCGATCGCGACGAGGATCGGCAGCCCGACCAGGACCTCGACCTGGGTGAGCACGGCAGGCGACGCCGTCGCGTAGGGCCAGCCGACCACGAGGACCGGGACGAGCGCCAGAGCCCACGATCGGCGCACGATCGGTCGGGCGACCAGGACGGCGACGACCGCCAGGGCCAGCTGCCAGACGAGCTCGAGGAGGTGGGCACCGACCGCGGACCCGCCGGGGGCCACCTCGGCCGCCATGAAGAACCAGAAGATCCCCGGCTGCTTCAGGTCCCAGACGTCGGTGTAGAGCCGCCGCCCCTCGGCGAGCTCGTCCGCGACGAGCGAGAAGAGGGCCTGATCACCGGTGAGCGGCAGCGGGATGCAGGTGGCGACCGCCGCGACTGCGACGAGCGCACCGACCGCCATCGGCAGCAGCTGCCGCCCGAGGTGCGCCGCGCCGTCCACGGCCGCGCACGCTACTCGTCGTGGCGCTCGCCTCTCCGCCGTCGGAGCCGGACCTCCGCGATGGCGCGGCGGCGGATCCGCGTCACCTCGAACCGCCAGTCCCCGACCTCGACGGCGTCGCCCGGCCGGTCGGGCAGCCGTCCCAACTGGTCGAGCACGAGGCCGGCGACGGTGGTGAAGGGCCCGTCGGGGACGTCCTCCAGGCCGAGGTCGGTGAGGTCGTGGACCGGGAAGCGCCCCGAGACCAGCAGCGAGCCATCGTCGTCGTGGATCACCGCCGCGAGGTCGGGATCGGCCTCGTCGTAGATCTCGCCGACGATCTCCTCGATGAGGTCCTCGACCGTGACGATCCCGACGCTGCCGCCGTGCTCGTCGACGACCACCGCCAGCTGGGCGTGCCGGTCCTGGAGCTCGTGGAGCGCGGCGAGCACCTCGGCGGTCTCGGGGAGGACGGGGAGCTCCTGCACCAGCGGGGCGACGGCCCCGGAGGGATCGCCGAGCAGGTCCCGCAGGTGGACGAAGCCCGTCACGTCGTCGAGGTTGCCGGCGGGGGCGACGGGCGCACGCGAGTAGCCGCTGTCCGCCAGCTGCCGGAGCGCCTCGCCGACCGACGACTCGGACGCCAGCACGACGACGTCGGGGCGCGGCCGGAGGACCTGGGCGAGCGTCCGCTCGGCGATCTCGAAGGCGCCGTCGATGATGCGCCGCTGGTGCGGCGTGAAGCGGACGCTGGTGGCGACCATGTCGCGCAGCTCCTCCTCGGTGGCCTCCCCCCGCCCGAGCGCCGGATCGCCACCGGCCAGGCGGACGACGACGTCGGTGGAGCGCGAGAGCAGCCACACGGCCGGACGGGCCAGCGTGGAGAGGACCGAGAGGGGGCGAGCGGCGAGCAGTGACCAGCCCTCGGCGCGCTGCATGGCGACGCGCTTCGGGGCGAGCTCGCCGAGGACGAGGGTGACGTAGCTGAGCACGATCGTGACGGCGACGACCGACACCGGGCCGGCGGCACGGCCGAGGAACCCGAGCGGCTCCTCGAGGGGCTCGGCGAGCGACACCGCCGCCGCGGCCGAGGCGAGGAAACCGGCGAGGGTGATGCCGATCTGGATCGTGGCGAGGTAGCGGTTGGGGTCGCGTGCGAGCTGCGCGAGGGCACGACCGCCGGCGGCCCGCTCCTCCAGCCGACGCACCTGGGCGTCGCGCAGGGTGACGAGCGCCATCTCGGTGCCCGCGAACAGGGCGTTGACCATCACGAGCAGCACGACCAGCGCCAGCTGGAGGCCCGTACCGCTCATGGACACGAGGGAGCTAGGTGCCCTTGCCGGGCAGGACCCGGTAGGCGTCGTAGACCGAGTCGATGCCCTTGATGGTGCTGATCAGCGAGTCGAGGTGGGACGGGTCGCCGAGCTCGAAGTCGAAGCGCATCTTCGAGATGCGGTCGGAGCCCGTCGTGGTGGTGCAGGCGATGATGTTGACGTGGTGGTCGGCGAGCACCGCCGAGACGTCCCGCAGGAGCCGCGAACGGTCGAGGGCCTTGACCTCCATCGAGGCGACGAAGAACCCCGAGGGGGCGCTGTCCCACTCGACGTCGATCAGCCGGTCGGCCTGTCCCATGGAGAGCGACACCGCGTTGGCGCAGTCGGCCCGGTGGACCGAGACGCCACGGCCGCGCGTGACGAAGCCCATGATCTCGTCGCCCGGCACGGGCGTGCAGCACCGGGAGAGCCGGACCATGACGTCGTCGAGGCCCTCGACGTGCACCCCCGACGACGAGCCACGCGGGCGGCGCGCCGCCGTGGACCGCGCGGTGCGGGGAAGCTGCTCCTCGATCTCCGGCTCGCCGCCGCGCAGCGCCTTGGCGACGCGCCCGGCGACGGACTGCGCCGAGACGTGGTGCTCACCGATCGCGGCGTGCAGGGCGTCGACGTCGGCGTAGTTGAGCTCGGTGGCGACCTCGGACAGCAGCGGCGACCGGGCCAGCTTCTGCACGGGCAGGCCCTCGCGCCGCAGCGCCCGCTCGAGCTCGTCACGCCCGGTCTCGATCGCATCCTCGCGACGCTCCCGGGAGAACCACTGGCGGATCTTGTTGTTGGCCCGGGGCGTGACGGCGATCTTCAACCAATCGCGCGACGGCCCGGCGCCCTCCACCTTGGAGGTGAAGATCTCGACGGTGTCGCCCGAGGTGAGCTTCGAGTCCAGCGGGACGAGGCGACCGTTGACGCGGGCGCCGATGCAGGCGTGGCCGACCTCGGTGTGGATCGAGTAGGCGAAGTCGATCGGCGTCGACCCCACCGGGAGGGTGACGACCTTGCCCTTCGGGGTGAAGACGAAGACCTCGTCCTGCTCGAGGTCGATCTTCAGGTTCGCCATGAACTCCGACGGGTCGGAGGTCTCCTGCTGCCAGTCGATGATGCGGTTGAGCCACGCGACGTCGTCCCGGGACGCCGCGTCCTTGTAGGACCAGTGGGCGGCCACGCCGTACTCGGCCCGGTTGTGCATCTCAGTGGTGCGGATCTGCACCTCGAGCGGCTTGCCCTGCGGCCCGACCACCGTGGTGTGCAGCGACTGGTACAGGTTGAACTTCGGCATCGCGATGTAGTCCTTGAACCGCCCCTGCACCGGCTTCCACGTGGCGTGGATCGAGCCGAGTGCCGCGTAGCAATCCTTCACGGTGTCGACCGTGACGCGGATGCCGACGAGGTCGTAGATGTCGTCGAACTCGCGACCCTTCACGACCATCTTCTCGTAGATGCTCCAGTAGTGCTTCGGCCGGCCGGTGACCTCGGCCTGGATGCGCAGCTCGGCGAGCCGGGACTCGACCTGGTCGAGCACCTGCATCAGGTAGATCTCGCGCTCGGGCGCGCGGGTGGAGACCATCTGGTCGATCTCGGCGTAGCGCTTGGGGTGCAGGGCGGCGAACGAGAGGTCCTCCAGCTGCTGCTTGAGCTCCTGCATGCCGAGCCGGTGGGCGAGCGGCGCGTAGATGTCGATCGTCTCCTGCGCCGTGCGGGCCTGCTTCCACGACGGCATCGCGGCGATCGTGCGCATGTTGTGGAGCCGGTCGGACAGCTTGATGATGAGGACCCGCAGGTCCTTCGCCATCGCGATGAGCATCTTGCGCATCGTCGCCGCCTGCTGCGCCTCCTTGGAGTCGAACTTCAGGCGGTCGAGCTTGGTGACGCCGTCGACGATGGCCGCGACGTCGGCGCCGAGCTCTCGCTCGACGTCGGCGAGCTCGAGGCCCGTGTCCTCGACCGCGTCGTGGAGGAGCGCTGCGGCGATGGTGGTCTCGTCGAGTCCGAGCTCGGCGACGATGCGGGCGACCGCGAGCGGGTGGGTGATGTACGGCTCGCCGGACATGCGGGTCTGGCCGACGTGGGCGTCCCGCGCGATCTCGAACGCCCGGGTGATCGTGGCGATCTGGTTGCGGGCGTCGCGGCCGCGGAACGCGGTGACCAGGGGCGCGACCTCGACCGCGGGCGGGGCGAGCTCTCGACGCCAGGGAAGGACGCGGTTGACCGTGGCCACGCGCTCAGGCTACCGGTCGGCCCTCACGGGGAGGGCACCCCCGCGGCACGGCCGACGTCAGCGCTTCTTGCCCTTCTTGCGCGGACGGGGCGGATGGGTCGCGGTCGGTGTCGCCACCCGGGGGGCAGGGCGGGGACGCTCCCCCGACTCCGAGCGTCCCACCGGGCCCTTGGCCGCGGCCGGGGTGCCACGCTCGTCGCGCAGGGCCGCGGCCTCCGCTGCGGCCACGACGGCGGCGGCGTCGTCCTGGTGGCCGCCCAGCTGCTCGCGCACGTCCCGGATCTCCGGCTGGCGCTCCTTCAGGAAGAGCACCGCCGGTACGGCGACGAAGAGGGACGAGTACGCACCGACCAGCAGACCGACCGCGAGGGCGATCGCGAACTCCTCGAGCGTGGCCGCGCCCATGATCCACGAGCCCACGACGAGCAGCGAGAGGACCGGCAGCAGCGACGTCAGCGAGGTGTTCACCGACCGCATCAGCACCTCGTTGCTGGCGTGGTTGGCCATGTCGGTGTACGTGAGCCGGTTCCGGACGCCGACGAGGGGACGCATCTCGCGGAGCTTGTCGAACACGACGACGGTGTCGTAGAGGGAGTAGCCGAGGATCGTGAGGAACGCGATCACCGTCGCCGGGGTCACCTCGAACCGGAAGATCGAGTACACGCCGATGGTGATGATGATGTCGTGGACCACCGCCACGAGCGCGCCGACGGCCATCCGCCACTCGAGCCGGACGGAGATGTAGAGCGCGATGGCCACGAAGAAGAACACCAGGGCGCGCTGGGCCTCTGCGGTGATCTCGTCGCCCCAGGACGGCCCCACGGTGTTGATCGACACCTGGCCCGCATCGACGCCGGCCGCGTCGGCGAGGGCGTCGACGACCTCCTCGTTCGCGTCCACCGCCTCGACCCCTGCCTGGACGCGGATCGTGCGCACGCCGCTGCCCGAGGTCAGCACCTGGATGCGCGCGCCGTCCTGGCCGACCGGCCGCAGGGCGTCGCGGACGTCCTCGATCGACAGGTCGTCGGTCTCGACCTCCCAGACGGCGCCGCCCTCGAAGTCGATGCCGAGGTGGAGCCCCCGCACCGCGAGCGAGCCGAGGCAGACGAGCACGGCCGCCGCGGACACGACGACCATCTTCGGCCAGACCTTGCGGAGGTCGAAGCCGGGGTTGCCGCTGTAGAGGCGCTGCACGAGCGTCACGACGCACCTCCCACGGCCACGCTGCTGGCCACGTCGTCGCGACGGCGAGGTATGCCGAGCCAGCCGGGACGTTCGTGGAACCGGCGCGAGCGCCCCAGGGCGACGACGAGCGGGCCCATGAAGAAGTACGACACCACGAGGTCGAGCAGGGTGGCCAGACCGAGGTAGAACGCGAAGCCCCGCACCGGCCCGATGCTGAGCCAGTACAGGAGGGCGGCGCCGATGAGCGTGGTGACGTCGGCCTTCACGATCGTGGAGAACGCCGAGCTGAACGACCGCTCGACCGCCGAGCGCACCGGACGCCCGTCACGGACGTCCTCCTTCAGGTTCTCGAAGTAGACGATGTTCGAGTCGACCGAGACGCCGATGGAGATGATGAGACCGGTGACCCCGGCGAGGGTGAGGGCCAGTCCCTGGGTGGCGCCGAACCAGCTGATGATCGTCCACAGGAGCCCGAACGAGATCAGCAGCGACACGATGGCGACGACGCCCAGCACCCGGTAGTAGGCGACCATGAAGAGGGTCACGAGACCGAGACCGACCAGGCCGGCGACGATGCCGGCGTCGAGGGCGTCGCGCCCGATGGTGGCCGACACGGTCTGGGTCTGCTGGGGCTCGAGCTCCACGGGCAGCGCACCGAAGCGCAGGACGAGCGCCAGGTCCTTGGCCTCGCCCTCGGTGAAGTCGCCGTTGATCGAGATCTGGTCGCGGGTGAACTCCGGCGTCTGGATGATCGGCGCCGAGATGACCGAGTTGTCGAGCTCGATCCCGAGGAGGCCAGTCGGGCACTCGGGCTGCCGGGCGAAGCAGGTGGCGGCGATGTCGTTCCACGCGCCGATGGCGTCGTCGCCGGCACGGAGCTCGAGAGCGACGAACCACGAGCTGACGCCTTCGAGCTGGGCGTTGGCGTCCGCCACCGCCTCACCCCGGACCGCGGTGGGCCCCAGGCGGTAGCGGGCGATGACGTCGCCCTCGTCGTCGAGCTCCTCGAGCACGACCTCCTCGTCCTCCTGCGCGTCGTCCGGGGCGGTGGTCGGCGCGTCGATCGGTTCGCCGTCACCCGCCGCCACGGCGAGCGGGTCCTCCACCTCGAGCACCGGCCGGAAGCGCAGCGCCGCGGTCTGGCCGACCAGGTCGAGGGCGCGCTGGGGGTCGTCCACGCCCGGCAGCGACACGATGATGCTGTCGCCCTGGGCGGCGACCTCGGGCTCGGCGACGCCGAGGGCGTCGACGCGGCGACGCATGATCCCGACCGCCTGGTCGAGCGCCTCCTGCGACGCGTCCTCGGTGGGCTGGAGCACGACCGACACGCCGCCCTGGAGGTCGAGGCCGAGGAGCGGCTCGTTGTCGGCCGCGACGGTGTAGAGGAGCCCCGCCACCGTCAGGACGACGGTCGCGAGGATCGGGACGAGCTCGCGCCGCCGCATCAGACCCCGTCGGGTGCGTCGCCGGCGTCGCTCGGATCCGCGTCGGCGGCGCCCTCCTCGAACTCGACCTTGGTGGCGACGGCGCCCCGGGCGATGCGGATCTCGACGCCCTCGGACACCAGGAGGAACAGGTCGTCGTCGTCCTCACCGGTGATCGTGCCGTAGATGCCGCCGCTCGTCATGACGTCGTCGCCGACCGCCAGTGAGGAGATCAGCTCCTTCTGCCGCTTGACGCGCCGCTGCTGGGGCACGAGGAGGACCGCCCACATGACGGCGATCAGGATGATGAAGACGAGCCCGTCCATGGTGCAGGGTTCCTCACAGGTCGCAGTTGGGCCGGCCGGTCACGCTAGTCGCACCTCCGCCGGGGGTCGCGACACCCCTCCACGGACGGCTCAGGACCGGGGCGTCGCCCACACGTCGAGCACCTCTCGGCGCAGGGCGGCGAAGGTGCCCGCCTCTATCGCGGCGCGCATCCGCGCGACCAGGTCGAGCGTCCACGCCACGTTGTGCAGCGTGAGCAGGCGGGCCGCCGTCGGCTCGTCCGACATGAGCAGGTGGCGGAGGTAGGCGCGGGAGTAGCGACCGGTGCCGTCGCCGTCGAGGGCCGGGTCGAGGGGGCCGTCGTCGTCGGCGAAGCGGGCGTTGCGCAGGTTCATGCGGCCCGCGGACGTGAGGATCGTCCCGTGGCGCCCGAGCCGGGTGGGCAGCACGCAGTCGAACATGTCGACGCCGAGGTGCACGGCTTCGACCAGGCCGACGGGGTCGCCGAGGCCCATGAAGTAGCGGGGCTGGTCGGCCGGGAGCTCGTCCATCGTCGTGGCCAGGGCCTCGACCATCTGGTCACGGGTCTCGCCCACCGACAGCCCGCCGACCGCGTAGCCGTCGAACCCGACCTCGAGCGTGCGGCGGGCGCTCTCGACCCGCAGCACCGGGTCGGTGCCGCCCTGCACGATGCCGAACTGGGCCTGGTCCCGCCCCTGGCCGAGACGACGCTCGCGCTCGGCGAGGAACGCGGCCCGGCCCCGCGCCGCCCACGCCGCGGTGCGGTCGACGGCGGTGCGGACGACGTCGGCCGACGACGGGAGGGGCGGGCACACGTCGAGGACCATCTGGATGTCCGCACCGAGGGCGGCCTGGATGACCGCGGCCCGCTCGGGCGTCAGGTGGTGGAGGCTGCCGTCGTAGGTGGAGCGGAACCGTGCCCCGTCGTCGTCGACCTTCGGCTCGAGGCTGAAGATCTGGTAGCCGCCGCTGTCGGTCAGCACGTGGCCGGACCAGTCCATGAACCCGTGCAGGCCCCCGAGCCGGTCGATCCGCTCCTCCCCCGGCCGCAGCATCAGGTGGTAGGTGTTGCCGAGCACGATCTCGACGCCGAGCCGCTCGAGGTCGTCCGCGGCCAGCGTCCGCACGGCGCCGCGGGTGCCCACCGGCATGAACACCGGCGTGCGGTACTCGCCGCGAGGGGTGGCCACCACGCCGGTGCGGGCCGCGCCGTCCCTGGCCCGGACGTCGATCGTGAGCTTCACGAGCGGCCGCCGCGCCGCAGCAACATCGCGTCGCCGAAGGACAGGAACCGGTAGCCCTCCTCGAGCGCCGTCTCGTAGAGCCCCCGCCAACGGCGTCCGACGAAGGACTCGATCATCACGAGCAGGGAGGAGCGGGGCACGTGGAAGTTGGTGAGCATCAGGTCGACGGTGCGCCACGGGTGGTCGCCGTGGATGAAGATCTCGGTGCGCCCCTCGAGCTCGCCGGTGGCCGCCGCCGACTCGAGCGCCCGCACCGTCGTCGTGCCGATGGCGACGACCCGCTGCGCCCCCTCGCACGCCGCGACCGTCTCGGCGGGCACCCGGTAGGTCTCGGCGTGCATGACGTGGTCCTCGACCTTCTCGGCGGTGATCGGCCGGAACGTCCCGATGCCGACGACCAGCTCCACGCGCTCGATCCGGGCGCCGGCCTCCACGCAGGCGTCGAGGACGCGCGGCGTGAGGTGCAACCCCGCCGTCGGTGCGGCGACCGACGCCGGACGGTCGGCGTACACGGTCTGGTAGCGCTCGGGGTCGTCGAGCGCCTCGTGGATGTACGGCGGTAGGGGCACGCGGCCGTGCCGCTCGATGGCGGACATCTCGTCGCGGGCGCCGATCAGCCGGATGCGGCGGCGCCCCTCGCCGAGGTCCTCCCCCACCTCGACCTGGAGGTCGTCGGCGCCGTCGGCCGCCGAGAGGACCGTGCCGGGACGGACCTTGCGGCTCGGTCGGACGAGCGCCTCCCAGCCCTCGCGGGACGGCTCGAGCAGGAGCACCTCGACCTCGCCGCCGGTCGGCTTGCGGAGGAGCAGGCGCGCCGGGAGGACCCGCGTGTCGTTCACGACGATCACGTCCCCGGGGCCGACGAGGCTCGGCAGGTCGGCGACGGTCAGGTGCCGGGGTGCGGCACCCGGACCCTCGTCGACGAGGAGTCGGGCCGCGTCCCGGGGCTCGACGGGCCGCTGGGCGATGCGCTCGGGTGGGAGGTCGTAGTCGACGTCGGCGAGGTCCATGGGCGTCGCGAGGCTAACGGCACCGGGTGACGGGCCCTCGCGTCAGCTGAACAGGCTCGGCGGCTCGTCCCGCGGTGCGTCGACCGGCGGCTCGACGCCGAGGTGCTGCCAGGCCGCCGGGGTGGCGACGCGCCCTCGTGGCGTGCGCATGAGCAGGCCGAGCTGGATGAGGAAGGGCTCGTAGACGTCCTCGACCGTCTCGGCCGGCTCGCCCACGCTGATCGCGAGCGTCGACAGCCCCACCGGCCCGCCGGCGAAGCGGCGGCAGACGGCGTCGAGGATGGCCCGGTCCACCTTGTCGAGGCCCAGCTCGTCGACGCCGAAGACCCGCAGCCCCTCCCGGGCGGTGCCGTGGTCGACCACGCCGCTGCCCCGGACCTCGGCGAAGTCCCGGACCCGACGCAGCAGGCGGTTGGCGATGCGGGGCGTGCCCCGGGCCCGGCGGGCGATCTCGGCGGCGCCCTGGTCGTCGAGCTCGACGTCGAGGATGCCCGCAGCGCGCACGACGATGGCCCGCAGGTCGTCGGCGGTGTAGTAGTCGAGCCGGGCCACGAGGCCGAAGCGGTCGCGGAGCGGGCCGGTGATGAGCCCGGTGCGAGTGGTGGCGCCGACGAGCGTGAAGCGGGGGACGTCGAGCCGCAGCGATCGGGCGGCGGGGCCCTTGCCGAGCACGATGTCGATCTGGAAGTCCTCCATCGCCGGGTAGAGGACCTCCTCGACGGCGCGGGAGAGCCGGTGGATCTCGTCGACGAAGAGGACGTCGCCCTCCTCGAGCTGGGTGAGGATGGCGGCGAGGTCGCCGGCCCGCTCGAGCGCCGGGCCCGACGTGACGTGGAGGGCGGCGTCCATCTCGGCGGCGACGATGCCCGACAGCGTGGTCTTGCCGAGTCCGGGCGGACCGGCGAACAGCAAGTGGTCGGCGGCCTGCCCGCGCCGGCGGGCGGCCTCGAGGACGATGGCCAGGTGCTCCTTGAGCTCGGCCTGGCCGACGAACTCCTCGAGCCGGCGGGGCCGGAGACCGACGTCGTCGACGGCCTCGCCTGCGGGACGCCGCGACGCAGCAGGCCACCCGACCTCGCCCTCGGCATCGAGGTCCTCCGGCGTCGGCTCGGGGTCCAGGAGCTCCTCCCTCACCCCGTCACCGTGCCACGGCGAGGCGCTTCAGCGCCTCCTTGAGCAGCGCCGAGGCGTCGCCCTCGGCCGGGAGGTCCCGCAGCGCCTCGCGGATCTCGTCGGGCCCGTAGCCGAGCCCGGCCAGCGCGTCGTGGACGTCGGAGCGCGACGAGCCACCGCCAGCGGGCGCCGACCCCACCGGAGCCGAACGGGCGTCGTCGAGGTCCGGCACGTCGAGCTTGCTCTTCAGCTCGACGAGCAGGCGCTGGGCCGTCTTCTTGCCCACGCCGGGCACGAGGCACAGGGCGGCGAGGTCGTCGTCGGCCAGCACCCGGGCCAGCGACCCCGGCGGGTGCACCGAGAGGATCGCGAGTGCGAGGGCCGGCCCGACGCCGTGCGCGGACAGCAGCGCCTCGAACGCGATGCGCTCGTCGCGGGTGGTGAAGCCGTAGAGCGTCTGTGCGTCCTCACGGATGTGGTGGTGGACGTGCAGGAACACCTCGCCGCCGATGTCGCCGACGTCGAGGGCGGTCGAGGGGCTGACCGTGACCCGGTACCCGACGCCCTGCACCTCCACCAGCACCTCGCCCGAGAGCGTGCGGTCGAGCAGGTGGCCTCGCAGCGAGCCGATCATCGGGCGGCCTCCGCCGCCGCGGCCAGCGGCGCGTGCGCGATGTGGCAGAGGGCCAGCGCCGCGGCGTCGGCGGCGTCGGCCGGCCGGGGCGGGCGCGGGAGCCCGAGCAAGGTCTGCACCATCGTGGCCACGGCGGTCTTGTCGGCGGCGCCGTCGCCGGTCACGGCCTGCTTCACCTCGTTCGGCGAGTACTGGGCGACGACGCAACCCCGAGAGGCCGCTTCGGCCATGACGAGACCGGACGCCTGGCCCACCGACATGGCGGTGCGGACGTTGTGCTGGAAGAACACCCGCTCGATGGCGACGACGGCGGGCGCGAAGTCGTCGAACAGCCCCCGGACCTCGTGCTGCAGCTCGGCCAGGCGGAGCGGCAGCTCGGCGTCGGGCGGGGTGGTGATGATGCCGATGGCCACCGGCCGGGGACGACCGGCGCGCGGTTCGACGATGGCGTAGCCGCACCGGGACACACCCGGATCGATCCCGAGGACGAACACATGTACGACCCTAGTCCGGGTGGATCGCGGCGACGGGGACCCCGGACGCTTCAGGCCGGGGCCCTCCCGGCCGACGCACAGAGGGTGGACCCCACCTCCGACGACCCCATCGTCGCCCTGCGCGGCGTCGGCCGCGCCTTCGGCGACGTCGACGCGCTGACCGAGCTCGACCTGGTCGTCCCGGCCCGCAGCATCACCGTGCTGCTCGGGCCGAACGGTGCGGGGAAGACGACGGCCGTGCGCATGATCACCGGCGCGCTCGACCCCGACGAGGGCACGGTGCGGGTGTTCGGCCTCGACCCCGCCGAGCACGGCGCCGAGGTGCGCCGCCGCTGCGGCGTCGTGTCCGCCAAGCCGGCGCTGTACGACCGGCTGACCGGCTGGGACAACCTCGCCTACTCCGCCGAGCTGTACGGGCTCGGGCGTCGGGCCGACGACCGCATCCGCGAGGCGGCGGCGCGGTTCGGCATCGAGCACGCCCTCGACCAGCTCGTCGGCGGCTACTCGACGGGCATGAAGACCCGCCTCGCGCTCTCCCGCTCGGTCCTCCACGAACCGGACCTGCTCCTGTTCGACGAGCCGACGTCGGGGCTCGACCCCGAGTCGTCCTACGCGGTGCTCGACCTCATCAAGGAGATGCGGCGCGACGGCTCCACCGTCGTCATGTGCACCCACCTGCTGCTCGAGGCCGAGGGGTTGGCCGAGCAGGTGATCGTCCTCGACCGGGGCACCGACCTCATCTCCGGGACGCCCGAGGCCCTGACGGCGAGCTACTGGCCCGGGGCCGTCGTGCGCCTCGACGCCGAGGAGCCCGAGCGCCTCGATGCGCTGGCCGACCACGAGGGCGTCCTCGCCTACGAGCGCGCCCAGGTCGCCACCGTCCAGCTGGACACGCCCGAGCGGATCCCCGATCTGATCGCCGAGCTCGTCGGACGAGGCGTGCGCCTCACACGCGTCGAGCCGCACCGCCCGACGCTCGAGGACCTCTACTTCGCCGTGCGGGCGGAGCACCGGCCGCTGCGTGGCGCGCCGCCACCCCATCCCCCGGTCCGCAGCGACGCGGCGGTGGGCCGATGAACGCCTCACGGGTCGCGACGGTCATGCGCACCGATCTGAAGCAGCTGATCGGGGCCAAGGACTTCTGGGTGCCGATGGTCTTCCTCGGCAGCCTCTTCTTCCTCTTCATCCCGACGGTCCTGCTCCTCAGCATCACCGCCGTCGGCGACATCGACGCCGTGGGGCAGATCTCCCAGGCGCTCGAGGTCCTCCCGCAGGCGGCCCAGGACCAGATCCAGGGCGACACCGACGCCGGACGGGCCTCCTACGCCCTGGCCGTGTACCTGTTCGCGCCGATCGCCGTCGTCGTCCCGCTCACGATCTCCACTGCGGTCGGGGCGGCCACGATCGTCGGCGAGCGCGAGCGGGGCACCGGGGAGTTCCTCGCCCACTCGCCCGCCGACGTGAAGGAGATCTACCTCGGCAAGCTGATCGCCAGCCTGCTGCCCGGCTACGCCACGACGATCGTCGGCTTCGGCCTGTACTCGCTGATCGTCAACCTCATCGTCGGACCCGAGGTGGGCGGCTGGTTCTTCCCCACCGGCCAGTGGTGGATCCTGATGCTCTGGGTCGTGCCGCCGTTCCTCGCCCTCACCCTGTCGATCGTGCTGCGCCTCTCGGCTCGGGTGAAGAGCACCGCGGCGGCCCAGCAGGCGTCAGGGCTCGTGAGCCTCCCGCTCATCATGATCGCCTACAGCCAGTCGACGGGCGCCCTGTTCGGTGCCGGGCGCGCCACCGTCGTGATCGGCGCGCTGGCGTGGGCCTTCGCCGGCCTCGGCTTGTGGCGGGGCATGCGCGCGGTGAGCCGTGCCCGCCTCCTCGGCGTGGCCGACGGGATCTGAGCGGAGCTCCCCCGACCGTCCTCAGCCGATCGAGCGGACGGCGTCGACGATCTCGTTGGTCGGCCGGAACGTGAGCCCGGCGACGGCCCGGTGGGCGTAGCGGACGACGCCGTCCCCGTCGACGACGAACACCGAGCGGCGGTAGAAGCCGATCGGGCCGAGCACGCCGTAGCTCTCGCCCACCGCCTTGTCGGTGTCGGCGAGGAGCGGGAACGCGAAGCCGCCCTGCTTGTCGGCGAAGTCCTGGTGGCTCGGCACGTCCTGGGGGCTGATGGCCAGGACCTGCGCGCCGACGTCGGCGAACTGGTCGGCCTCGGTCGTGTACGTGGTGAGCTGGCGGGTGCAGACCGGCGTGTTGTCGCCCGGATAGAAGACGAGGACCACCGGTCCGCCCCGGAACCCGTTGAGCGCGTAGTCGCGGGTGCCCTCGGGCGTGCCGTCCGTCCCGGGCAGCGTGAAGTCAGGGGCCGGGTCGCCGACGGAGAGGGTCATGGGGGACGAGGCTACTCACCCGTGCCACGACGCTCGGTCGGGGGCGCGTCGTGCTCGAGGCGGTCGAGGAACCCGTTGATCGCCACGTCGATCTCGGTGACGGATCGGCGAGCGAGGAGGCGTCCGCCCCACCAGCCGGCCGCGGCGATCGACACGCCGAGCGGCGCGCCGAGGAGCACCATCTCCAACCCGTTGAGGACGACGAGCGTGCCGCCCACCGCGGCGCCGGTGGCCGCACCGCCGGCCGCCACACCGGCCTGACGTTGGCGCACCGGCGTGACGTCGAGGTCGATGCGCACGACGGCGTAGCCGTCGCGCAGGGGATCGGCCACGACTTGGACGTCGACGGCGCGCACGGCGTCGAGGTGGAGGCGCCCGCCGACGTCGAAGGCCCGCCGCGTGGTGGCCACCAGCCCGCGGCGCGGGACCCACCGCGACCCGGAGTCGAAGATCCGCTGCTGGGCGAACACCTGCCGCCGCAGGAACCGCTCGACCCGGGCCCTGACGCGGTCCGGGTCACCGGGCACACGCCGCACGGCGGTGATGGCGTTGCCCGTGGGGAGCGCGGGCCGCTCCTGCGGGAGCCCCGGGCGGACAGGGACGAGCTCGCTCAGCGCCCGGCGCACCGCCGTGCGGGAGAGGCCCGCCTCGACCGCCGCCTCCTCGACCACCGACGGGGCCACGAGCTCGGGCAGCATCGGCGCGATCGAACCGCTGGCATCGAGCTCCGCCGCTCGCGCCAGGACCTCGGCGACCTGCTCATGGGTCAGGCCACTCTCGCTGCGCTCGCTCCCGCGCTCGTCGCTCTGCGGCACGTGCCCGATCGTAGGCGCGTCGTACGATCCGGCTTCCAGGGGGTCTTGACGGGTGGTGGCACGCACGACGATCGACGAGGTCCTCACAGAGGTCAGGCCCCGGCTGGCGGCGGCGTTCGCTGCGACGTACGGCATCGAGCGCGGCGAGGAGGCGCTGGCCGAGGCGATGGCGTGGGCGTGGGAGCACCACGAGCGCGTGCTCGCCATGGAGAACCCGGCGGGCTACCTCTACCGGGTGGGCCAGACGAGGTCACGTCCCCGGCCGACGCCCAGGTTCCTGCCGTCGCCGTCCGAGCTCGGGATCGACGACGTGGAACCGGCGCTCGCGCCGGCGATGGAGGAGCTCACCGAGCGCCAGCGGACCTGTGTCGCTCTGGTGGTCGGCCTGCACCACAGCCACCAGGAGGCCGCCGACCTGCTCGGCATCTCCAAGTCCTCGGTCCAGCAGCACGTCGATCGTGCGATGGACCACCTCCGCACCCGCCTGGGGGTGACCCGTGCCTGAGAAGCTGGAGCACGACATCGAGCGCTACATCGAGGCGCTGTCGGCGCGGGTGGCGTCGTCCTCGACGCCGGTCGAGGCTCCTGAGCGGACGCCGGCGCCCCAGCAGGGACGGCTGCTGATGGCGGCCGCAGTCGTGGTGCTCGTCGCCAGCGTGGTGGCGGCGCTCGCGTGGCCACGCGACGAGTCCGGCGACGGGCCGGTGGCGACCGACTCGATGACGACCGAGGTGACCTCGCCGACCGACCCGGCCGAACCCGACGGCGTGCCCTCGGTCTGGCGGCCGATACGCGGCGCAGACCTGGACGTCGCAGAGAACGAGCCGCACGCGGTGTGGATGCTCGAGGACTTCTTCGTCCTCTACGCCGAGAACCTCGGCGCCGACCCACGCGCCGCGCGGGTCGATCCCTCCACTGCACAGCTGACGCCGATCGCCTCGCCGCCGATCGGGTGGAGGGACGAACCCACGGTGGTCTGGACGGGCCGGGAGGTGCTCGTGCTCGGGGGCAGCAGCGGCGTCGTGATCGACCCATACGGGGCGGCGTACGACCCGACCACCGACAGCTGGCGGGAGGTCGCCGGCCCGTCCGAGGACGTCGCGGAGTCGAGCCTCAACACCCTCGGCGACGGGGTGTGGACGGGCTCGGAGGTCGTGTTCTGGCGGACCGGGTGGGCGTACGACCCGACTGGCAACGCGTGGCGCTCGCTTCCCGCTGCTCCGTTGTCGCCGCGCTCTGGCGCCGCAGCCGTCGCCATCGGCGAGGACGTGCTCGTGTGGGGCGGCTGCGAGCCGGTCGTCGACTGCTACCGGGATCCGGACACGTGGCTCGTCGACGGGGCGCTCTACGTCGCGGCGACCGGCGAGTGGGAGCCACTGACCGACAGCCCGCTCGGTCCGGCTCCATTCGCCACCGCAACGTCCGACGGCGGGAGCGCGACCGTCGTCGCCCTCCACCTCGAGCACGATGGCGGCGGTTCCGATGTCGCGGCCCGGTTCTCGCCCGAGAACGGTTGGATCGACCTTCCGGACCCCGACGCGGTGCCGTGGTTCGGATCCGCCATGACCCAGGTCGGCGGCGCGGTGGTGCTGAGCGGGCCGGGCCACGGGGACAACCAGTGGGTCGTTCTGCGCCCGGGGGCTGATCGCTGGGAGCCGATCCCGTCACCTGCCACGACTCGCCGGTTCCATGCGCTCGCCGACGGAGCCGAGCACCTCCTCGTCGCCGGCGGATCGGCTGGAGGCCCCCCGGAGCTGCTCCCGATCGCGTCGGCCTGGGATCGCGACGTGCCGACGTCCCTCGACATCCCCGTCGAGGTCGACGTGCGGGACGGCGAGCCGTTCCTCGTGTTCACCGAACCCGCCGACCTGCCGCCAGGCACCGCCTACCTGACCGTCCGACTCGACGGTCGGGCCTGGAGCCGATCGTCGGCGGGCGCCGGACTCGGCGGGTCGACGCACGGGACGCGGCTCGACCCCGGGACCACGGTCATCGTCGAGGTCGTCGCAGTGGACGTCGACATGCTCCCGCTGGCCACGACGGAGCCGGTGACGATCGAGGTGCCCTGAGGGCGGGGCTCAGACCTCGACGGCTTCGAGGACGCTCTCGGGGATGTCGAAGTTGGCGTGGACGGCCTGCACGTCGTCGTGGTCGTCGAGCGCATCGACGACCTTCAGCACGGCCTTCGCCGCCTCGGCGGTCTCGAGAGCGATGACCGTCGACGACACCATCGACGCCTCCGCGGACTCCACCGGGATGCCGGCCTCGTCGAGGGCGGCACGCACGTCGCTGAGCGACGACGGTTCGCAGGTGACCCGCCAGGAGCCACCGTCGTCGACGATGTCCTCGGCACCGGCGTCGAGCGCGACGAGCATCAGGTCGTCCTCGCCCACCTCGCCCGGCACGAGGATCACGCCGCGGCGCTCGAACTGCCAGGCGACGGCGCCGGGCTCGGCCAAGGAGCCGCCGCTGCGGTTGAAGATCGTCTTGATCTCCGAGCCGGTGCGGTTGCGGTTGTCGGTGAGGACCTCGACGAGCAGCGCCACCCCGTTGGGGGCGTAGCCCTCGTAGGTGATCGACTCGTAGGTGACGCCCTCGAGCTCGCCGGTGCCCCGCTTGATCGCTCGCTCGATCGTGTCGAGCGGCACCGAGTTGTCCCGGGCCTTCTGGAACATCGTGCGCAGGGTGGGGTTCGAGTCCGGGTCGCCGCCGCCCTCGCGCGCCGCGACCTCCACCTGGCGGATCAGCTTCGCGAAGAGCTTCCCCCGCGCCTTGTCGGCGGCGCCCTTCTTGTGCTTGATCGTGGCCCACTTGGAGTGACCGGACATCAGCTCACCTCTCGAGGTCGGGTGCCGTCGCCCGCCTCCACGGCGGCGACGAGCAGCTGGTGGATGCGGGTGTCGTCGGAGAGCTCGGGGTGGAACGACGACACGATGACGTTGCCCTGGCGGCAGAGCACCGGGGACCCGTCGACGGCGGCGAGCACCTCGACCTCGTCGCCCACGCGCTCGACGACCGGTGCCCGGATGAACACGGCGTGGAACGGGTCCGCACCGGGCGGCGCGGCGAGCACGAGGTCGGCCTCGAAGGAGTCGACCTGGCGACCGAAGCCGTTGCGGCGCACCGCGAGGTCGATGGCGCCGAAGCTGCGCTGGTCGGGACGGCCGTCGAGGACCTCCGACGCGAGGAGGATCATGCCGGCGCACGTCCCGAGCGCCGGCATGCCGGCCGCCAGACGCTCTGCGAGCGGGGCGCGGAGCTCCTGGCGGTCGAGGAGCATCGAGATGGTGGTCGACTCCCCACCCGGCAGGACGAGCGCGTCGACGTCGGCGAGGTGGTCCGGGCGGCGGACCTCGAGGGTGCTCGCGCCGAGGCGCGCCAGGCTACGGGCGTGCGGTTCGACGGCCCCCTGCAGGGCCAGCAGTCCGATCTTCACCGGCCCCTGGAGGCCTCGAGTCGGCGGACGACGACGGCACGACGGCGTCGACCTACCAGCCGCGGTCGGCGAGCTTGGTCTCCAGCCCACCGATCTCGAGGCCCGGCATGGCCTTGCCCAGGCCCCGAGAGACCTTGGCGAGGATCTGCGGGTCCTGGTAGTTGAGCGTCGCCTCGACCACGGCCTTGGCCATGCCGGCGGGGTCGCTCGACTTGAAGATGCCCGAACCGACGAAGACGGCCTCGGCGCCCAGCTGCATGACCAGCGCAGCGTCGGCCGGGGTGGCGATGCCGCCGGCGCAGAACATCGGCACCGGGAGGCGGCCCGTCTCGTGGATCTCCTGGACGAGCGGCAGGGGGGCCTGGAGCTGCTTGGCCCACTCGAACTGCTCGGCGGCGTCGGCCTGGGTGATCTTGCGGATGTCGCCGAGGATCTGGCGGAGGTGGCGCACGGCCTCGACGATGTTGCCGGTGCCGGCCTCGCCCTTGGAGCGGATCATGCAGGCGCCCTCGGAGATGCGCCGCAGGGCCTCGCCGAGGTTGGTGGCGCCGCACACGAACGGGACGGTGAAGGCCCACTTGTCGATGTGGTGGACCTCGTCGGCCGGGGTGAGCACCTCGGACTCGTCGACGTAGTCGACGCCGAGGGACTCGAGGATCTGCGCCTCGACGAAGTGGCCGATGCGGGCCTTGGCCATCACCGGGATGGTGACGGCCTCCTTGATGCCCTCGATCATCTCCGGGTCGCTCATGCGGGCGACGCCGCCGTCACGGCGGATGTCGGAGGGGACGCGCTCGAGCGCCATGACCGCCACCGCGCCGGCGTCCTCGGCGATCTTCGCCTGCTCGGGGTCGACGACGTCCATGATGACGCCGCCCTTCAGCATCTCGGCCAAGCCACGCTTGACGAGCTGGGTACCGGTCTCGCGGCCGGCGGCGGGGGAAGCGTTCGACATGTCGCTCAGTGTAGGGCTCCGGGTCGGATGTCCCCAGCGGGTAGCAGGGACGGGACGGGGGGCCTCGCGCCCGGGTTCAGCCCCGCGGATCGGCCTCGAGGAACGACGGCGGGTTCTGGGGCTTCAGCAGCTCGACCCAGGTCTGGCCCGGCGTCAGCGGGACCACGTTGCCCTCGTCGTCGGTGAACGTGTAGGTGGCCTCCCGGGTCTCGCGCGTCCAGGTGCCGTGGATGGCCTGGCCCGCCGTCAGCACCCAGCCCTCGCCGCTGCCGACGCTGCGGGCCTCCGGCGACGTGGCGTCGAACGGGCTCACCGCGTACGGGGTCATGAGCAGCAGCACGTTGTCCGCGTTCACCTGCGTGCCGTCGGGGTCGACGTGCGGCGTGCCCCGCTGCCAGCGGAGGAAGCCGCCGGCCGGCTCGTCCCACACCCACTGGATGGGGTTCTGCCCGAAGGTGATGTCGACACCGAAGGTGGGCAGCGCGGTCTCGGGCAGGGCGTCGTCGGCGCCGCGCCAGGTGGCGAACGGCGGCGGCGAGCTGCCCTGGTCCGCCGCGGCGGCGTACAGCTCGCTGAGGTTGACGAACAGGTTGTGCGGCCCCCGGCGGCGGATGTCGCCGTCGTTGTTGAGACGGAAGAAGAAGCTGCCGAAGGGCGAGTCGTGCCCGGCCACGACGGCGACGTCGTTGTCGCGGATCGATCCCATCGTGCCGGCGTTGCCACCGGAGCTGGAGAACGTCGGACGCCCGAACATCGGCATCAGGTCGATGTCCGAGGTGCGGGCCGAGCGCACCGGCCCCACCGGGTCGGTGAGGTTGGTGTGGAAGATCGCGAAGAAGCGGCTCTCGTTGCCCTCGACCGCCTCCTCGATCACCACGTCGGCGGTGGTGATGCCCCGCTGGGGACGGGCGTTGGAGTTGTTGTTGTCGATCTTGACGATCATCGCCGTGCGCAGCGGTGCCAGCTCGTCGCCATCGGGGACGGGCAGGCCGGTGAGCTGCATCACCGGCGGCGGCTCCGTGGTGGTCGTGGTGGCCTCGGTGGTCGTCGTCGACGGCGCCGTCGTGGTAGAGGCGCTCTCGTCGTCGTCACCGCCGCAGGCGACGGCGAGCAGGGCGAGGCTGAGGACGAGGGCGACGAGGGTCGTCGCCCGTCGAAGCGGTCGGGTGGGCAACTGCGTCAGAGCTCCTGGAGCGTCGCGATGCGCTCCTCGATCGGTGAGTGGGCGGTGGCGGGCGGTTCGCCGCCCGTCGGGGACGGATCGTCGAGCCACAGGTGGCTGGTCGATCGCGGCACGTGGGGCACCGCGCTGGCGGTGCCCGTCTTCTCGAGGGCCCGGGTCAGCCCGGGCGGGTAGCGGGTGAGGCCGACGGCCTCGATGTCGGCCCGCACGTCGTAGCGGTCCGGCAGGAACCGGGCGAGCAGGCCCGGTGCGATCGATCCCAGGGGGACGAGCAAGGTGGCGAGGGCGACCTCGCCCCGCCGGACGCGGGCGAGCTCGCGTGCGACGACGCCCTCGAGCTCGATGCGGTCGAGGCGGTCGAGCAGCCCGCGGGTGAGGACGAGGGTCGTGTCGTCGGGGGACGTGCCGACGGCGAGGGAGTTGGCGGCATCGACGTCGATGATCGACAGCGCCGGCACGGGCAGTCCGCTCGTGGCGCACAGCCCGTCGACGAGGTTCCGCAGGCGCGGCTGCTCCCCCGACGGGACGGGCACGGCGTCGACGGCCTGGAGGACGCGCTCGGAGGTGCCGGCCAGCCACCACGCCACGGCGGCGCCACCGGCGACCGCCCCGACGAGCGCGCCGAGCCACCACGCCCCCAGCAGCGCGCCGAGGACGCCGAGGACCACGGCCCCGACGAGGGCCGCGGCGGCGATGGCGCCGAGGTGCAGCGTGCGCGCCCGGCGGTCGTGGTCGGTGAGGTGCTCGGACAGGGTGGTGCTCGGTCTCAGAACTGGACCTGGACGGGGCCGCGGGTCTCGTCGTCGGTCTCGAAGTACTCGCGCTCGGAGAACGAGAACATGTTGGCGAGGATGTTCGAGGGGAACGACTGGATCTTGGTGTTGTACTTGTACACGGTGTCGTTGTAGAACTGCCGCGCGTAGGCGATCCGCCCCTCGGTGCCGGTGAGCTCCTCCTGCAGCTGGAGGAAGCCCTGGTTCGCCTTGAGGTCGGGATAGGCCTCCGACAGGGCGAAGATCGACTTGAGGGCGCCGCTCAGCGCGTTCTCGGCCTCGGCCTGCTGGTGCACGCCCTCGGCCGACACCGCCATGTTGCGGGCCTGGATGACGCGCTCGAGGGTCTCCTGCTCGTGGGTGGCGTAGCCCTTGACCGTCTCCACCAGGTTCGGGATCAGGTCGTAGCGGCGCTTCAGCTGCACGTCGATCTGGGCCCAGGCGTTCTCGATGCGGTTCCGCAGGGAGACGAGCGAGTTGTAGGAGATGATCACGAACGCCACGAGGGCGATGACGATCACCAGGATGATCAGGAAGTAGACCATGGAGCTCCTCTCGGTGGCCCGACGATCATACGCGGCTCGCCCCGGTGCCACGGTGCACCGTCCCGACGACGCTCAGCGCGAGGCCAGGACCTCGTCGAACAGGTCGAGGTAGCGGGCGGCGAGGGCGTCCATCGAGAAGTGCTGGGCCCGCTCGATGCCGGACTCGACGAGCGACGCCGCCCGGTCGGCGTCGGTGAGGACGGTGCGCAGTGCACGGGCCAGCGCCGCCACGTCGCCCGGAGGCGGCAGGAGCGCGTCGCGCCCGGCCCGGGCCACGTTGCGGTAGCCGGGCAGGTCGGCGGCCACGACCGGGGTGCGGGCCGCCATGCCCTCGAGGAGGACGATGCCGAACGACTCGCCGCCGAGCGAGGGCGTGCAGAAGGCGCTGGCGCCCCGGATGCGTCGGGCCTTCTCCTCGTCGGAGATGCGTCCCAGCCACTCGATGCGGGGGTCGCCGGCGTGGCGGGCCCGGAGCATGTCGGTGTCCGGTCCGGTGCCGCCCACCCACAGGCGCACGTCCGGGGGCAGCTCGGCCATGGCCTCGAGCAGCACCGCCAGGCCCTTGCGCGGCTCGTGGCGGCCGATGAAGAAGATCGTCGGACCGTCCGTCGGCCACGGGGTCGCCTTCGCGAACCGGTCGACCTCGATGCCGTTGAAGAAGAGGTCGTAGGTGCCGCCGAGCGCGGTCTCCGCCAGGTCACGGGCGTCCTCGGACACGACGACGCGGCGGTCGAGGCGGGTCGCCAACCACGCCAACGCCGGTCGGGCCCAGGTGTAGGCGCCGATCCGGCCAGCGGCGTGGAACGTGCCGACCAGGGGCTCGCTCTTGAACAGGCAGGCGGTCATGTTGGGGCCGGGCACGAGCGGCTCGTGCAGGTTGAGCACGTCGAAGCGCTCGTCGCGCAGCGCCCGCATCAAGCGGAGCTGGGCGGCGGGGTCGGGTGCGATCGGGGCGACCGAGCCGTTCGCCGCCGTGGGGATGCTCATGCCGAGCGGCGTGACGCCGGCGTCGGGCGGCGGTCCGTCGCACGGGGCGAGCACGCGTGCGTCGTGGCCGAGCCCGCGCAGCGCCCGCGCCAGCCCCAGCACCTGGTACTGGACCCCACCGGGCACGCTCAGGCTGTAGGGGCAGATCAGGCCGACGCGCACGGACCCACGCTAGTGCCCGAGGTCGGCGCGGTCGCTGGGCCAGTTGGGCTGCATCAGGTGCCACTGCTCCGGCGCGGCCCGGATCAGGTCCTCGAGCGCGTGGGCGAGGTCCTGGGTGACGCGCGCGACGTCGTCCCGCAGGGAGCCCCGGCGCTCGACCGCGAGCGGGGGGTCGACCCGCGCGCGGTGCAGATCGCCGTCGAAGTAGATCGCGGTCGGCAGGATCGGCGCCCCGGTGCGGAGCGCGAGGGTGGCCGGACCAGCGGGCAGCGTCGTCCGCTCCCCGAACAGCTCGACCTCGACCCCACCACCACCGATGTCGCGGTCGGACAGGAGGCACACGGCATGGCCCGCCTTCAGGGCCCGCAGCACCTCGCCGCCGGCCGCGGGGCCGAGCGGCACGACGTTCATGCCGAGGGCACGGCGGAAGTCGACGAACCACTCGAACAGCTCCGGAGGCTCGAGCGCCTCGACGACGGCGGTGACGGGGACGTCCTCGATGGCGGCGAGCCAGAACGCCGCCCACTCCCACCCGCCCAGGTGCGGCAGGGCGATGATGACGCCGCTCCCCTGCTCGCGGGCCGCGACGACGTGGTCGTAGCCGGTGTAGGAGAAGCCGCGGTCGATGTGACCGGCGTCGAGGCCCGTGAGGCGGAACGACTCCGCCCAGTACCGGCCGTAGCTGGCGAAGGTGGCATCGACGGCGCGCCGCAGGTGGCGCCCCGAGAGCGACGGGTCGACCCGGCGCAGGTTGCGCTCGACCTGGGCGCGGCGGTCGTGCAGCGCACGCGAGGCGACGGTCCCGCCGGTGCGTGCCACGCCGCGGGCGACCGGCGCGGGGACGGCACGGGCGAGGGCGGCGCCGGCCCGGTAGAGCTGGACGACGGGCGGACGGCTCACCGTCGGCCCGGTCGGCCCGTGGTCAACGGTTGCGCTGGCGGGTCCGCGCCCGCTCCCGCCACGTCTGGCTCACCGGCCGGGTGGTGCGGCGGCGGGCCGCGGTGCGGGTGCGGACCGGCACGGGCAGCGGCTCGGGCCGCTCCGCCTGCCGCCAGACCTTCACGAAGCGCTGCCCTGCGGTGATGACGGTGAGGGCGAGCATGACCCACAGGATCGCGATGAGCGCCTCGTTGAAGAGCAGGGCGACGCCCAGGAAGATGAACCGCTCGGCGCGCTCCATGAGGCCGCCGCGCGCGTCGAAGCCGAGCGACTCCGCCTTGGCCCGCTGGTAGGAGACGAGCGAGGCCGCGCCGAGGAGCGCCATCGGGAGGAGCGGGAGCAGGCCGGGGCGGGTCGTGGCCAGGTACCAGGCCACGCCGCCGAAGAGCAGAGCGTCGGTGAGCCGGTCGGTGACGGAGTCGAAGAACGCCCCCCGCCGGGAGTTCGTGATGCCGGACGCCTTGGCGAGCGCTCCGTCGAGGAAGTCGCAGAGCCCGGTGAGGATGAGCAGGACGAGGCCACCCCGGAGGGCGCCCGCGCCGATCGCCACCGCGGAGGCGACGGCCATGCCGATGCCGAGCCCGGTGAGATGATCGGCCTGCAGGCCGGTGCGGCGCAGGCCGATGCCGATGGGGCGCAGGCCGCGCTCGAAGTTGGTCCGCCAGTGTCCATCGAACATGGACGACTCCTCTGCTTGCTGTCGCGAGCAGGGTACCAGCGCACCTCTGCCCGACGACGCACCCGCTGCCGCGTCAGCCGTTGCCGGCGAGCAGGTGGATCACACCGGCGGGGTTGGCGATCCAGTGCGAGGTCTCGCCTTGGCCCTCGAGGGGCTCGACCTCGTCGCACGGCTCGATGCCCGCCTCGGCCAGCCGGCCCCGGGCGGCGGCGAGATCGTCGGTTCGCACCTCGAGCCACAGCTCGGGGCCGGTGTAGTTGTCGACCCGGTCGAGCCAGAGGGTGACCGCACCGAAGCGCACGGTGTGGGACGCCGACACGGTCGGTGCACCGCTGTCGACCACCTCGGCCACCTCGAAGCCGAGCACGTCGCGGTAGAACGCCACCGTCCGGTCGTAGGTGGCGCGCGGGATCTTCATCGCCAGGTTGGTCCCGGGGGTGAACGTGGGGCTGGGCATCGATGCTCCTCGCTGGGTCGTGGCCGCGAGCGTGGCACCCTCGCCCGCGTGGCAGGAGCACGAGGTCCCGCCGCTCCCGATGATGGCCCAGGAGGCGCACGTGCCCGAGATCGATCTGTCGTCCATGCAGCCCGGCGATGCCGCAGCTGCGCTGCGCTCCTTCCCCCGGCGGTACCGCGACGCAGCACGCACCGCCGCCACCGACCTCGACGGCGAACCCGACGAGGCGGCGCTCGAGGAGATGGCGAGGCGGCCGGGACCGGACGGGTGGTCGGCGACCGACGTCGTGACGGCGGCGGCCGATCGCCTGGCCGATGCCCACGACGTGCTGACCCGAGCCCTCGTCACCGACACCGCCGTCCCCTCGCACCTCACGGCGACACCGTCGCAGGTGCCGTCGGGCGGCTCCGGGACCATGGAGGACGCGCTCGGGCGGCTGGATGCGTCGTCGACGCGCCTCGCAGAGGTGGTCGACGACGCCGATCCGGAGCGGTGGACGGCGACGCTGCCCGTCGACGACGGAGGGACGACGACCCCCCTCCAGCTGCTGCAGACCAGCGTGGCCCCGGTCGTCGTGTGGATACGCGAGGTCGACAAGGTGCTGCGGGCGGTGCGGGGACGACCCCGCAGCTGATCCACCGCGGCGGATCAGGCGTCGGACAGGTCCGACCAGTCCTCGGGGTTGTCCTCGGTGAAGTACTCGAGGACCTGCCCGTCCACCCCGTCGACGAGGACGAGGCCACGCTGCCGGGGCGGCATCTCGGCCGAGTAGAGCAGGATCCGCCACGTGGGCCGGCTGAGGTACCCGCGCCACCCCATCTGGGCCGAGGCGTGGCCGACTGGGAAGCCGACCGCGCTCGTCGCGGCGACGAGGGCGTCGCGCTCGTCGACGTCGAGGTTCCAGCCCGCGACGAGGTGGTACGCCCCGATGAGCCCGAGCAGGACCGCGGCGAGGAGGGTGCCCCCGTTGACGAGCGGCGACTCGTCCGAGGCGACGGCCCAGAGCGCCGCGCACGCGGCGCCGAGGATCAGGTAGAGGACCCCGGGGATCCTCCGCCGGTTGTTGTTCGGGAAGATGTAGGGGCCGACGAAGGCGCTCGGCTGGAGGTCCTCCGGCAGCTCGTCGCGGACCTCGGCGTCGTCCAGCGGCCCGGCCTCGTGCTCCTCGGTCATCGGCGGGGAGGGTACCGGCCCCGCTCCCGTGGACCCGAATCCGCCGTCCGCCCGTTCCGTCGGGCGCGACATCCGGCCCATGTGACGCCAACCGCGCCCAACCCCCCGGCTCGGGCGCGGCATCCGGCGCATGTGACACCAACCGCGCCCAACCGGGACGAGGGGGCGGCGCGGCGACGCGGGACGGGGCCCCCGACGGCGCGGGCATGAGGCGAGGGGCCGGTCAGCCGGGCCAGGCCGCGCGCAGCTTGCGCCACGCGTCGCCGAGCGGTTCGGGCAGCACCCGCGTCTCGGCGACCGAGGTCATGAAGTTCGTGTCGCCCGCCCACCGCGGCAGCACGTGGACGTGGAGGTGGTCCGGGACGCCGGCCCCGGCGCCCCGCCCGAGGTTCACCCCGATGTTCACGCCGTCGGGTCGGTACGCGGCCTTGATCGCCGCCGTGCCGTCACGCACGAGCGACCACAGCTCGGCGTGCTCCTCGTCGTCGAGGCCCTCCAGCTCAGCGACCGCACGGTTCGGCAGCACCATCAGGTGCCCGTTGCTGTAGGGGTAGGCGTTGAGCAGCGCCGCGCAGGTCCGGCCGCGTCGCACCACCATCCCCTCCTCGTCGGGCAGGGCCAGGATGCGTTCGAAGAGCGACCCCTCCCCCGGCGGCGGCTCCTCGGCCCCGGACGCCTCGATGTAGGGGATCCGCCAGCCGGCCCAGATGCGATCGAGGGACGGCACGGTCAGCTGTGCGCCGCCACCTCGGCGGCGAGTCGCTCGATGAAGGCGTCGATGCCGACGCCGCGCTCGACGTCGCCGCCACGGGGGTTCACCCCCGCGGTGTCGTTGGCGACGTCGTCGTCGCCGACCACGAGGACGTAGGGCAGCTTCTCGGTCTTGGCCCGACGGATGCGGGCCCCGAGCGGCTCGTTCGCCTCGACAGCGTCGGCCCGGAACCCCGCGGCGCGGAGGCGCTCGGCCAGCGCGAACGCGTGGTCGTCGTGGTCGTCGCGCACGCCGAGCACCCGGACCTGCACCGGGGCCAGCCAGGCCGGGAACGCCCCGGCGTAGTGCTCGGTGAGGACACCGAAGAAGCGCTCGATCGAGCCGAACAGGGCGCGGTGGATCATGATCGGCTGGTGGCGCTGGCCGTCGGCGCCGGTGTAGGTGATGCCGAACCGTTGGGGCGTCTGGAAGTCGAGCTGGATGGTCGACATCTGCCAGGTGCGCCCGATCGCGTCCCGCGCCTGGACGGAGATCTTCGGCCCGTAGAACGCGCCACCGCCTTCGTCGAGGACGAGCTCGAGGCCCCGCGCCTCGCCGACCTGCCGCAGCACCGCGGTCGCCTCGTCCCACTCCTCGATCGTGCCGACGGACTTCTCCTCGTCGCGGGTGGAGAGCTCCAGGTAGAAGTCGTCGAGCCCGTAGTCCCGGAGGAGGTCGAGGACGAAGGTGAGGAGCGAGTCGAGCTCCTCGGCCATCTGCTCCTTGGTCGTGAAGATGTGCGAGTCGTCCTGGGTCATGCCCCGGACGCGGGTGAGGCCGTGGACGACGCCGGACTTCTCGTAGCGGTAGACCGTCCCGAACTCGAAGAGGCGGAGCGGCAGCTCGCGGTAGGACCGCGTGCGGCTCCGGAAGATGAGCACGTGGAACGGGCAGTTCATCGGCCGCAGGTAGTAGTCGGTGCCGCCCTCGCCCCCGACGTCGTCGAGGTGCATCGGGGGGAACATCCCGTCGGCGTACCAGTCGAGGTGCCCCGACGTGTGGAAGAGGCCCTCCTTGGTGATGTGCGGCGAGTAGACGAACTCGTAGCCCGCCTCCTCGTGGCGACGCCGGGAGTAGTCCTCCATGATCCGTCGGACGATGCCGCCCTTCGGGTGGAAGACGGCCAGCCCCGAGCCGATCTCGTCGGGGAAGCTGAACAGGTCGAGCTCGACGCCGAGCCTGCGGTGGTCCCGCTTCTCGGCCTCCTCCAGGCGATGGAGGTGGTCGGCGAGCGCCTGCTTGGTGTCCCACGCGGTGCCGTAGATGCGCTGGAGCATCGGCTGGGACTCGTCGCCGCGCCAGTAGGCGCCGGCCACGCGCATGAGCTTGAAGTCGCCGAGCCGCCCGGTGTGGGGCACGTGGGGGCCGCGGCAGAGGTCGATGAAGTTCGGCGGGTTCTCGTAGGTGCGGACGAGGCCCGTCTCGGTGGCCGACATCGGGTCGTCGGCGGCGCCCTTGATGATCTCCAGCTTGAAGGGGTGGTCCCGGAAGAGCTCGAGCGCCTCGCTGTCGGGGATCTCGTCGCGGACGAACGGCTGCTTCTCGGCGATGATCTCGCGCATGCGGGCCTCGATGCGCTCGAGGTCGTCCTCGTGGAACGTGCCGCCCTCGGGCAGCTGGAAGTCGTAGTAGAAGCCGTCCTGCACCGGCGGGCCGATGGCGAACGTGGCGCCCGGGAAGAGGTCGAGGACGGCCTGGGCCAGCACGTGGGCGGTGGAGTGGCGGATCGTGTAGAGCCCGCGGTCGCTGTTCGGCGTGACGATGCTGACCTCGGCCCGGTCGGGCAGCTCGAACGTGAGGTCCCGCTCGGTGCCGTCGACCACGGCGATCACCGCGTCCTTCGCGAGCCGCGGTCCGATCGACGCGGCGAGGTCGGCGGCGGTGGACCCGTGGGGCAGCTCCTTCGCGGAGCCGTCGGGGAGCGTGATCGTGATCGAGTCGGCCATCGGAGCCGAGGTTACCGTCGCGCCCGGACCGCCCCGGCAGGGGTTCCTAGCCCGCCTCGGCGTGCGGGGCGTCCGATGCGATCGGACGGAGCACCTCGCTCGACGACCGGCGGTCGGCGGCGGCGGTCACGTCGATCACGTCCGGTGGCGGGGCACTGGGGGTCGCGCCCTTCGTCGCGTAGGTCGGGTCGTACTCCTGGCCGGACAGCTCCCGGATCTCGAACATGACCTCGTCGGTGAGCTGGCGCAGGGCCAACCGGTCGTCGGCGCGGGTGGCGTACCGGTGGGGGTCGATGGCGGCGCCGAACCGGATCTGGACCCGCTTCAGCGGCAGGGGCACCGACACCTCGGGCGGCTGGATCTCGCGCGTGCCGATGATGCCGACGGGGACGATCGGCGCGCCGGTCTCGATCGCCAGGCGGGCCATCCCGGTGTGCCCCTTGTGCAGGCGACCGGTGCGCGACCGGGTGCCCTCGGGGTAGATGCCGAACAGCTCGCCCCGCTCGAGGACCCGCTTCGCGGTGGCGAGCGCCCGCTGGCTGGCATCGCCGCCGGAGCGGTCGATCGGGATCATGCCCAGCGCCGGGAACAGCCGGCGGGTCTTCCAGTCGTCCAGGTACTCGCTCTTGCCCACGTAGATGATCCGGCGGGGCAGGACGGCGGGGATGAAGAACGAGTCGATTGCAGCGGTGTGGTTCGGCGCGATGATCGCGGGCCCCTCCGAGGGGATGTTCTCGAGGCCCTCGACCACGACGCGCCACGCGGTGAGGAGCACCGGACGCACCACTGCCCGGGCGACGCGGTAGAGGCTCCCGATGCGCTCCTCGTCGACGGCGAGTGTCCCCACGGGACAAGTCTGCACCCCCGGCGCCGGTCGTGCTCGGGCGAGCGGCGAACCTCAGGCCAGGTGGGCGTGCGGCGGGTCGAGCAGGTCGACGCCGAGGAGCATCGCCGCCGTCGACACGCCCTCGCCGCTGGCCGCCGCGGCATCGATCGCGGCCACGGCGGTCGGCGTGTCGAGGTCGTCGTCGAGCGCGGCGCGGACCTGGTCGAGCGCGCCGTCCCCCTCCCCCGCGGCCAGCCACCGCTCGAGGCGGGCCTGGGCGTCGGGCATGAGCTGGTCGTCCCACTCCCACGAGTCGCGGTAGTGGTGACCGACGACGCCGAGGCGGATGGCGCGGGGGTCCCAGGCGGTGCGGAGGTCGCTGACGAACACCAGGTTGCCGAGCGACTTCGACATCTTCTCGCCGTCCATGCGGACCATCGCCTGGTGCATCCAGTGGCGGACGAACGGCTCACCGGTCGCCGCCTCCGACTGGGCCGCCTCGCACTCGTGGTGGGGGAAGATCAGGTCGCCGCCGCCGCCGTGCAGGTCGATCGTGGTCCCGAGCTCCCGCAGCGCCAGAGCCGAGCACTCGATGTGCCACCCCGGACGCCCCGGTCCCCACAGGGACTCCCACGCCGGCTCGTCGTCCGCCGACGGCTGCCACAGCACGAAGTCGAGCGGGTCGCGCTTGTTCGGGTCGTCGACGTTGCCGCCCCGCTCGGCCGCGTACTCGAGCATCGTCTCCCGAGGGAGGTTGCTCACCTGGCCGAAGCGGTCGAAGGTCGAGATGTCGAAGTAGACGGCGCCGCCGGAGACGTACGCGTGGCCCTGGTCGAGCACCATCCCGATGAAGCCGCGGATGTCGGCGATGGCCGAGGTGGCGCGCGGCTCGCTCCAGCACGGGAGGACCTGCAGGACCTCCATGTCGCTCTGGAACCGCGCCGTCTCCGCGGCGGCGAGGTCCAGGTAGTGGACGCCGAGCTCGCGGGCCTTGCCGAGGATGGAGTCGTCCACGTCGGTGATGTTGCGGACGCAGCGGGTCTCGTGGCCCCGGTCGCGCAGTCGGCGCTGGAGCACGTCGTAGGTGAGGTACACCGCGGCGTGCCCGATGTGGGTGGCGTCGTACGGCGTGATGCCGCACGTGTACATGGTGACGACGGGGCCCGGCTCGAACGGGACGACGACCGCGCGGGCCGTGTCGTAGAGGCGCATCGGCCCCTCGGCGGGACCCCGCTCGGTCACCGCGTGATGCCGGTGAACTTGACCGCCGCGCGGGTCTTGTAGCGGACGTTCAGCTGCAGCAGCACCGCGGTGAACGCCTCGATCGGGGCCGCCAGCGCCAGGCTGCCGGCGTCGAGCGCCCGCATGTCCGGCATCGAGTCGATCAGCTCGCTCGTCACGTCCGTCGCCGACGCGTGGTCGGAGCAGACGAGCACGTCGCTCTCCACGGGGTGCGAGAGGTCGCCGAGCTCCTTGGCGGGGATGTGGTGCATCGCCGCCGCCACCCGGCTGCCGGGGAGCGCGGCCTGCACGTTGCCCGCCACCGAGCCGCGCGGCGGCACGAGGGGCTGGAACTCCTTGCCCATCCGCGTCAGGGCGTTGGCCATGCAGATGACGACCTTGCCGTCGAGCTGCTCGACGAGCGACGCCGCCGTCGTCGACGCGCCGTCCCACGGGGTGGCGATGACCACGACCTCGGCACCGGCGGCGGCCTGGTTGTCGCCGGCCTCGATCACGAGCGCGTGGTCCGGCCACCGGCCGACCAGCTCGTCACGGACCTCGACGGCACGCTCGTGCGAGCGTGACCCGATGATGACCTCGTGGCCGGACGCTGCGAGTCGGGCCGCCAAGCCACTCCCCGCCGGACCGGTCGCTCCCAGCACTCCGATATGCACGGGCGTCACCATAGTGGTGGTGCCTCGCGGCGACGCCAGCCCACACAGTGGGACGCGAGCCCTCCGGTAACGCCCGCCGCGCCTCCCGGGTCGGACGCCACATGGGAATCCTCGACGGCTCGCGCATCCTCGTCACCGGCGTCCTGACCGACGCCTCCCTCGCCTTCGGCGTGGCTCGCCTGGCCCAGGAGGAGGGGGCGGAGGTGCTGCTCACCGGCTTCGGTCGGGGGATGTCGATCACCCAGCGCACGGCACGCAAGCTGCCGACGACGCCCGACGTGCTCGAGGTCGACGTGTCGTCGCCCGAGCACCTGGAGGCGCTCACCACCGAGCTCCAGCAGCGGTGGGGGCGGGTCGACGGCGTGCTGCACGCCATCGGCTTCGCGCCCGAGGCGTGCCTCGGGGACAACTTCATGAACGCCGGTTGGGACGACGTCAGCGTGGCGCTCCACGTCTCCGCCTACTCCTACAAGGCGCTCGCCGGCGCGGTGCACCCGCTGATGAAGGAGCACGGGGGCTCGATCCTCGGGCTCACCTTCGACGCGCGTGTCGCGTGGCCGGCGTACGACTGGATGGGCGTGGCGAAGTCGGCGCTCGAGTCGACCTCGCGGTACCTGGCCCGAGACCTCGGCCCGGACGGCATCCGGGTGAACATGGTCGCGGCCGGGCCGATGCGGACGATCGCCGCCAAGTCGATCCCCGGGTTCGCGAAGTTCGAGGACGTGTGGGACGAGCGGGCACCCCTCGGGTGGGACGTGAACGACAGCACCGCCGTGTCGCGCACGTGCGTCGCGATGCTGTCGGACTGGTTCCCGTCGACCACCGGCGAGATGGTCCACGTCGACGGCGGCTACCACGCCATGGGCGCCTAGGACCGCACGCCGACGCGGCGCCTCCTCGTCGTCGCCCGTCCGGCTGGGGTCAGCCGCAGGCGGCGCGCACGGTGGGCGTCGGGTTGACCGCCGAGCCGCCGTTCGGGTGGATCTCGAAGTGCAGGTGCGGGATGCCACGGGCGTTGCCGGTGTCGCCGACGTAGCCGATCACGGTGCCCGCCTGCACCTGCCCCGACGCGCCGTAGGCGGACAGGTGCGTGCCGTAGTAGTAGTGCCCGTCGACGCCGTTCAGGTGGAACGACAGTCCGCCGATCGAGTTGCCCCGGTGCGTCACGGTGCCGCTGACGGGAGCGACGACCGGCGTGCCGGTCGAGGCCATCATGTCGACGCCCTTGTGCGAGCGGCCGCCCGAGCGGGGCGCGCCCCAGCTGTCGATGAACGAGTGCGGGCCGGCGACGGGGCAGACCCATCCGCCGCTCGACGGCGGAGGCGACGACGGCGGCGGTGCCGGGCTCGGGTCGTTCGACGATGGCGGTCGAGTGGTCGGCGGGTTGGCCGGGCGGTTCGCGGCCGCCTCGCGCTCGCGCCGCTCGCGCTCCTCCTCCTGCCGGCGACGCTCCTCCTCCTGGCGGCGACGCTCCTCCTCCTCGCGCCGCTGGATCTCGGCCTGGCGCTCGGCCTCCAGCTCCTGCAGACGCTCGAGCTCGCCCACCATCTCGGCCTGGGCGGACTCGAGGTCGGCCACCAGCTCGCGCTGCTCGGCGAGCAGCCGGTCGAGCTCCTCCCGGTCCTGCTCGAGGTCGGCCGTCGCCGCGCGGTAGGCGTCGAGCGCGTCGGTGTCGGACTCGGTGACGATCTCGGCGAGGGCGTTGGCCCGCACCTGGCGGTTGATGTCCTCGTCGAACACCGTGGGTGTGCCCGACCCGGCCCGCACGTACTCGTTGACGGCCATGTCGCGGAGTCGGTCGCGGAGCCCGACGAGGGCGGCCTCGGCGTCGACGAGACGGGCCTGCAGGCGCTCGATCTGGGCCTCCATCTCGTAGCGGCGCGTCTCGGCGTCGGCGAACTCCGCCGTCGCGGCGTCGACCCGCGCCTGCGCCTCGCGGATCTCCTCGGCGTAGGAGGGGGGCAGGTCGGAGGTGTCGACCTGCGCACCCGCAGCGGACACCGGTCCGGCGACGAGCGCGAGGACCACGAAGCAGACGACGGCGGCACGCACGGGCGGCAACGCTAGCGGCTCCGTCACGATGTTGCGATCGCGTGACGATCGCGCCGCGACCCACGGGTGCTTGGCGAGCCATGGCGTCGTGCACCACACTGACCCCCCGTGAGCCCGCCTGCGCCGTCTGCTCGACCGGGGACCTCGTCGGACGACCTCGCCTCGGGCGCCGTCCCGGCCGCGGCCGGCCGCGCCGCCGCCCGCCTCGCCCGCACGGTCGAGAACGCCCTGGGCGGTGTCGACCTCTCGCTCCCCCAGTATCGGATGCTCGTCTTCCTCGACGACATGGGGTCCTCCGCTGCGTCGGCGCTCGCCGGCCGCCTGGGGGTGAGCCGCCCGAGCGTGACCGCCCTCGTCGACGGGCTGGTGGCCCGGGGGTTCGCGGAGCGTGCCGCCGACCCCGCCGACCGGCGTCGCGTGGCCCACGTGATCACGCCGAAGGGACGTGCCGCACTTGCCGCCGCCGACGAGGCCGTCGGTCGCCGACTCGCCGAGCTCTCGTCCAAGATCTCCGACCCCGGCGCGAGGACCTCCGCCGTCGAGGGGCTCGTCGCCTGGCTCGACGCTCTCAACACGGAGCGAGAGGCGAAGCTCGCCGACTCGTGACCGACGGCGGACCGGCGCTCCTCCTGTCCGGGGTCGGCGTCCGCATCGACGGGCGGACGATCCTCCACGACGTGGACTGGCGCGTCGACGCCGGCCAGCGGTGGGTGGTGCTCGGGCCGAACGGCGCCGGCAAGACCACGCTCCTGCGGATCGCGAGCCTGCGGCTCCACCCGACCACCGGACGGGTCGAGGTGCTCGGCGGAGAGCTCGGCCGCATCGACGTCCGCCGCCACCGCCAGCGCATCGGCATCACCTCGGCCGCGATCGCCGCCGCGCTCCGCGCCGAGGTGCGGACCGTCGATGTCGTGGTCACCGCGGCGCGCGGCGCCCTCGAGCCGTGGTGGCACACCTACGAGGAGGCCGAGCTCGAGCAGGCGCACGCCCTCCTCGCCGACGTGGGGATCGGGCACCTGGCCGACCACGCCATCGGCACGCTCTCGTCGGGTGAGCGCCAGCGGGCGCTGCTCGCCCGGGCCCTCATGGTCGACCCCGGTCTGCTCATCCTCGACGAGCCGGCGGCCGGCCTCGACCTCGGTGGTCGCGAGGCGCTGATGGCCCAGCTGGCGGCGTTGGCCGCCGACCCGTCCTCGCCCCCGTCGATCCTCGTGACGCACCACCTCGAGGAGATCCCGCCCGGCGTCACCCACGCGCTGCTCCTGCGCGACGGCGCGATCCATGCCGCGGGTCCCGCAGCCGAGGTCCTGACCGACGGCCCGGTGTCCAGCTGCTTCGGCGTGGACGTGCAGGTGAGCGCCAGCGACGGGCGCTTCCACGCCCGCGCCGTCGGCGGCCTCTAGGCGCTCGCTCGACCGGCCGGGGCGGCCAACGCCTCGTCGACCAGCGAGACCGCGCGGTGGATCGCGTCGGCGAAGCGGTCGACGGCGGTGATCGGCGCGTCGTGGTCCTGGTCGCCGAGCAGGATCTCGGGCGCGTCGAGCGCGGCGGCGAGCGCCCGCTGGCGGTGGTCCGGCACGAGCGAGTCGCGCCCGGTGACCACCATGGCGGCCGGGATGTCGAGGTCGGCCGCCCACGGCCGGGCGTCGAAGCGGCTCAGCTCGGTCCCCGCCTCGCGCAGCGCGCGGGGCAGGGTCCGGGAGAACTCACCGGCGAGCCAGGAGGTGTGCGGAGCGAAGCGCTCGTCGACCCGTCCCCAGTCGAACGCCAGCCGGGCGACGAGCCGGTCGCCCGCACCCAGGCGGACGCCGAGCTCGAGGAGGCGGATGAACCGCCACCGGAGCCGCTCCGCGAGCGTCTCGTTGAACACCAGGGCCGTGGAGGCGGGCACGAGGCCGGCGACCAGCCGGGGGTGGCGCGCGGCGAGGAGGAGGGAGATGGGGCCGCCCATCGAGAAGCCGGCGACGATCGCCCGCTCGATCCCGAGGACGTCGAGGAGGGCCGCGGCGTCGTCGGCGCAGTCGACCAGCCGGAACGGGTCGACGGGGTGCATGCCGCGACCGTGGCCCCGGTGGTCGAGCGCCACGACCCGACGTTCGCCCTCGAAGCGGTCGAAGGTCCCGAACCAGTTGAGCTCGGCGCTCGCCAGCCACCCGTGGAGCAGGAGGATCGGGGGCCGGCCGTCCGGTCCGTCCTGCTCGCGCACGAAGACGTCGCCGCGGTCGGGCAGCGAGACGACACGACCGGGCGGGAGATCGGGGGCGATCGCCGTGGGGCGGTCGGAGGGTCGGCGCCCCGCCAGCTGGCGGAGGCGGGTGGCGTAGAGGCGGACGGCGCTCGGGTCGGGCACGGTGCGGTCCTCTCAGGTGGCGTCGGCGTCGGCGGCGACGAGGCGGACGAGGCGGGCCCGGGACCGCTCGATCTCCTCGCCGAGGATCGGCTCGAGCACGGGTCCCCATAGCCGGCCGCCGTAGTGCAGGTGCATGCGCAGGTGGCTCGAGGTGGCGTCGCCGGCGACGTGGGCCCGCAGCTCCCACACGCCGTGGTCACGGCCGTCGAGCTCGCGGCGCGCGAACTCGACCGAGCGCGGCGCGTCGATCGCCCGGCGGACCATCCGCAGCCGCTTGGCGCGGGAGAACGGGCCGACCCGCGCCGACAGGTCGACGATCCACGCCGGTCCCGGATCGCCGGGGTCGGCGGGCGCGGGTTCGGCCCGCTCGACGATGCCGAGCCAGCTCGGGTAGCGGCCGAGGTCGTCGACCCAGGAGAACAGCGTCGCCGGCGAGCAGCTCGCCGACAGCTCGGCGGTGTGGTCCATCAGGCCGGGACCATCAGATCACGGCCTCGATGAGGGTGGGTCCGGCGGTGGCGAACGAGAGGCGCAGCGCCTCGACGAACTGGTCGGAGGTGGTGGCGCGCCGAGCGTCGACGCCCATGCCCGCGGCCAGCGACACCCAGTCGAGCTCGGGGCGGCCGAGGTCGGTGAGGCCCATCGCTCCCGGACCGGGCTCGGCGACGCCGGCACGCAGCAGCTCGTACTGGAGGATGCGGTAGTTGCGGTTGGCGAGCACGACGACGGTGACGTCGAGCGACTCGCGAGCCATCGTCCACAGCGCCTGGAGCGTGTACATGCCGCTGCCGTCGGCCTGCAGCGCGATCACGCGCCGGTCCGGGCAGGCGACGGCGGCGCCGACCGCGACCGGCAGCCCCTGGCCGATCGCACCACCCGTCAGGTGCAGCACGTCGTGGGCGGGGGCGGCGACGGCGTGGATGCTGTAGCCCATGCCGGAGGTGATCGACTCGTCGACGACCACCGCGCCCTCGGGCTGGAGGTGGGCGAGCGCCGCGCCGAGCTCCCCGGCACCGAAGGCCGAGCCGTGCGGCAGCGGCGGGAGCTCGACGTCGGTGCGGACGCTCGCCGGAGCGTCGAGGGCCGACGCCAGGGCGTCGAGGGCGTGCGCGGCGTCCTCCTCCGGGCCGGCCAGGCTGACCAGGTCGCAGCTGTCGGGCCGGGGGTGGCTCGGCTGGCCCGGGTAGCCGAAGAAGGAGACCGGGTCGGTCGTCCCCGCGACGACCATCAGCGTGGCGTCGGCGAAGGACTCGACGGCCTGCTCGGGGAAGTACGGGACGCTCGGGAAGCTCGGCAGGCCGCCGCCCCGCTCGGCCCGCGACGGCATGCCCTGGGTGACCACGCGGCACCCCGTGGCGGCGGCCACCCGCGACGCCGCGAGGAGCCCGTCGCGGCGCAGGGCCGCCGACCCGAGGACGACGACGGCCGACGCGCCCTGCTCCCGCAGCAGCCGAGCGACGTCGTCGACGTGGTGGGGTGAGACGAGGGCGCGCGGACCGGGCTCGCTCGGCGAGCTCAGCGCGGCAGCGTCCACGTCGCTCCACGCCGTGTCCTGGGGGATGATCAGGGTGGCGGGGCCCCCGGGCGGCTCCATCGACGCGGTGACGGCCGCGGCACCGTCGGCGGCGAGGTCCTCGGCGCGCGCCGTCGTGTGGACCCAGACCGACATCGGCCCCGCCAGCGACTCGATGTCGCTCGTCAGCGGGGCGTCGGCGTCGCGGTGCCAGGTGGCGTGGTCGCCGACGAGGTTCACGATCGGCGAGTGGGCGCGACGGGCGTTGTGCAGGTTGGCCAACCCGTTGGCCAGGCCCGGGCCGAGGTGGAGGATCGTGGCGGCGGGCGCCTCGGACATCCGGGCGAACCCGTCGGCGGCGCCGGTCGCGACCCCCTCGAACAGGCCGAGGATGGGACGGATGCGACGTTCGGTGTCGAGTGCGGCGACGAGCTGCATCTCGGTCGTGCCGGGGTTCGCGAAGCACGCGGTGACCCCGTTGTCCGCGAGCGTCCGCATCAGCTGCTCGGCGCCGTTCACTGGCATCCCCTCCTGGTCGTGTCCGGCCATTCTGCCCACACCGCGCGACCGCTACCCATCGGCGCGCGGCGTGGCGACCGACGCCGGGTCGGTGTTGGCGCCGCAGACGACCACGGCGACCCGCTCGTCGGGCTCGGGGACGTAGGCACCGGAGAGGAGGGCGGCGAGCGCCGTCGCACCCCCCGGCTCGGCGACGAGCCGCACGTCGCTCCAGAGGTGCCGCTGGGCGCGGACGATCTCGTCGTCGGACACCGTGAGGCATGCCGTGACGCCGACCTGCGCAGCGGCGAACGGCAGATCGCCCACCCGGCGGGCGCCGAGCGAGTCCGCGGCGACGCCTGACACCTCCACGTCGACGGGGTGGCCGGCACGGAGGGCGGCCGCGAGGGCGCAGGACGTCGCCGGTTCGACGGCGACGATCCGCCGGCGGCCCTCGAACCAGCACGCGGCCCCGGCGATGAGCCCGCCGCCGCCGACCGCCACGAGGATCGTGTCGACGTCGGGCGCCTGCTCCTCGAGCTCGCGCGACATCGTGCCCTGCCCCGCGATGACCTCGACCTGGTCGTAGGGGTGGACGACGAGCGCCCCGGACTCCGCCGCCCGACGCGTGGCCGCCTCCTGGGCGTCGGCGTACAGGGCGCCGCCGACGGTGACGCCGACCCGTCCGCCGACGGCCCGGAGCCGATCGACCTTGGCGGCGGGCGACGCCTCGGGCACGAAGATCTCCGCGGCGAGCCCGAGCGTGGACGCCACGTGCGCGACGGCCAAGCCGTGGTTGCCCCCCGATGCCGCGATCACGCCCACGGGCGGCACCTCCGGTGCGGACAGCACCCGGTTGAACGCGCCCCGGACCTTGAACGACCCGGTCACCTGGAGCAGCTCGAGCTTCAGCGTCACACGACGTGGGCCACCAGGGGTGGGCACCTCCACGTCGAGGACCGGCGTGCGCCGGACGTGTGGTTCGATGCGGCGGGCCGCGGCGGCGACGTCGTCGGGGGTGGCGGGGGCGGTCACGCCGCCCATGGTGCACCACGCCCGGCGTGACGCGGCCCGGTGGTCAGCTCGTGGCGGGGTCGACGACGATCACCGAGCGGTCGCGCAGCCTGAGCGTGACCCGCTCGCCGACGTCGCGGTCGAGGCGGTCGTGCTCGACGACCGGCAGGTCGACGGCACCCTCGGGGGTGGGGACGGCGACGTGGAGCTGCACATGGTCGCCGCGGAACGACCGGCGGGCGACGGTGCCCCCGATGCCGAGCGCCTCCGCGCCGTCGAGGCAGAGCTCCACCGCGTCGGGACGGACGAGCAGCGTCGCCGGTCCGTCGGCGGTCGGCGGCGACGCCAGCGTGCGTGCGGGAAGCGGGCCCCACGGCGCGACGACGCGCCCGTCCCGCACCTCGACGGGCACGGCGCCGACCGGGCCGACGACCCGGGCGACGTCGAGGTCGACCGGGCGCCGCCACAGCTCCGGCGGTGGTCCGACCTGGGCCAGCCGCCCGTCGAGCACGACCGCGATCCTCTCCCCCGTCGCGAACGCCTCGGCCTGGTCGTGGGTGACGTGCACGGCCGTGACCCCCGCCGAGCGGAGCAAGCCGGCGAGCTCGTCGAGGAGGCGGTCGCGCAGCGCTCGGTCGAGCGAGCCGAGCGGCTCGTCCAGCAGCAGGAGCGACGGTCGGGGGGCGAGCGCCCGAGCCAGCGCGACGCGCTGGCGCTCGCCACCGGACAACCCGTCGACGGCACGGGACTCGAAGCCCGAGAGCCCGACGAGGTCGAGGACCTCCGCCACGCGGCTGCGGGTCGCGGAGCGGGAGGCACGGGCCATGCGCATCCCGAACGCCACGTTGCCGCCCACGTCTCGATGCGGGAACAGGGCGTGGTCCTGGAACATCATCCCGACCCCGCGCGCGTGGGTGGGCACGGCGGTGACGTCGCGGCCGTCGATCTCGACCCGGCCGGACGTGGGCGCCTGGAGGCCGGCGATCACCCGCAGGACCGTCGTCTTGCCGCTGCCGCTCGGGCCGAGAACGGCCAGCACCTCTCGGTCGCCCACATCGAGGGAAACGTCGCGCACGACGTCGCGACCCCCGAGGTGGACGGTGACGCGGTCGAGGCGGAGGCTCACCGCGTCCCCCCGGGCCGGAGCCGGGAGATCACGAGGAGCGACACCGTCGTCATGACCATGAGGATGGTGCTCAGCGCCATCGCCTGCCCGAAGTTGGACGGACCCGGCCGGCCGAGCAGCCGCAGGATGGCGACGGGGACGGTGACCGTCTCGGCGCGGGCGATGAAGACCGTGGCCCCGAACTCGCCGAGCGACACGGCGAAGGCGAAGCCGGCGGCCACACCGACGGCGCGCCCCACGAGCGGCAGGTCGACCTCCCTCCAGACGCGCGCCGGCGATGCCCCCAGCACCGCCGCGGCCTCCCGGACGCGGTCGTCGATCGACGACAGCACCGGGACGAGGACGCGTACGACGAAGGGCACGGCCACCAGCGCCTGCGCCATGGGGATGAGCCACCACGACCCCCGCAGGTCGAGCGGCGGATCGTCGAGCGAGATGAGGAAGCCGAAGCCGACCGTCACCGCCGAGACCCCGAGGGGGAGCAGGAGGACCACGTCGAGCGCGCGGGCCCAGCGGCGGGGCCCGCGGGTGACCACCACCGCAGCGGCCAGACCGACGACCACGGCGACCACCGTGGCTGCGACCGCGAACTCGAGCGAGTGGCGCACGGCGTCGAGGGCCGGCCGGCCGAGCACCGACGCCTCCGGGTCGACGAGCGCCCGGTACCACTGGAGCCCCAGGCCGCCGTCGGGCGCCCGGAACGACCGGAGCACGAGCAGCGCGAGCGGCACGCCGACGAGGGCGCCGGCGAGGGCGAGAGCAGCTGCGAGGAAGGAGCGCTCCCCCACGCCCCGAGGACGTCGAACGCTGGCCGCGTCCCCGGCGATGGGTTGGGCCACGGCGAGCGCCTGCTGGCGCCCCGTGCCGACGGCGAGCAGCCCGGCGACGATCGCGAGCTGGAGGAGCGACAGCGCCGCCGCAACCGGCAGGTCGAGCAGCTGGGTGGTCTGCCGGTGGATCTCGACCTCGAGGGTGGCGTGCTCGGGCCCGCCGAGCAGGAGGACCACCCCGAACGACGTGAACGTGAAGAGGAACACCACCCCGGCGGCCGACACGATCGCCGGCCGGGCGAGCGGCAGCACGACGTGGAGGGCCGTCCGCCAGCGCCCGGCCCCGAGCGTGGCCGCGGCGTCCTCCATGCGCGGATCGAGCTTCTCGAGCAGGCCGCCCACCACCCGGACGACCACGGCCACGTTGAAGAAGACGTGGGCGACGAGGATCGCCACCAAGGTGCCCCGCAGCCCGGAGCCGAGCGTGACGATGAAGGCCACGGCGACCACGACGGTCGGCAGGACGAAGGGGACGAGCAGGGCGGCGTGCACGACGCGACGGCCCGGGAAGTCGAATCGCGTGAGGGCGTAGGCGACCGGCACACCCACCGCGAGCGTGAGGACCGTCGAGAGGACGGCTTGCCACAGCGTGAACCACACGACGCCCCGGAGCGCCCCGTCACCGAGGACCTCGACGAGCGCCCCGAGGGCCCACGACCCGTCGGGACGGAGTCCGGTCAGGAGGATGGCGCCCACGGGGACGGCGAAGAACACCGCCAGGAACACCAGCGGCGGGAGGGAGAGCACCGCGGCGCCCACGGGTCCGATCCGACCCGTGGGCGCACGGCTCGGCGTCAGCGCAGGACGGCGTCGGTCCACTCGTCGATCCACCGGTCGCGGTTGTCGGCGACGACCTCGGGCTCCAGCTGGTAGGGGTCGTCGGGGTCGACGGCGAAGCGCTCGAACACCTCGGGGAGCTCGGTGCCCTCGATCACCGGGTGGACGAAGTAGGTCAGCGGGATCGACTCCTGGAAGCGATCGGAGAGGAGGAAGTCGATGAGGAGGGCGGCACCCTCCGGGTTCTCGGCGCCGGCCAGCACGCCGGCGAACTCGATCTGGCGGACGCAGGTGCTCTCGACGACGCCGGTGGGCGCCTCCTCGGGCAGCGGATCGAGGCCGAGGACCTCGGCCGGCGGGCTCGATCCGTAGGAGACGACGAGCGGACGATCGCCCTCACCCGCACCGCCCGAGAACCGCGTGTAGTAGGCATCGGACCAGTCGGCGGCGACGTCGACGCCGTTGTCCTCCAGGCCCTGCCAGTAGTCGAGCCAGCCGTCCTCGCCGAACTCGGCGACCGAGGCGGTGAGGAACGCCAGGCCCGGTGAGCTCGAGGCCGGGTTCTGCACGACGAGCATGTCGGCGTAGGCCGGGTCGGCGAGCGCCGCGAGGTCGGCCGGGGGTTCGAGCCCCTCGGACGCGAACCACTCGGCGTCGTAGTTCACGCACACCGCACCGTGGTCGATCGGCGTCACCCGGTGCTCGTCGTCGAGCACGAGGGCCGGGTCGACCTCGTCGAGCCGCTCGGCCTCGTGAGGCACGAAGAGGTCGGCGTCGAGGGCCCGGCTGAGCGTGGCGTCGTCGAGGCCGAAGAGCACGTCGCCGAGCGGGTCGCCGGCGGTGAGGATCGCCTGGTTGACGACCGACACGGCGTCGCCTCCCTGCTGCACCGTGACCGTCAGGCCGGTCTCCTCCTCGAACGCGGCGCGCATGTCGTCGTCGAGGTCGAACGAATCGTGGGCGACGACGACGACCTCGCCCGAGGGGCCGTCAGGTGCGGCGCCGTCGGCGGGTCCCTCGTCGGCGCTGTCGTCGCCGCCGCACGACGCGGCGACGAGCGTCGCAGCGAGCGCGGCGGCCGCGACGGCGGCGCGCCGACGGCGGAACGGGGCTCTGGTGCTCATCGGGTGGTGGTCCTTCCGGTCGGGGGGTCGGCCGGGGCGCCTGGTCGCGCCCACGGCCCGGGCATCACCACGAGGAGGACGCCGACGTCGAGCTCGACGACACCGGCCCGGCCCACCAGCTCGTTGCTCACGCCCCGACTCGACCCCGGCTCCAGCCGTTCGCCGTGCAGGGGGTAGAGCAAGCCCTCGGTCCGAACGCCGTCGGCCGGGCCGTGGACCGCGAGGAGCGTGACGTACTCCCCGGGGTCGCCGGAGAGCGTGCGCCGTCGCCGGACGACGTGCAGCCGCGCGCCGTCCCCGCCGTGTGCGGTGACGTCGAGCCCGGCGAAGCGGTCCGACGCCATGACGAGGGCGTTCGCCAGCAGGTGATCGAGGCGTCCGCCGTCGCCGCCGGCGACGTCGACTCGGACGAGGTCGCGGACGGCCACCGCGTCGAGCGCGAGCTCGAGGTCGGTGTGGGCCTTCCGCGCCGGGTGCCGCTCGACGACGCTGCCGGCCTCGACGGCCCGCGCCAGCCCGTCGGGGGTCACCGAGTCGAAGTCGCCGACGGCGACGTCGACCCGGAGGCCGAGCCGGTGGGCCTGGTCGACGCCCGAGTCCGCCGCGACCACCAGCATCGACGACGCGTCGATGCCGACGGGCAGCTCCTCGATCGGCTCACCGCCGAGGAGGACGAGTGCGGATGTGGGTTGTGTGGGCTGCGGCAACGTCGGACCTCTGGCTGGAGGGGCGACGACGCGCGAGCTGAGTGGCCTCCCTGCGCCGGCATGACCCGGATCAGGTTCAGACGGTCGGAGGCGGAACGGCCCTCCCTCTCAGCCCGACGCCTCGGGCTCCCGTGGTGCCGGCCACCCTAGCGGGTCAGCTGAAGGCGCCGATGCCGGTGATGGCCTGGCCGAGGACGAGGGTGTGGATCTCGTTGGTGCCTTCGTAGGTGTAGACCGACTCGAGGTTGTTCATGTGGCGGATGACGGGGTACTCGAGGGTGATCCCGTTGGCGCCGAGGACGCCCCGTGCCTCGCGGGCGATCTCGAGCGCCTGGCGGACGTTGTCCATCTTGCCGAAGCTGACCTGCGCGGAGGTGAGCTGGCCGGTGTCCTTGAGGCGTCCGAGGTGGAGGGCCACGAGGGTGCCGCGTTGGACGGCGACCATCATCTCGACGAGCTTGCGCTGGGTGAGCTGGAAGCTCGCGATGGGGACGCCGAACTGGACGCGGTCCTTGGCGTAGTCGAGGGCCGCTTCGTAGCAGGCCCGACCGGCGCCGATCGCGCCGAAGAGGATCCCGAAGCGGGCCTCGTTGAGACACGACAGCGGCCCCTTCATCCCCGACACGCCGGGCAGGACGGCGTCGGCGGGCAGGCGCAGGTCGTCGAACACGAGCTCGGAGGTGACCGACGCCCGCAGCGACGCCTTGCGGTGGATGTCATGGGCCGTGAACCCGGGGGTGTCGGTGGGCACGACGAAGCCCCGCACACCGCCGTCGGTGCGGGCCCACACCACCGCCACATCGGCGATCGACCCGTTGGTGATCCACATCTTCGACCCGTTCAGCACCCAGTCCCCACCTGCGTCCTGCTTGGCGTGGGTCCGCATGCTCCCCGGATCCGATCCCGAGTCGGGTTCGGTCAACCCGAAGCACCCGATCGCCTCGCCCGCCGCCATCCGCGGCAGCCACGTCTCCTTGTGCTCCTCCGAGCCGTAGGCCCAGATCGGGAACATCGCCAACGAGCCCTGCACCGACACGAAGCTGCGCAGCCCGCTGTCGCCGGCCTCCAGCTCCAAGCACGCCAACCCGTACGCGGTGCCCGACGTGCCCGCGCACCCGTAGCCCTCCAGGTGCATCCCCAACAGGCCCAGCTCACCCATCACCGGGCCCAGCTCCCGGGCCGGGAACGTCCCCTCCTCGTACCACCGCCCCACCTCGGGCAGGATCCGATCCCCCACGAACTGGCGGACCGTCTGTTGGATCTGACGCTCCTCGTCGGACAACAACCCATCGATCGCGAGGAAGTCGAGCGGATCGTCACCGCCGACGCGGGTCAGGTGCGGGGTGTCAGCCATGGGCGAACGGTACCGTCTCCCCGCTGCACCGGCGACGGTACGGTCGTCGGATCGACAAGGAGAGCCCGTGACCACCCCTCCCTCACCCGAGTCGTCCCGCCCGGACCTGGAGCAGCTCGACCAGGGTCCGCCACCCGCGGCCATCGACCGCCCCCGCCTCGTCGCCGCGGTCCGGGAGATGCTCCTCGCGATGGGCGAGGATCCCGAGCGCGACGGGCTGCGCCGTACGCCGGAGCGGGTCGCCGACATGTACGCCGAGGTCGTCGGCGGCCTGCACGACGAGCCGGAGCGCCACCTCGAGGTGCAGTTCGAGGCGGACCACGACGAGATGATCATGGTCCGCGACATCTCGTTCGCATCGATCTGCGAGCACCACCTGGTGCCGTTCATCGGCCGGGCCCACGTGGCGTACATCCCCGGCCCCGAGGGGCGGATCACCGGGCTGTCCAAGCTCGCCCGCCTCGTCGACGGCTACGCCAAGCGCCCCCAGGTGCAGGAGCGGCTCACCTCCCAGGTCGCCGACAAGCTGATGGAGCGGCTGCAGCCCCGCGGGGCGCTCGTCGTCGTCGAGGCCGAGCACCTGTGCATGTCGATGCGCGGCGTGCGCAAGCCCGGCGCCCTCACCGTGACCTCTGCGGTCCGGGGCATCTTCAAGACGAGCCAGTCGACGCGCGCCGAGGCGATGAACCTGATCGGCTTCTCGCGGGACGGCTGAGGGTCAGGGCATCCGCAGCAGCGTCGACAGCGGCGCCGCGGCGGCGAAGAGGTGCCCCTGGCCGAGGTCGGCGCCGAGGTCGACGAGGAGCGACCGCTGGGCCTCGGTCTCCACGCCCTTGACGATCGACGTCACCGCGAGCTGCGCGGACAGCCCGAGGAGCGACTCGACGATGCGGGCGGTCGCCGGGTCGTCGACCACGTCGGTGGTGAACGACGAGGCGAGCTTCACCCAGCTGAGCGGCACGGCCCGGAGCAGGTCGGGCGACGCGGCGCCGGTGCCGAAGTCGTCGAGCGCGAGGCCGAGGCCGGCCTCGGCCAGGTCGCAGAGCGAGCGGGTGACGACGTCGAGCGCCTCGCCCTCGACGTTGCAGCGGAACTCGACGACGAAGCTCTCCCGGGGAAGGCCGAGGGCGTCGATCGTCTCGGTGACGGAGTCGACGATCCCCGGCATCTGGAGCTCCTGGGTCGACACGTTCGCGAACCAGAGGGCGGCGTCGCCGGCGCGCTGGCGGAACTCGGTCGCGTTGCGCACCAGCTCGGTGCGCACGCGGGTGCCGAGCTCGTGGATGAGACCGGTCTCCTCGGCCATCTCGATGAACTCGGAGGCGGCGACGCCGTAGGACCCACGGGACCACCGCACGAGGCTCTCGAAGCCGATCGGCGCGCCCGAGTCGAGGCGGACGATGGGCTGGAAGTGGACGACGAGGTCGCCGCGCTCGAGCGCGTGGTGGAGAGCCCGCTCGTCGTCGAGCTTGATGCTGTCGCTGCGACGGAGGGCGGGCGCGAAGGCCACGGGCCGTCCCACGCCCCGTCGCTTGGACTCGTACATGGCGGCGTCGGCGCGGGCCACCAGGTCGTCGGCGTTGACGACGTCACTCGTCGTCCAGGCCACGCCCACGCTGGCACGCATGTCGATCTGGCCGACGTGCAGCTCGACCTCGCGGCGCATCACCGCGGCGACCCGCTCGGCGATGTCGATCGCCTCCTCGGCGCCGGACACCTTCGGGCAGACCACGAGGAACTCGTCGCCCCCGATGCGGCCGACCACGTCGTCACCGCGGACGACGCTGCGGAGGCGGTCGGCGGCGACGACGAGGAGCTCGTCGCCGGCCGCGTGGCCCAGCTCGTCGTTGATCGCCTTGAAGCGGTCGAGGTCGATGAAGACGACCGCGAGCCGGTCGCCGGGGGTGGCGAGCGACTCCTCCAGGATCTGCATGGCCGCCGCGCGGTTGTGGCACCTGGTGAGCGAGTCGAACATCGCCCGCTCACGCAGCTCCTCCCGCAGCAGGGCGGCCTCGGTCACGTCCGACACGCTGACGATCGCTGCGGTCACCGTGCCGTCGGCCTCGGTGAGCGAGCGGATGCTGAGGTGGCACAACCGGGCGTCCGCCACGCCGGGGAGGCGCAGCTGGACCTCGAGGTCGGCGTCGATGCCCTCCATCGCCCGGGCGAAGGCGACCTCGAGGCGGGGCCAGTCGTCGCGAGCGACGGTCCGGACCTGGTCCTCGAAGCGGGCGACACGGGGGACGCCGACGATCTCGTGCAGCCGCTCGTTCGTGTAGACGACCTCCCCGTCGGCACGCACGTGGAGGAGCCCGCTCGGGAGCGCCTCGGCGAGCCGGTGGAGCAGCTGCTCGCGCTCGCGCAGCGCCTCGTACATCTGCATCTCGTCGGAGATGTCGATCATCTGGGCGATGACGTGGGGATCGTCGGGATCGTCGAGGAGGTTGCGGTTGGCGATCTCGACCCAGACGTAGTCGCCGTTCTTGTGCAGGTGGCGGAGCCGGACGCGCTGCCCGTCGCCCCCAGCGGCGAGCATCGTCATCCAGTTGTCGATGGCGAGCTCCTCGTCATCGGGGTGGATGTAGTTGAGGGCTCGCTCGCCCACCAGATCCGCAGGGGCCCAGCCGAGGATCTTCTCGAGGCCCGGGTCGATCTCGACGAAGAGCGCGTTGTCCGACTTCTTCGTCCAGGTGACGCGCGAAGTGAGGCCCTCGGCCTGGTCGGGTCGGACGTTGCCGTCCACGCCGGCCGGTGGGATGAGGACGACGAAGAACGCGCCGAGCTCCGACTGGAGGTCGAAGAAGTGCATCTGCGCCGTCTCCTCGGGCGCCGACGCGAGGTGCACGACGATCCGGGCGCCACCCGCCTCGCGCACGCGGAACCACCCGTCGATCACGACCTGGCGGTCCTCGGCCACGACGAGGTCGAGCGCCGAGCGGGCGTGGAGGACCCGGGTGCGGTCGATCTGGACGCCTGCGGGCAGCGGAAGGAAGATGCCCTCCTGCGAGACGGCCGAGACGAGCGCGCTCGGCTGCTGCTCGACGAGCGCCTCGAACGCGGCGCGGTAGGCAGCCGGCTTGCTCAGGGGTTCCCCCGTGTCCATGTCCCTTGGATCGGCGCGCCCGGGCGGCAGATGACGCTCCGTCACCGGGCGGCGGGGATTTGGTGCGTACGACCCAGGCGGGTCAGATCGCCAGGCGGTGGTCCCCGTCCGCGAGCCGTCCGGCCATCTGCAGCAGCGTGACCCAGTAGCCGGGCGCGTCGCCCTCGAGCCGCACGTCGCCGAGCGGCGGGTCGGGCACGAACGACGAGCGCTCGACCGTCAGCCTGGTGGTCGCGCCGTCGGCACCGACCGCCGCGCACTCCACGACGTCGCGCCGGCCGGTGAAGAGGTCGAGGCCGGCGTCGACGGGGAGGTCGACGACCGCGTCGACCTCGGTGGGATCGGGCGCGTAGGCCTCGAGCGGCCGATCGTCGGCGACGAGATGGACGTGGGCCAGCTCCCGGTTGGTGCCCTCCGGGGTCACGTCGACGAGGCGCCGCACGCCCAGGCGGACGAGAGCGGCCGGTGCGACGTCGATGCCGAGCTCCTCACGCAGCTCGCGCAGGCCGTCGATCGGGGTCTCCCCCGCGGCGAGGTGCCCGGTGGCCGAGAGGTCGAGGAGCCCCGGGAAGGTGGACTTGCTCGCGGCACGCCGCTGGAGGACGACGACGGGGCCCGACTCCCGTCGGGCCACCACGAGGATGTGGATGACCTGGTGCCACAGCCCCTCGGCGTGCACCGTCAGCCGGTCGGCCACGCCGGTGTGCCGTCCGAGCTCGTCGAAGGTGTCGAGTCGCTCCACCTCGGGTGGCTACCCCTGGAAGCGGGAGATCACCGCAGCGGCGTCGGGCTCGACGAGCCCCAGCACCGCCGCGCCGCCCGAGGTGCGGAACGGGAAGGTCGGGATCTCGACCGACTCGGGGTCGAGCGACCGCATGCGGTTGGCGAACCGCAGCGCGTCGAGGAACCCCATCGAGTCGTCGATGCGCAGGCCGTCCGACAGCGCGGAGGAGATCCGCGCCACCTCGATGGGGTTGCGGGTGCCACCCGCCTCCGACATCACCGCGCGGAGGAACGCCTGCTGGCGCTGCACCCGCCCGAGGTCGCCGGTCGGGTCGGCGCGCCACCCGCCGTCGACCAGCTCCTCGTAGTGCCGGGAGCGGACGTAGGCGAGCGCCTGGGTCCCGTCGAGCGTGACCGGGCCGGCCGTCGGGACGTCGAGGCCGGAACGGGTGTCGCGCGCCGGGTGCGGGAAGTCGATGGTGACGCCGCCGACGGCGTCGACGAGCCCGGCGAAGGTCACGAAGTCGACCTCGACGTAGTGGTGCACGGGGATGCCGACGCCCTGCTGGACGGTGCGGATCAGCGCCTCGGGCCCGTCGCGGTACGCGGCGTTGATGCGGCCCTCCGTGCCGTCCGGACGGGTCACCCACAGGTCGCGCGGGATCGAGGTCATCAGGGCGCCGTCGCCCGAGGTGCGGAGCACGAGCATGGTGTCGGACCGCTGGCCCGAGCCGTCGGCACCCTCGCCGAGCACCGCGCCGGCGTTCGGGTCGTTCGGGTCGAAGCCCTCCCGCGAGTCCGAGCCGACGATGAGGTAGTTCGCCCCGCCGCCGCCAGCGGGGCTGAGGACGGAGCCGACGGCGACGCGGTCCACCCGCTGGAACTGCCAGAGCCCGAACAGCACGAAGAGGAGGAACAGGCCGAGCAGCGCGACGACCGCGGAGAGGGCGATGCGCCGTGGGCCCCACCTCCGGCGCCGGCGCGGCCGTGCGGGACGGTCGGCCGGGCCCGGTGCGCCGCTCGGACGGGAGGGTGCCGCCACGCGGCGCGGCGGTGGACGGTCGCCCGCCGGAGGACCCTGGTCCCCTCCCTCGGCCGGGACGAAGAACTGCCGCGGGGCGCGCGGGAGCTCGCCCTCGGAGCGCGCCGGGCGGCGCTCCTCGGTCCTCCGCTCGTCCTCGTCGTCACCCCAACCGGTCGGCACGGCGCAGGATCCTACGGCTGCCGCCGGCGCCCACCGTGGCGACCGTGGGCCGGACGCGCGACGGCGGCCCCGTCGGGGCCGCCGTCGATGTGGTGGGCGATACTGGTTTCGAACCAGTGGCCTCTGCCGTGTGAAGGCAGCGCTCTCCCACTGAGCTAATCGCCCGTCGGGGCACGCACTCTAGCGCGCCGGGAGCAGGCGCCCCACCGTCAGCCCGCCAGGCGAGCGACCTCGGCGCGGTCGTCGGCGTCCATCGTCCATCCGGCGGCTGCGACGTTCGATCGCACCTGATCCGCGGAGGTCGCACCGGCGATGACGGAGGCGACGGTCGGCTCGCCGAGGAGGTACCCGAAGGCCAGCTCGAGCAGCGAGCGGTCGCGGTCGGCGGCGAAGCGGGTGAGCTCCCCCACCGCCGTCAGGCGCTGGTCGTCGAGGAAGCGCGCCCGCCGGTCGTCGGGCATCGAGTCGAGCCGGCTCCCCTCGGGGACCGACCCGTCCGACCCGACCTTGCCGGTCAGCAGCCCGGACTCGAGCGGGAAGTAAGGGACGAGGGCGACGCCGTGGCGCGCGCACGCCTCGATCACGCCGCTCGTCTCCGGCTCGCGGTGCAGGGCGCTGTAGCGGTTCTGGACCGAGGCGAACGGCTGCCAGCTCCGCTCCCGCGACACGTCGGCCGCGCGATCGAGCAGCTCGACGTCGAAGTTCGAGCAGCCGATCTCGCGGACCTTCCCCGCCGCCACGAGCTCCTCCAGCGCGCCCATCGTCTCCTCCATGGGCACGTCGGGATCGAGCCGGTGGTACTGGTAGTGGTCGATCACCTCGATGCCGAGGCGGCCGAGGGAGTCGTCGACGGCGCGCCGGACCCAGTCAGGGTGACCGCCGCTCAGCGTCCCGTCGGCGCTGCCCATCGACCCGAACTTCGTGGCGACCACCGCCTGCTCGCGGCGGCCGCGCAGGGCGGTGCCGAGGAACTCCTCCGAGCGCGTCTGCCCGTAGACGTCGGCGGTGTCGAAGTAGTTGATCCCGGCGTCGAGCGCGGCGTCGACCACCAGCCGGGTGTCCTCCTCGCCGATCCGCATGCCGAAGTTGTTGCAGCCGAGGCCGACGACCGACACCTCGAGCTGACCGATCCGACGCATGTCCATGCGCTCCCCCTCTCGTGTACCCGCGTCGTGACGGTACCCCGGCGCGCCGGCTCAGCCGATCGCCGCGACCTGCTCGAAGGGGTGGACCTCCTCCACCGCGGCGACGGTGCGCAGGACCGCGAGGTCGTCCCGTTGCCGCCCGACCACCTGCATCCCGATCGGCAGCCCGTCGGCCGTGGTCCCGACCGGCACCGTCCCCGCAGGGTTGCGGCTCATGTTCAGGAACGGGGTGAAGGAGATCCACGTCGGCGCCTCCACGCCGTCGACGGTCCCCGGCCGTCCGAGGACCGGCGCCTGGCCCGCCAGCGTCGGGCAGAGCAGCACGTCGGCGCCCTCCATCGCGGCATCGAGGCGGAGGTTGATCTCGTGGCAGGCGTCGAGGGCCTCGGCGTGCTGCACCGCGGTGAGGCTGAGGCCGAGCTCGATCTGGGCGCGCAGCTCCGGGTCGATCCGCTCCCAGTCGTCGGTCCCTCGCAGGTGCCCCTGCGTCCGGGCGCGCGCCGCGGTCCACAGGTGGACCCACGGGAGCACCGGGTCGCGGTCGAACACCGCCGGGACCTCGATCACCTCCACGCCGGCGTCGGCGAGCGCCCGCACCGCGGCCTCGACGGCGCCGGCCACCTCCCGGTCCACCTGGGCGAACCCGAGCGTCGGCGACCAGGCGACCGATCGCGGCAGGACCTCACCCTCCAGGTCGGGCGTCCACGGCTCGTGCGGACCGGGGAACGCGTAGATGTCGGTCGGGTCCGGGCCGGCGCAGACGTCGAGGGCCCACGCCACGTCGCGGATGCGTCGCGCCATCGGGCCGCGCACCCCGAGGACGCCGGCGCCGGGCGCGGTCGAGCCGCCGAGCGGCACCCGGCCCTGGGACGTCTTCAGGCCGCTCAGCCCGCAGAGCGAGGACGGGATGCGGATCGAGCCGCCCCCGTCGGACCCGGTGGCGAGGGGGACCATGCCCGCGGCGATCGCCGCCGCCGACCCACCCGAGGACCCACCGGGTGACCGGGTGGTGTCCCAGGGGTTGGCCGTGTGCCCGTGGGCCGGGTTGTCGGTGACCCCCTTGAACCCGAACTCCGGGGTGTTGGTCTTCCCGACGACCACCGCACCCGCCCGGCGGAGGCGGCGCACGACGATCGAGTCGCGGGTGGCCGGAGGATCGGCGACGTGGAGCGCCGAGCCGTAGGTGGTGACGAAGCCCTCGGCGTCCTCGAGGTCCTTCACGGCCAGGGGGATGCCGGCGAGAGGGCCCACGTCCTCCCCGGCCGCCAGCCGCCGGTCGACGTCCCGCGCCGCGGCGAGGGCGCGCTCGCCGTCGACCTGGGTGAACGCGTGGACGTCGCCGTCGAGGGCGTCGATGCGGTCGAGCGAGTGCTGCACCAGCTCGACGGCACCGAGCTGGCGGGTGCGCACCTGCTCGGCCAGGTCGCGGAGGGAGGCGTGTCGGAGGTCCATGCGGCCCGACACTACGGGCGGCGGCGCCGTCAGGGCCGAGGACTCGCCGTGCCCGGTTCGACGCAGACGAGCGCGTCCTGCTGCTCGATCGTGAAGGGTCGCGTCGGTTCGGGGCATTCGGCACCGATCGACCCCTGGACGACGATGCGGCCCTCGTTCGGGGTGACGCCGCAGTTCACGACGAGGGTGAAGCCGGCGGTCAGCTGCACGCACTGCCCCCGGAGGTCGCGCACGGCCACCGTCCCGACCGTGCCCGTGTCCGTGCCCGCCGGGGCCTCGACCCCGTCGCCGCCGTCGTCGTCACCCGGCCCCCCGGCGAACGCGGTGAAGACGAAGATGCCGAACAGCAGGCCGACGAGCGCGAGCCACGGCAGCACCCCGGCCATCGACGCCAGGGCTGCGCCCTGCGGTCCCGCGGCCACCGGCGAGGAGGGGCCCGCGACCGGCGGGATGCGCGACGTCGAGGACGTCGACGCCGCAAGTCGGCGTGACGCGTCGTAGGCACGCCGCCGCTCGGGGTCGAGCAGGACCGCCGCGGACGCGTTGACCTCGGCCATCCGCTCGGCCACCGCAGCCCGGCGCACCGGGTCCGAGCTCGCGTGGCGATCGGGGTGGAGCTCCAGCGCCAGGCGGCGTTGGGCGGCCCGGATCTCCCCGGTCGTCGCGCCCGGCGGGACCCCGAGCACCGTGTAGTGGTCCGTCGTCGTCCTGCGCTCCTCTGTGCGGCCGCCGCCTCCCCGCAGGGTAGGCGCCGCCCCGGGCGGTCAGTCGCAGCAGGAGTCGCGGAACCCGCACGCCCGACAGCGGAAGTGGGCGTGTTCGGGCAGCCAGCCCTCGACGGAGCCGCACAGCGGGCAGTCGGGGTACGTGCCGCGGGGGTCGCGGCAGGCCGCCGGCGCGGTGTCCGTGGGGCGGGTGGTGTCCGGGGTCGTCGGCTGCACGGACGCCACGGTAGGGCCGCCCACCGCCGCGCCGTGGGACCTCAGCGGTCGGCGAGCGCCGCCACGAGGCGATCGAGGCCGGCGACGCGAGAACCCTTCGCGAGCACGGCGGTGCCCGTCCCGGCCCCGTCGAGCAGGTCGAGCGCCCCGTCGATGTCGTGCACGGCGCGACCACCGTGCGCATCGGCGCGGTACTCGGGGCAGTCGACGGCGATCAGCTCGACGCCGAGCTCCTCGGCCAGCGCGGCGACGGCCTCGTGCTCGGCGTCGGACTCGGGCCCGAGCTCGGCCATCAGCCCCACGACCGCGACGCGGCGCTCGGCCGGGAGGTGCGCGAGCGCGTCGAGCGCCGCCCGCATCGAGGTGGGGTTGGCGTTGTAGGAGTCGTCGAGGATCGTCACGCCCGAGCGCGAGGTCGTGATGGCCATCCGCAGCGGCGACATCTCCGCCGCGGCCAGCCCCGTGGCCACGTCGGCGAGGTCCATGCCCACCCCGAGGCCGATGGCCGCCGCAGCGGCCGCGTTCTCGGCGTTGTGCGGGCCACGCGCCGCAGGCTCCACCTCGATGGCGCCCCACGGGGTCTCGAGCAGCACGCGCAGGCGCAGGTCGGCCGCGACGTCCATCGTCGTCGCCCGCACGTCGCCCACGCCGAGCCCGAAGGTGAGCACCCGGGCCGAGGTGCGGTCGGCCATCGCTGCCACCCGCTGGTCGCCGGCGTTCAGGACCGCCGTGCCGTCGGCGGGCAGCTGCTCAACCATCTCGCCCTTGCCGCGAGCGATGTCCTCGATGGTGCCGAAGAGCTCGCTGTGGGCCATCGCCACCCGGGTGACGACACCGACGGTGGGGTGGGCGATGGCGCACAGCTCGGCGATGTGGCCGATGCCGCGAGCGCCCATCTCGACGACGACGTGCCGGGTGCCGTCGGGCGTGCCGAGGAGCGTGAGGGGCACGCCGATCTCGTTGTTGAAGCTCGCGGCGCTGGCGTGGGTGGGGGCCGCGGCCCCGAGGACCCCGCGGGCGAGGTCCTTCACCGTCGTCTTGCCGACCGATCCGGTGATGCCCACGACGGCGCCGTCGAGCCGGTGGCGCGCGGCGCGACCGAGGTCGACCAGGGCCACCTGGGTGTCCTCGACGGCGATCGCGGTGGCCCCGTCGACCACCCGGGCCCGGTCCGAGGCGAGGTACGCCGTCGCCCCCCGCTCGACGGCCACGGGGATGAACTCGTGCCCGTCACGGCCGGCGACGAGCGGCACGAAGAGCTGGCCGGGAGCGACCGTCCGCGAGTCCTGGGTGGCGCCGACGACCTCGACCGAGGGGTCGCCGATGACCTCGCCGCCGGTGCGCTGCGCGATGTCGTCTGCGGTGAACCGCACGGGTCTCCTCGGGTCGGGACGGCGTCCCATCATCGCCGACCGTGCGCCGCTCCGAGACCTCACGGGCCCGCAGTACCGTGCGGGACCGATGACACCCTCGTCTCCGACCGATCCACCCGTCCGGCTCGTCGTCCTCTTCGGCGGCCAGTCCGCCGAGCACGACGTGAGCCGCGTCACCGCGGTGCACGTCCTGCGGGCCGTGGACCGGTCCCGCTACGACGTCGTGCCGATCGGCATCACGCGAGACGGGCGGTGGCTCGACGCCGGTGCGGCACTCGCGGCGCTCGACGAGCCCGCCGCGCTGACCACCGGGTTGGACGTCGCCGGCGCCGCCGTCGACCCGGTGCCTGCGGTCGCGTCAGCGTCGGGCCAGCAGGTGGTGGTGTTCCCGCTGCTGCACGGGCCCTTCGGCGAGGACGGCACCGTGCAGGGGATGCTCGAGCTGGCCGGCGTGCCCTACGTCGGCGCCGGCGTCCTCGGGTCCGCCCTGGCGATGGACAAGGCCAAGGCGAAGGAGGTCATCGAGCACGCCGGCATCCCGCAGTGCCGCTGGCTCACGCTCCGGGACACCGACGTCGACGACACCACGCCCGCCGCCATCGAGGACGCCCTGGGGCTGCCGGTCTTCGTGAAGCCCGCCAACCTCGGTTCCTCGGTCGGCGTCAGCAAGGCGCACGACCTCGAGGAGCTGCGCGACGCGCTGGCCCTCGCCGCCGGCTACGACGAGTGGATCGTCGTCGAGGAGCACGTCGAGGGGCGGGAGATCGAGGTGGCGGTCCTCGGCAACACCGAGCTGCGCGTCTCCGTGCCGGGCGAGATCCGACCCGGTGCGGAGTTCTACGACTACGCCGACAAGTACCTCGACGGTGCGGCCGAGCTGGTGATCCCGGCCGAGCTGCCCGACGACGTGGCCGCCGAGCTGGCCGACCTGGCCCGCCGGTCGTTCGCCGCCCTGCGCGCCGAGGGCATGGCACGGGTCGACTTCTTCTACGAGGAGGACGGTCGCGGCCTGCTCCTGAACGAGATCAACACGATCCCCGGCTTCACGCCCATCTCGATGTACCCGAAGCTCTGGGAGGCATCGGGTCTCCCCTACGCCCAGCTGATCGACGAGCTCGTGGCCCTGGCGATCGAGCGCCACGCCCGCCGCACCGCCCACCGCCGCACCGACCACTGAGCCCATGTCGGACGACGATCCTCGCCTCTACGTGACCAGGGACGGGCAGTACGAGTTCCATCGCGTCGTCGAACCCGCCCTCGTCATCCGCTTCCACGCCCCGCTCGACGTGATCCTGCACACGCTCGACGCCGACTACGTCGCGTCGGCCTGGCGCTCAGCGCGCACCGTGCTCGAGCACCACGGCGTCGACCCTGATCGCTTCGCGTGGGGGTGCGGCCAGCACAGCGAGCTACGTGCCGCGGATCACCACCACGCGACCCGTCCGTTCCTCGACACCCTCGGCTGGGTGACCACGAGTCAGACCGATGATGACCTCTTCGGCATCCTGCCGCGCGGCTCCGGGTGGCCGGCACCCTGGGACGCGGTCGCCGCCGAGCTGGAGACCTCCGCACCGCCGCTCTGCCTCAACTACGACCACTACGAGGCGATGGTGATCACCCGGCGCGGCGGCAAGGTCATCGCCAAGGACGACGGCCCCACCGCTCTCGACATCATGCGGGTCGACGGCGCTGACAGCCCCGTCGAGTGGGCGTTGTTCGATCCGTCGAGGCAGCAGCTCAGTTGCGACGCACCTCCAGACCCGGTCGACGCTCCGTGGATGCGGCTCGGTCAGGCGATGTTCGAGCACGACGAGGTCGCCGTCGTCGACGCCATGGATGCCGTGCGGACGGAGTACTCGGAGCACGGCGCGCGCATCTGCCTCGAGAGCGCGCTGCGCTACCTCATGATGCGCCCCAACGGCCGCTCCTGATCCATCCTTCGGCCGCGGGGACGACGCCGCCGACCCGCTGGCGCGACCGCCCCCACGACCCTCGGGTCGGCAGATCGCGGGCGCGGGAGGGCGCCGGCCGTTCTGGGTACGCGATGCGACCGCATGTGTCGCGATCCGTACCGAGAACGGTGGAGGGCAGCGGACGTACCGAGCACGGTGGAAGGCGGCGGACGTACCGAGAACGACGGAGCGCCGTCAGCGCGTGGGGGCGAGGGCGCTGCGGAGGAAGGCGACGAGCTCGCGGCGGCGGACGACCATGGAGCGCAGGCTCGGGTCGACGCCGAGGGCCCGCTGCACCTCGGCCTCGGTGGCCACGCCGATGACGGTCGAGTACGCCGACAGGAGCAGCAGCCGCGAGTCGGTGCGGCGCATCGTCCCCGCCGCCATCTCGCCGTCGAGGAAGGCGCGTGCCCGGTCGACGAGCGGGTCGAGCTGGTCGGTGAGGCGGGTCGACCACGGCGGGCCCAGCCGGCTGACCTCCCGCAGGAGCCCGAGCAGGGCCGGGCGTCGCAGGGCGAGCCGGAACACCGCCCGCACGATGGCCTCGACCCGGTCGAAACCCCGGCCCGCACGGGCGAGGGCGGACTCGAGGGCCTCGGAGAGCTCGGTGGCGCACCCGTCGATCACCGCGCCGAGCAGGGCCTCCTTCGAGGGGAACCAGTAGAGGATCGTCTGCTTGCGGATGCCGAGCTCGGCGGCCAGCGCGTCGAGCGACGTGGCGTCGTAGCCTCGGGTGCCGAACGACTCGATCGCGGCGTCGAGCACGCGCTCGGACGTCCGCGGGGCACCGGTCGCCGTCGCCGTCACCTCGTCGCCCCCAGGTCGTCGCTCCGCATCTCTACCGAATGGTAGACAGGACCACCGTGATCCCTGAGCACCTCGACGGGCGACGCGTCGCCATCACCGGCGCGACCGGCTTCCTCGGCACGGCGCTCGTCGAGCGCCTGCTCCGCAGCGCCCCGGGCTGCGAGCTCGTCCTCCTGCTGCGCCCGGGGCGGATGCGCACGGTCGAGCAGCGGGCGCGCCGGGAGATCTTCAAGAACGACGCGTTCGACCGCCTGCGCGACGAGCTCGGCAGCAGCGAGTTCGACGCCATGGTCGACCGGCGCGTCACGGTCGTCCGGGGTGACGTGGGCAGCGACGGCCTCGGTCTCGACGACGACGGCCGCGCCGCGCTCGCCTCCTGCGACGTCGTGGTGCACTCGGCCGCCACGGTCTCGTTCGACTCTCCGCTCGACTCGGCGGTCGAGGTCAACCTGCTCGGTCCCACCCGCATCGCCGCGACGCTCCGCGATCTGGGCGTCACGCCGCACCTCGTCGCCGTCTCCACCTGCTACGTCGCCGGCAACCACCGGGGCGAGGCGCACGAGCAGCCGGTCGCCGAGTCGCCGTTCTTCGTGGACGTCCCGTGGCGCCGCGAGGTCGACGCCGCCCGCCGGACCCGCAGCGACCTCGAGGCCGAGAGCCGCACGCCGGAGATGCTCGCCCGCTTCGCCGACGAGGCGCGCGGCGAGCTCGGCGCCGCGGGCATCCCGCTGCTGTCGGCCAAGGCCGAGCAGCAGCGGACGCGGTGGGTCAACGACCGGATGGTGGAGGCCGGGCGCTCCCGCGCCCGCTCGCTCGGGTTCCCGGACGTCTACTCGTACACCAAGGCCCTCGGCGAGGTCGCGCTCTCGGAGACGAAGGGCGCCATCCCCGTCACGGTCGTCCGCCCCTCGATCATCGAGTCGGCGGTCGCCGAGCCGCGGCCCGGCTGGATCCGCGGCTTCCGCATGGCCGAGCCGGTGATCATCTCCTACGCCCGCGGGCTCCTCACCCAGTTCCCCGGCGTTCCGGAGGGCATCGTCGACGTCATCCCGGTCGACCTCGTCGTCGCCGCCATCGTCGCCGCCGCCGCGCTCCCACCCGAGCAGACGCCCCCGATCGTCCAGGTCGCGTCGGGCTCCTCGAACCCGCTGCGCTACCGCAAGCTCATCGACATGATCGAGGCGTACTTCACCGAGCACCCGATCTTCGACAACTCGGGCCAGCCGATCGCCGTGCCCGAGTGGACGTTCCCGGTGCGCGGCAAGGTCGAGCGCCAGCTGAGCCGGGCCAAGGTCGCGATCACGAAGGCCGAGAGCACCCTCGAGAAGCTGCCCCTGCGGGGCACCCAGGCCGAGCTCTCCGCCACCCTCGAGAGCCGGCGCGAGGACGTCGAGCGCGCCCTCACCTACGTGGAGCTGTACGGCGCCTACGCCGAGTGCGAAGCCGTGTACACGGTCGACCGCCTCATGGACATGTGGGGGCTCCTCGACGACGCCGACCGGGAGCGCTTCACGTTCGACCCTCGGGTCGTCGATTGGGACGTCTACGCCACCACGATCCACCTGCCGTCGGTCGTCGAGCACGCCCGTGTCAAGACGACCCCCGGGGCCAAGAAGGGCCCGACTCGCACCGACCGCCTGCGGCGCCAGGTCCTGTCCCCCGACCGGCACCTCGCGGCCTTCGACCTCGAGAACACGCTGATCGCCTCGAACGTCGTCACCTCCTACGCGTGGCTCGCCACCCGCCGGCTGCCCTCGGAGGACAAGGCCCGGTTCGCGGCCCGCCTGGTGCGCGAGGCCCCCCGGCTGCTGCGGCTCGACGCCCAGGACCGCACCGACTTCCTCCGCTACTTCTATCGGCGCTACCGGGGCGCACCCGTGGAGCAGATGGCCGAGGACTCTGCGGAGCTGCTCAGCGCCCTGATCCTCGCCAAGTCGTTCCCCGCCGCCATCCGCCGGGTGCGGGAGCACCGGGCGCTCGGCCACCGCACGGTGCTCATCACCGGTGCGCTCGACTTCGTCGTCGAGCCGCTGCGACCCCTCTTCGACGACATCGTCGCCGCCGAGATGTCGGTGCGGAACGGCCGGTACACCGGCGAGCTGGTGCGGGTCCCGCCCACGGGCGAGGCGCGGGCGCAGGCGATGGCCGAGTACGCCGCCGCGGAGGGCCTCGACCTGGCCGAGAGCGTCGCCTACGCCGACTCGGCGAGCGACCTCCCGATGCTCGAGGCCGTCGGCTTCCCCGTCGCGGTCAACCCGGAGACCCGCCTGGCGTCGCTGGCCCGCAAGCGGGGCTGGCTGGTCGAGAACTTCCCGAAGGCGGCCAAGGGCGTGCACCCGGTCCTCCCGATCGCGCCGACCAGGGTCGGCAGCCGATGAAGGCCCTGCGCTTCTCCCGGAACCTGCCCCGCTACGCCGCGGCTCGCCTCGCCGGCAGCGTCGTCAGCGGCCGCGGCGCCGGCCCCGGCCCCCTCGACCTGGTCGACGTCGACCCGCCCGAGCTGCCCGGTCCCGGCTGGGTGCGAGTGCGGCCCCGCCTCGCCGGCATCTGCGGATCCGACCTGGCGACCGTCGACGGGCGCAGCAGCCGCTACTTCGAGCCCATCGTCTCGTTCCCGTTCGTCCCCGGCCACGAGGTCGTCGGCGACCTCGACGACGGCCGGCGCGTCGTGGTCGAGCCGGTCCTCGGCTGCGCCACGCGCGGCATCGACCCGCCGTGCGAGTGGTGCGCGCGAGGCGACCTCGGCAACTGCGAGCACATCACCCTCGGCCGCATCGAGCCCGGTCTCCAGACCGGCTTCTGCTGCGACACCGGTGGCGGGTGGTCGACGCTGATGGTCGCCCACGAGTCGCAGCTGCACCCCGTCCCCGACGACATGGAGGACGAGGCCGCTGTCATGGTCGAGCCGACCGCCTGCGCCGTGCACGCCGCGCTGCGGGCCGGGGTGCCGGCCGGCGGCACCGTCGCGGTGCTCGGCGCCGGCACCCTCGGCCTGCTCACCGTCGCCGCGCTGCGCCGGTTCGCCCCGAGCGCCACGATCCTGGCCTCCGCCCGGTACCCGGAGCAGCGCAACCTCGCTGCGCTCCTCGGTGCCGACGTGGTCGTCGAGCCCACCGAGTGGCTGCGGGGCGTGCGCCGCCTCACCGGCAGCTTCGCCGTGGGCGACGGCGCGATCGACCGCCTCACCGGCGGCGCCGACGTGGTGATCGACTGCGTGGGCTCGGCCGAGAGCCTCGCCGACGCCATGGCCGCGGTCCGGCCGAAGGGCCGCGTGGTCGTGGTCGGCATGCCCGGCCCCGTCACCGTCGACCTCACCGGCCTGTGGCACCGCGAGATCGAGCTCGTCGGCGCCTACGCCTACGGCACCGAGGAGGTCCCCGACCCCGACGGCGGCGCACCTCGCCGAGCCCGCACGTTCGACCTGGCCTTCGAGCTCGTCCGCTCGGCCGACCTCGGCCGGCTCGTCTCGGCCACCTATCCCCTGTCGCGCTACCGCGACGCCATCGAGCACGCCGCCGCCGCGGGTCCCCGCGGCGCGGTCAAGGTCGCGTTCGACCTGCGCGACGAGAAGGAGCGCCACCGCCTGTGAGCAGCCGCCGCAGCCCCCGTCCCGGCTTCGTCCTCGACGTCGACCGGTCGACCCCGCCGATCCTGTTCCACCACGGTGAGGGGTTCCGCCTGGAGAAGCTGCCGCCGGGCCGCTCCCGGGTGCTGTACCCCGCCGAACCGCTCCCGGGCATCGACGATCCCGAGGCCGCGATCCACCACGCCCTCCACCACCCCGAGGGCGAGTCCGAGCCCCTGCCCGCGCTGCTGTTCCCGGGCATGAAGCTCACGATCGCCTTCGACGACGTGTCGCTGCCGCTGCCGAAGATGCAGCGCCCCGACGTGCGCCAGCGGATCATCGAGCAGGTGCTCGACCTCGCCGCCGCCGCGGGGGTCGACGACGTCCACATCATCGCCGCCCTCGCCCTCCACCGCCGGATGACCGAGGACGAGCTGCGCCACGCCGTGGGCGACCGCGTCTACGACGCCTTCGCGCCACGCGGACTGCTCTACAACCACGACGCCGAGGACCCCGACGGCATGGTCGTGCTCGGCCAGACCCGCCACGGCGAGGACGTCCAGATGAGCCGGCGGGCCGCCGAGAGCGACCTCGTCGTGTACGTGAACATCAACATCGTCTCGATGGACGGCGGGCACAAGAGCACCGCGACCGGCCTGGCCGGCTACACCGGCGTGAAGGTCCACCACAACCCGGCGACGATGACCAAGTCCCGGTCGTTCATGGACCAGACCAGCTCGGAGCTGCACAAGAGCAACTGGCGCCAGGGCGAGGTCATCCGCGACGCCGGCGTGAAGATCTTCCAGATCGAGACGACGATCAACAACAACACGTTCGGGCGCACCGGCCCGCTCGCCTTCCTCCAGAAGCGGGAGTGGGAGTGGACGGCGCGGGACCGGGCCACGTTCATCGGCATGCAGGCCGGCCTCAAGGGGCTGCCCGCGGCACGCCGGCGCCAGATCTTCCACTCGTGGGAGGCCCCCTACGAGCTCACCTCGGTGCAGGCCGGCGAGGTCGAGGCGGTCCACAGGGTGACCACCGAGAACGTCTACCGCCAGCACCTCGTGCCGGTGGAGGGCCAGACCGACGTGCTCACGATGGGGCTCCCGTACATCGGGCCCTACAACGTCAACTCGATCATGAACCCGATCCTCGTGGCGTGCCTCGGGCTCGGGTACTTCTTCAACCTCTACAAGGGCCGGCCGCTGGTGCGCGAGGGCGGCGTGCTCATCATGAGCCACCCCACGCCGTGGGAGTTCCACCCCGTCCACCACCCGAGCTACATCGACTTCTTCGAGCAGGTCCTCGCCGACACCACCGACCCGGTGGAGATGGAGGCGAGGTACGAGAAGCAGTACGCCGAGGACGAGTGGTACCGGCACCTGTACCGCACCTCGTACGCCTACCACGGCGTCCACCCGTTCTACATGTGGTACTGGTGCGCCCACGCGCTGGAGCACCTCGGGCGGGTCATCATCGTCGGCGGCGACGTACGGGCCACGCGACGGCTCGGGTTCAGCCCGGCCTCCACGCTCCAGGACGCGCTGGAGATGGCCACCGACGTCGTCGGCCCCCAGCCGACGATCACGCACTTCCACAACCCGCCGATCCTCATGGCCGACGTGACGTGAGCGCCCGGTCCGCGCTCTCCCCCGCACGGTTCGTGCGCCGGGTGCCGTTCCCGTTCCGGGCGCCCCACGTCCCCCGCGGGGTCGAGCCGCCGCCGGAGCGCCGCCGCACCGGCAACGACTTCCCCACGGAGTGGGCGCGCCGCTACCCGTCACGGGTCGCCCGGTTGGCCGCTCTCGAGCTGGTCATGCGGCCCACGGTCGCCGTGCTCGCACCACCGGAGCGGCGTGGCACCGACCGGCTCGACGGGCTCGAGGGTCCGGTGATCTTCGCCGCCAACCACCACAGCCACGTCGACACCCCGCTGATGCTCACCTCGATCCCCGAGCCGTGGCGGCACCGCACCTTCGTGGGGGCGGCGGCCGACTACTTCTTCGGCAACCGGGTGAGCGGCACCTTCTCCGCGCTGACGCTGAACGCCGTGCCGATCGAGCGGACCAAGATCTCCCGCGACAGCGCCGACCGCGCCGCGGAGCTGATCGACGACGGCTGGAGCCTCCTCATCTTCCCGGAGGGCGGGCGCAGCCCCGACGGGTGGGCGCAGGAGTTCCGCGGCGGCGCCGCCTACCTCGCGATCCGCTGCGGCGTCCCGATCGTGCCCGTGCACATCGCCGGGACCGACCGGGTGCTGCCGAAGGGGCGGAACCGTCCCCGGCGTGCGGCCACGACGGTCACGTTCGGTGCACCGATCGTTCCCGGGACCGGGTCCGACACCCGGCGGCTGGCCGCCGAGCTGGAGCGGGCCGTCGCCGAGCTGGCCGACGAGGCGACCACCGACTGGTGGACCGCCCGCCGCCGTGCGGCCGCCGGCACCACGCCCTCGCTCGCCGGTCCCGACGCTGCCGGGTGGCGGCGGGCCTGGGCGCTCGGCGAGCGGGACCCCGGCCGCCGGCGCACCCGCCGCAGCTGGCCCCGCCTCGGCTGAGGCCGCACGCGACGAGGGGCCGGACCACCGGCCCGACCCCTCGGTCACTCACACCGTCACGTCCTGCGGCGGATCAGTCGAGCTCCTCCATCGAGCAGAGGACCTCGCCCGCCTCGAAGCGGCCACCGCAGGTGTCGCCGAACTCCTCGTACTCCGAGCCGAGCGGCGACTGGAAGTAGAGGTCGTCACAGGCCTGACCGTCGCCGCCCTCGCAGGCGTCCCAGAGGGCGTCGAGCGTCGGGTTGTCGCCGTAGGTCTCGCCCTCTTCCGACGCGATGTCGTCGGGATCGAGGTCCAGGTCGCCGAAGCCGCCGCACTCGGAGATGGCGGAGAACACGGCGGCGGTCTCCGCCTCGGTCATCTCGCCGCCCTCGCTCAGCTCCTCGGCCCGGCTCTCGCTGAACTCGTCGGCCAGCTCGCCCGCGAGGCAATCCGCAGCCTCTTCGTCGATGCCCTGGGCCTGGAACGCCTCCGAGAGCTCACCCTGGTCGACGTCGTCGTCGCGGGTGAGGAAGAACGCGGCCACCCCGAGGAGCACCACGAGGACCAGGCCGCCGATGATCAGCGGGGTCTTGCTGCTGGCACCGCCGCCCGGTGCGCCGGTGGCACCGGGCGGGGGCGCCGACGCCGCGGCGAACCCGGCGGGCCCCGTCGACGCCGTCGGACCGGCGGCCGCGCTGTCCATCGGGTCCGTCGAGATCGCGCCGTCGTCGGAGACCTGGTCGGTCCACGCCGAGCCGTCCCAGTAGCGGTACTGGTGGCGACCCGAGGGGTCCGGCTTCCACGCGGCGTCGCTCGCGGTCACGGCAGCTCGCCGTCGTTCAGGCCGAACGCCTCGTACTCGCTGCCGAACTCCGAGTGCATGTAGAGGTCGTTGCACGCCTCGAGGTCGCCGTCCTCGCACTCGTCCCAGAGCTCGTCGAGGATCGGGTTGTCGCCGTAGGTCTGGCCCTCGAGGATACCGGACAGCTCGCCGTCCTCCCCGGTGCCGCCAGAACCGCCGGCCCCGCCGGACAGCGACATCGGGTCGATGTCGCAGGTCTCGAAGATGTCGAACATCGCCGAGAACAGCGCCGGATCGGACATCGCGGCGTCAGGGTCCTCCGACATGCCCTGGATGTCGAGACCCTCGATGGCGAAGAACTCCTCGGCGAAGCAGCTCGCCTGCGCCTCGGTGAGGTCGAGCTCGGACATCATCGTCTCGACGAAGGCGTCGACGAAGGGATCGGGGAGCTCGTCGACATCGGTGTCGGTGTCGGTGTCGTCGTCCTCGGTCGTCTCGGTGGTCTCGGTGGTGTCCTCGGTGGTGTCGGTGGTCTCCTCACCGGCGCCGGTGCACTCGCCGACCGCGGCGTTCAGCGCGTCGCGATCGCCGTCGCTGACGTCGGAACCGGCGTCGAGGATGCCGTCGAGGCGCTCCTCGCCGACCTCGTCGACGACGCAGGACGCCTCCGAGCCGGACAGGTCGAGGTCGTCGCGCACCGCGGCGATGAGGTCCTCGCGGGACCGCTCGTCGTCGCCGCCGGAGAAGAGCAGGTACGCGCCCGCACCGATCAGGGCGAGGAGCAGGATGCCGCCGATGACGAGCGCCGGCACGTTGGACGAGCTCTTCTTCGGCGCATCGGTGGCGGGCGTCGTCGTGGTGGTGGACTCGTAGGTCGCGCCCGCAGCCGGCATGGAGGTGGTGGCGTCCTGCCCCCACCCGGGCCCGGTCTGGGTCGGCTCCGGGTCCTGGGCGACAGGGCCCTCGGAGGTCGCCGGTGTCTCGCTGGTGGTCTCACCGCCCGCGGCACCGCCGGCCTCGGGCGGGTCGCTGCTGACGTTGCCGTCGTTCGAGACCTGGTCGGTCCACTCGGCACCGTTCCACCACCGGTACTGGTGGCGGCCGAAGGGGTCTGGCTGCCACGAACCGCTCTGCTCGCTCACGAATCCTCCACGACGACGTTCTGCGGACGAGCGACGGTACCACCGGCGCCCCCGGCGAACGAGGTTCCGCCTGTCCGGCCGGAGGCGCTACGCTCGTCCACCTGCTCGGGGCACGGCAGCGTGGCCACCCTGCCGACGACGAGGTCGGCCCCCGAGACCGCACGGGCGACGACGCCCCGCCGGCCCCACCGACGTGGCTGGAGCGCAACGAGGCGCGCGGTCCGAGGAGCCCCCGGGCGACACCTCCCCACTCGTGGGCCACCGCGCCCGCCCGACCACTGGAGATCACATGCACGCGCCCACCCCCGACCGGGAGCTGGACGCCTGCGGCATCGGCTTCGTCGCCGACGCCCAGGGACGCACCTCGCGCGCGATCGTCGAGAAGGCCCTCGACGGTCTCGCCAACGTCAAGCACCGCGGCGCCGTCGCGGCCGACGCCCGCTCCGGCGACGGCGCCGGCCTGCTCGCGCCCATCCCGCCTGCGATCTTCGGGGAGGGCAACGGCGTGGTCGTCCTCTTCGTGCGAGGCGCCGACCCCAGGGAGGCCACGCGTGGCGCCCTGGCGGACGAGGGGCTCGAGCTCCTCGAGTGGCGCGTCCCCCCGACCGACGACGAGCACCTGGGCGAGCTGGCCCTGAAGAGCAAGCCCGAGATCCTCCAGGCCATCGTCCGCGGCCCCGAGGGCGCCGACGCCGACGATCTGGAGCGCCGGGCGTTCCGCGCACGGCGGGCCATCGGCGCGACCGTCGAAGGCGTCTACGTCGCCTCCTGCTCGTTCCGCACGATCGTCTACAAGGGCCTCACCGCGGCCGACGAGCTCGGGCGCTTCTACCTCGACCTCGCGGACGAGCGGTTCGAGGCGCCCTTCGCCATCTTCCACCAGCGCTTCTCCACCAACACGCTGCCGACCTGGGAGCGGGCCCAGCCGTTCCGGATGCTGTGCCACAACGGCGAGATCAACGCCCTGTGGGGCAACGAGAACCGCATGGCCGCCCGTGCCACCCTCGGCACCGAGGACGCGGGCCTCGGCGCCGAGGACGACTTCCGCCCGGTGCTCGACCCCACCGGCTCGGACTCGTCGAAGCTCGACGAGGCCCTCGAGCTGCTCACCCGGGGCGGTCGCCGGGTCGACCACTCGATGGCGATGCTCATCCCCGACGCGTGGGAGTCGGCGCGCGACCTCTCCGTCGAGGTCCAGGGCTTCTTCCGGTACCACTCGGCCCTGATGGAGCCGTGGGACGGCCCCGCGGGCGTCGTCTTCACCGACGGCCTGCGCGTCGGCGCGCTGCTCGACCGCAACGGTCTGCGGCCTCTGCGATGGCAGATCTGCGAGGACGGCCTCGTCGTGTGCTCCTCGGAGGTCGGCGCCGTCGACATCAGCGGCCACGGCAAGGTCCGGCGTGGGCGGCTCGGCCCCGGCCAGATGCTCGTCGTCGACCCCGCCGACGGTGGTGTGCACACCGACGCCGACATCAAGCAGCGGCTCGCCGACCAGGCGCCGTACGGGCGGTGGGCCGCCGACGGCTTCCACCGCCTCGGCACCGGAGAGCCCGCCCTGACCCCGCCCGACGATCTCGTCGAGCGGCAGGTCGCGCACGGCTACACGAAGGAGGAGCTCGCCATGGTGCTGAAGCCCATGGCGAACGACGCCTACGAGCCCACCTTCGCCATGGGCGACGACACCCCGCTCCCGCCGTTCGCCTCGAAGGCCCGGCCGCTGCACCACTTCTTCCGCCAGCGCTTCGCCCAGGTCACCAACCCCCCGATCGACCCGATCCGCGAGCGCGACGTCATGAGCCTGCGGACGCTCCTCGGCCCCCGCTCGCCGATCCTGATCGAGGGCCCTCGCGCGACGCGCCTGCTCACGATCCCCTCGTTCTTCATGTTCCCCTCGGCCGTCGAGCAGCTGCACGACCCGAGCCGCTGCCCGTTCCCCGTGGCGACGATCGACGCGACCTTCCCGGTCGCGGACGGCGCCGAGGGGCTGCGACGTGCCGTCGAGCGCATCGCCGACGAGGCCGCCGCCGCGGTCGCCGACGGTGCCGGCGTGGTCGTGATCGACGACGGCGCCATCTCGCCCGACCGCGCCGCGGTGCCGTCGCTCCTCTCGGTGGGCGCGGTCCAGCACCGGTTGACGGCCGAGCGCCTGCGGTCGCTCACCAGCCTCGTGGTCCTCGCCGACGACGTCCGCGACGTGCACCACGTCGCCACGCTCGTCGGCTACGGAGCGGACGGCATCTGCCCCCGGCTCGCACTCCACACCGTCGGCGCCGAGGCCGACGCCGACGAGAACACCGACAACGTCAGCCCCGAGGCCCAGTTCAACTTCCAGGCCGCGTGCGAGGCCGGGCTGCTCAAGATCCTGTCGAAGATGGGCATCTCGACGATCGATTCGTACCGCGGCGCGCAGATCTTCGAGATCGTCGGCCTCGCGCCGGAGGTCGTCGAGCTGTGCTTCGGCGGCACCGTCTCCACCGTCGGTGGCCTCGGCTGGGATGCCCTCGGCGAGGACGTCCTCGCCCGCCACGCCGCCGCCTGGCCCGAGGACGGCGAGCCCGACCTGGACTCGCCGGGCCTCGTCCGCGACCGTCGTGGCGGCGAGTACCACGCCCACGACAAGGCGGTCGTCGAGGCGCTCAACGAGCTGACGGGCACCGCGCCGAAGCCGAAGAAGCCGACGTCGCGCACACGCGTGCGCTCCTCCGAGCTCACCGCGGTCGAGGAGGCGACCGACGACGCCCGCGCCGCGGCCGCCGACAACGACGTCGACCCCTCCGAGGGCCAGCTCGCCGACATGACCGCCGCGCACCTGCTCCAGCGGGCCATCGCCGGCGAGCGGTCCGACCTCTACGACACCTTCGCCCAGCTCGTCGCCGAGCGACCCACCACCGAGCTCAACGACCTCCTCGAGCTGGTCGACGCCGACCCGATCCCGCTCGACGAGGTCGAACCGGCCACCGAGATCGCCCGCCGCTTCTCGACCGGCGCCATGTCGCACGGCGCCCTGTCGAAAGAGGCGCACGAGACCCTCGCGCAGGCGATGAACCTCATCGGCGGCAAGGCCAACTGCGGCGAGGGCGGCGAGGACCCGTACCGGTACCGCACCCGCGGGATGGGACGGGACGACAAGAACTCCCGCATCAAGCAGGTCGCGTCGGGGCGCTTCGGCGTCACCCCGGAGTACCTCGCGTTCGCCGACGAGATCCAGATCAAGATGGCCCAGGGCTCGAAGCCGGGCGAGGGCGGTCAGCTGCCGGGACACAAGGTCTCCGCGGAGATCGCCCGGCTGCGCCACACCCAGGAGGGCGTCGGCCTCATCTCCCCGCCACCGCACCACGACATCTACTCGATCGAGGACCTGGCCCAGCTGATCTACGACCTGAAGCAGGTCAACGCGGCCCAGGTCTCGGTCAAGCTCGTGTCGGAGGACGGCGTGGGCACGATCGCCGCCGGGTGCGTCAAGGCGCTCGCCGACGTCGTCCACCTGTCGGGGGCGAACGGCGGCACCGGGGCGAGCCCCCTGTCGTCCATCAAGCACGCCGGTCTGCCGTGGGAGCTGGGGTTGGCGGACTGCCAGCAGGCGCTCGTCGAGAACGGCCTGCGCAGCCGGGTGCGGCTCCGGGTCGACGGCGGCTTCAAGACCGGACGCCAGGTCGTCGTCGCCGCGCTGCTCGGGGCGGACGAGTATTCCTTCGGCACCGCGGCGATGGTCGCCGAGGGCTGCATCATGCTGCGGGCCTGTCACCGCGACACCTGCAAGCCCGGCGTGGCCACCCAGCGCCCGCACCTCCGCGCCAACTTCACGGGCACCCCGGAGGGCGTCGCCGCCTACATGATGTTCGTCGCCGAGGAGGTTCGCGGCTTCCTCGCGCAGCTCGGGCTCCGCACCCTCGATGAGGCGATCGGGCGGGTCGACCTCCTACGCCAGCGCACGACCGGGAACCCCCGTGTCGACTCCGTCGACCTCTCGCCTCTGCTCCGGCCCGTCGCCGAGCCCGGCGACGCCCGGCACTTCGTCGAGCGGGTCGAGCTGCAGGACCCCCGCTCCGAGCTCGGCGACCAACTGCTCGCCGATGCGTTCCGTGCCATCTGGGACGGCGACGACATCGAGCTGAGCTACGACATCACCAACGCCGACCGGTCGATCGGCGCCGCGCTCGCCGGCGCGGTCGGCCTCGAGTTCGGAGCGACGCCACCCCGTGGCACCGCCGCGGTGTCGCTGCGCGGCAGCGCCGGCCAGAGCTTCGGCGCGTTCCTCGGCCACGGCGTCACCCTCGACCTCCACGGCGAGGCCAACGACTACGTCGGCAAGGGCATGGGCGGTGGTCGCATCGTCGTCCGCATCCCCGACGACGACGTGTCCCACGGCAACGGCACCCACGTCGACGAGACGCCGGCGCTCGTCGGCAACACGTGCCTCTACGGCGCCACCGGCGGCGAGCTCTACGTCGCCGGAGCCGCCGGCGAGCGCTTCGCGGTCCGCAACTCCGGAGCCGTCGCCGTCGTCGAGGGCGTCGGGGAGCACGGCTGCGAGTACATGACGGGCGGCACGGTGCTGGTGATCGGCCGGATCGGCTTCAACTTCGGCGCCGGCATGACCGGCGGCCAGGCGTTCATCTGGGACCCGGTCGTCGAACGACTCACCGCTCGCGTGAACAGCGACCTCGTCGAGATCGTCCGCCCCGACGTCGTGGCGCTCGACGAGGCGCGCTGGATGCTCGAGCAACACGTCGAGCTCACCGGGTCCGCCCGCGCCCGTGACCTGCTCGAGAGCTGGGAAACGACCGAGGAGCAGTTCTGGCACGTGGTCCCGCGGGACCGGGCCAGCCGGATCGCCTCGACGATGGCGCGGCGGGTCAGCAACGCCTGACCGGCGTCAGGGGGGGGTCGGACCGCGCGGCGGTTCGACCCCCTGCGATCGTCGCCACCTGCGCCGATGTGGCGTCGCCGGTGGCGTAACCCGGCGGACGCGGTGCCGTGACGGCCGCGTCACCTCCCTCCGGGATCGTGGCGCGACCGCGGCGCGCACGCGCCCGGGCCACCACCGAGGAGCGGACCCCATGCCGGAGATCACCATCGCCACCGTCGCCATGCGCGGCAGCTACGACGTCGAGCTGAACCTGAAGACCCACCTCTCCTACATCGACGAGGCCGCCGACGCGGGCGCGTCGCTCGTCGTGTTCCCCGAGATCAGCCTCCAGGGCTACCCGGTCATCCACGAGAAGGTGCAGACGCCGGCCGTCCTCGCCCAGGCCTACGCCACGGCCGAGGCCGTCCCCGACGGGCCGAGCGTCACCGCCATCACCGCGAAGGCCGAGGAGCGCGGCGTCCACGTCGTGTTCGGGCTCACCGAGGCCGGCGAGACGCCCGGCGTCGTCTACAACACCGCGGTGCTCGTCGGCCCCGACGGGTACATCGGCCGCTACCGCAAGGTCCACCTCGGCCTCTCCGAGCAGATCGTCTGGCGCCAGGGCCACGACTGGCCGGTGTTCGAGACCACGATCGGACGCATCGGCATGCTCATCTGCTACGACAAGGCCTGGCCGGAGTCGTGCCGCGAGCTGACGCTCCGGGGCGCCGACATCCTGGTGATGCCGACCGCGTGGGGTGTGGGCGCCGACGGCGACCCGTCGGACCCCTCAGCGTCGATCAACTGCATGCAGTACTCGCTGTTCGACCAGGTGCGCGCCGCCGAGAACATGCGCTGGTTCGTGTCGTCCAACTTCTGCGGCGAGATCGAGGGCGCGGACTTCCTCGGTCTCAGCCAGGTGGTCGATCCGGTCGGCCGCGTCGTCGCCTCGTCGGGCATCACCGAGAGCGGGCTGACGATGGCGCAGGTGGACGTCCAGGCCGGGATCGCCGCCGCGATGGCGCGCGGGCAGGGCGCACGGCTGGTGCGCGACCGCCGCGACGAGACCTACCTCGCCCTCCGCGGGGAGCTGCCCGTCGCCGTCGACGGCTGACCACGCGCCGGTCGCGTCCCGCAGCCGCGGGTTGCGGCCGGGACCGACCGGGCAAGACTGGCGCATCGACACCGCCCACGTCCTCGACGTCGCCCACGCCCTGCGCAGCCGGCTCGACGGCGCGTCGCTGCCCCTCGCCACCGACGGGGCCGACGACGCACGCCGGCTCGCGGGAGACGTGCTCCGCCAGCTCGACGACTACGTCGTGCCGCGGCTCCGTGACATCGACGCGCCGGTCCTCGCCGTCGTCGGTGGGTCGACCGGCTCGGGCAAGTCGACGCTCGTCAACAGCCTCGTCGGGCGGCAGGTCACCACGCCAGGTGTCCTGCGTCCGACGACGAGGTCGCCGGTCCTCGTCCACCACCCCGATGCCGCCCGGTGGTTCGACGACGACCGCGTGCTCGGCTCGTTCGCTCGGGTCCGAGGGGGCCAGGCGGCCGGTCCGCAGCAGCTGGAGCTCGTCGACGCCGAGGCGCTCCCCCCGGACCTCGCCCTGCTCGACGCCCCCGATGTCGACTCGGTCGTCGATCTCAACCGGGAGACAGCGGTCCACCTCCTCGACGCCGCCGACCTGTGGATCTTCGTCACGACGGCCGCCCGCTACGCCGACGCCGTGCCCTGGGAGCACCTCCGGGGCGCGGCGACGCGTGGCGTGGGCATCGGCCTGGTCCTCAACCGGGTGCCGAGCGGCTCGTCCGACGAGGTCGGACCTCACCTCCGCACGATGCTCGACGACGCCGGCCTCGACGGCGCGCCCCTGTTCGTCGTCGAGGAGCAGCCGCTGGTCGCCGGTCGCCTGCCCGAGGAGGCCGTGGCCCCGCTGCGCACCTGGATCGGCTCGCTCGCCGGCGACCATGCGGCCCGCGACGAGCTCGTGCGGCGCAGCCTGGTCGGCGCGATCGACGACCTGGTGCGCCGCACGGACCACGTCGCTGCGGTCGTGGACCACCAGGTCGCGGTCGCCGCCTGGCTGGAGCAGGGCGCGGTGGAGTCGTTCGTCGACTGCCGGCGGCGGTTGTCGGAGGACGTGCGCGACGGCACGGTGATGCGGGGTGAGGTGCTGGCCCGCTGGCAGGACCTCGTCGGCACCGGCGAGCTGCTGCGGCAGCTCCAGTCCCGCATCGGCCAGTGGCGCGACGCCGTGGCCGCCCGCCTCACCGGGCGGGCGCGGAGCGTCGAGCGCTTCCAGGGTGCGGTCGAGAGCGGCATCGAGGTCCTCGTCGCCGAGCGGGTCGCCGCCGCCGTCGAGCGGACCTGCCTCCTCTGGCGCTCCGAGTCCGGCGGCGCCGCGCTGCTCGACGCGCACGACGACCTGCGCCGCCCGTCCGAGGACCTCGGCAGCCGCACCGCCCGGACGGTGCGCGAGTGGCAGGGCGCGCTGCTCGACATGCTGCGCGAGGAGGGCTCGGGGAAGCGCACCACGGCGAAGGTCCTGTCGTACGGGCTCAACGGCGTGGCGCTCGTCCTGATGGTGGGCGTCTTCGCCCAGACCGGCGGGTTGACCGGCGCCGAGGTGGCGATCGCCGGCGGCAGCACGGCGGTCGGGAGCACGCTCCTCGAAGCGCTCCTCGGCGACCAAGCCGTCCGTCGCCTCACCCTGCGAGCCCGGGCGGACCTCGACCGACGCCTCGACGAGGTGATCGGCGCCGAGCAGGAGCGGTACACCCGGACGCTCGATGCGAGCCGACCCGACCCGGGAGACGCCGACGGGCTCCGCGCCGCTGGGGCCGAGCTGCGTGCGCAGGTGGCGACGTGACGCCCCGCGCTCGTCGGTCCGGGCCCGACGCGTCGCACCTGCGGGACCGCCTCGACGCCCTCGACGCCGTCCTCGGCCTGGCCGAGGCCGGTCCCGGTCGCCTGCCCGACGACGTGGCCACCCGCGCCCGGGAGGTGCAGGCGCGAGCCGATGCCCGGCTCCGGCACGGATCGTCACGCACGGTCGTGGCCCTGGCGGGGGCCACCGGCAGCGGGAAGTCGACCCTGTTCAACTCGCTCGTCGGTGCGGAGGTCGCGACGGTGGGGGTGCGCCGGCCCACCACCGCGCGACCGCAGGCGGCCGTCTTCGACGCGGCAGGGGGCGTGGGCGAGGAGGTCGCCGCGCTCCTCGACTGGCTCGACGTCGACCGGCGCCACGTCGTGGCGAGGGACGCCGTCGACGACCTCGACGGGCTCGTCCTGCTCGACCTGCCGGACCACGACTCCACCGAGGCGCACCACCGCGCCGAAGTCGACCGCCTGGCGGAGGCGATCGACGTGTTCGTCTGGGTCGTCGACCCGCAGAAGTACGCCGACGCCGCGCTCCACCAGCGGTACCTGCGCCGCTACGCCACGCATGCCGCGGTCACCCTCGTCGTGCTCAACCAGGTCGACCTGGTCGCGGCCGACCAGCGCCGTGCCCTCGTCCAGGACGTCGAGCGGCTGCTCGCGGACGACGGCCTCACCGGGGTCCGCGTCCTGACGACGTCCGCGATCCACGACGAGGGCACGGCCGAGCTGAGGCGTGAGGTGGCGGCGCGCGTGGCCGAGCAGCGCGCCGCCGTCGCCCGCCTCGACGCCGACCTCGACTGGACCGCCGACCAGCTCGCCGCCCACGTCGGCGACGTCGAACCGCCACCGCTCGGGGCGCGCGCCGGCCGGGACCTCGTCGATGCGTTCGCCCGTGCCGCCGGCGCCGATGCGGTCGCCGACGCCGTCGCGGCGGCGCACCGCCGACGCGCCGGACGGGCGATGGGGTGGCCGGTCACCCGCTGGCTCGGCGGCCTCCGCCCCGACCCGCTGCGCCGGCTCGGCCTCGAGCGGCCCGCGCCCTCCGAGGGCACCACCACGATCGGCCGGACGTCGCGTCCCGGCCCGTCGGCCGTCTCGATCGCCGCCGCGCACAGCGCCGCACGCGACGTGTCGGCGGCCGCATCGACCGGGCTGCCCGAGCCGTGGCGACAGCGGGTCGAGGCGGTCGTCACGGCGAGGCGCGACGACGTGGCCGACGCGCTCGACCAGGCGGTCGCGTCTACACGGCTCCCCTCGGAGCGGCCCCGTTGGTGGGCGCTGGTCGGGGCCCTCCAGTGGCTGCTGGCGGGAGCCATGGCGGTCGGCGTCGTGTGGCTCGTCGCCCTCGGCGTCGTGGCCTGGCTGCGACTCCCCGAGGTGCCGACCCCCGAGGTCGGTGCGATCCCCTGGCCCACGCTGCTCGCCGTCGGTGGCGCCGTGGCCGGGCTCCTCGTCAGCGTGGTGGCGCGAGCGGTCGCGGGCGTCGGCGCCCGACGTCGGGGCGCGGTGGCGCGGCGCCGGCTCTCGTCCTCGACGGCCGCGGTCGCCCGCGAGCTGGTGCTCGATCCGCTCGGTGCCGAGCTCGAGGCCCTGGCCGAGCTCCGCCGCCGCGTCCTCGCCCTCCGCCGCTGATCCGGCTCTCCCACGCGCGGGGTCGATGCCGCCACCCCGTTGGCGCGATCACCCCCACGCCCCACCCGCGGGGGCGATGCGACCACCCCGTTGGCGCGATCACCCCCACGCCCCACCCGCGGGGTCGATGCCGCCACCCCGTTGGCGCGATCACCCCCACGCCCCATCCGCGGGGCGGGCGCGTGGAGCTCAGTCGACGAGGCGGATGCCGGTGGGGCTGATCGACCCGGCGACGTGGGGCAGGTCGACGACGAACTCGGTCAGGTGGGCGGGGAAGACGTGCTCGGAGACGAGCACCGGCGTCCCCTCGGCATCGCGGGTGACCCGGTCGCAGACGAGCACGGGTGAGCCGACCGGCACGTGGAGCACGGCGGCGTCGGCGTCGGAGGCGGCGCCGGCGCCGATCGTCTGGGTGGCGCCGCCGAGGGGCACGCCGATGAGGTCGTAGAACGAGGCCCGCTCGACGTCGGCGCGCGACAGCTGCGCCCCCAGCCGCTCGGGGCACCACACGGTGACCCGCGCGAACGGAGCCCCGTCGGCGAGGTTGACGCGCCGCACCCGCAGCACCTGGCCGGGGCCGAGCACGTCGGCCACCTCGGACGGCGCGCCGACGAACCCGAAGTCGAGGATCTTGCGCACCGGTGCGGCGCCGGACTCGGCCAGCTGGGACTCGATGGTGCCGAGCCGCCCCAGCGACTGGCTGACGGGGTCGACGGCGACGAACCAGCCGAAGCCCTGGCGGGAGTCGACGAGGCCGTCCTGGCGGAGGAGCTCCAGCGCCTTGCGTATGGTGACCCGGCTGACCTCGTAGGTCGCGGAGAGCTCGGCCTCGCTCGGCAGGACGCGGCCCGCGCCGAGCTCGCCCTCGGCGACGCGCCGTCGCAGGTCCTCGGCGATCTCCCGGTACCGGATGGTCCTCACTTGTCCTATACTTGTATCGTTTCCTGACCGACCGCAAGCCGCCCCCGCGACCCGGGGCGGCCCGTCCCACCGAAGAGGTGCTCCACCCCATGGCCGTCGCCGCCAACACCCCCATCGAGCTCATCCACCGGGTCTACGGCACCCTCGACGAGCGCCTGGCCGTCGGTCGGCGCCGGCTCGGCAGGGCGCTCACGCTGGCGGAGAAGGTCCTCGTCAACCACCTCGACGACCCGGAGACCGGCGGGCTCGACCGCGGCGTCTCCTACACCGACCTCCGCCCCGACCGCGTCGCCATGCAGGACGCCACGGCCCAGATGGCGCTCCTCCAGTTCATGACCGCGGGCCTGCCCGAGGTCGCGGTGCCCTCCACGGTCCACTGCGACCACCTCATCCAGGCCAAGGAGAACGGCAAGGTCGACCTCATGGCGGCCCTCGAGGGCAACTCCGAGGTCTACGACTTCCTCGAGTCGGTGTCGGCCAAGTACGGCATCGGCTTCTGGAAGCCGGGCTCGGGGATCATCCACCAGGTCGTGCTCGAGCAGTACGCCTTCCCCGGCGGGATGATGATCGGCACCGACAGCCACACCCCGAACGCCGGCGGCCTCGGGATGATCGCCATCGGCGTCGGTGGCGCCGACGCCGTCGACGTCATGACCGACTTCCCGTTCAACATCCGCTGGCCGAAGCTCATCGGCGTCAAGCTCACCGGCTCGCTCAACGGCTGGACCGCCCCGAAGGACATCATCCTCGAGGTCGCCCGCATCCTCACCGTGAAGGGCGGCACCGGCGCCATCGTCGAGTACTTCGGGCCCGGCGCCGAGTCGATCAGCGCCACCGGCAAGGCCACGATCTGCAACATGGGGGCCGAGATCGGCGCCACCACCTCGCTCTTCGGCTACGACGACGCCATGGCCCGCTACCTCAAGGCCACCGGCCGCGAAGAGGTCGCCGACGCCGCCAACGCCGTCGCCCACCACCTGCGGGCCGACGACGAGGTGCTCGCGAACCCCGAGGCGTACTACGACCAGGTCATCGAGATCGACCTCGACACCCTCGAGCCGCTCATCAACGGCCCCCACACCCCCGATCTCTCCCGCCCCGTGTCGCGCGTCGGCGCGGACGCACAGCTCAACGGCTGGCCCACGACGATCAGCTACGCCCTCGTCGGCTCGTGCACCAACTCCTCCTACGAGGACATCACCCGTGCGGCATCGATCGCCCGCGAGGCGGCCGCCAAGGGCCTCCGCTGCCAGACCGACCTCATGATCACCCCCGGCTCCGAGCAGGTCCGGGCCACGATCGAGCGCGACGGCCTCCTGGCCGACTTCGAGCGCATCGGCGCCACGGTGCTCGCCAACGCCTGCGGTCCGTGCATCGGCCAGTGGAGCCGCTCCGACGTGTCCGAGGGCGACCTCAACACCATCGTCACCAGCTACAACCGCAACTTCCCCAAGCGGAACGACGGCCTGTCCACGACCCTGGCCTTCGTCACCTCGCCCGAGACGGTGGTCGCCCTCGCGATCGCCGGCTCGCTCGACTTCAACCCGCTCACCGACACCCTCACCAACGACGCGGGCGAGGAGGTCCGCCTGAGCGTCCCGGTCGGCGTCGAGCTCCCCGACCAGGGCTTCACCGCCGGCGAGAGCGGCTTCATCGCCCCGCCCGAGGACGCGTCGGCCGTCGAGGTCGTCGTGCGCCCCGACTCCGACCGGCTCCAGCTGCTCGAGCCGTTCGCACCGTGGGACGGCAACGACCTCGTCGAGCTCCCCGTCCTGATGAAGGCCCAGGGCAAGTGCACCACCGACCACATCTCGGCCGCCGGACCGTGGCTGAAGTACCGGGGCCACCTCGAGAACATCTCCGGCAACCTGTTCGCCGGCGCCGTCAACGCCTTCACCGGCGAGGCCGGCACCGGCAAGGACATCACCGACGGCCAGACCCGCCCCTATCCCGAGATCGCCAAGCGCTACGGCGAGGCCGGCATCCGCTGGATCGCCATCGGTGACGAGAACTACGGCGAGGGCTCGTCGCGCGAGCACGCCGCCATGGAGCCCCGCTTCCGGGGCGCCGCGGCGGTGATCACCCGCTCGTTCGCCCGCATCCACGAGGCCAACCTGAAGAAGCAGGGCGTGCTGCCGCTCACGTTCGCCGACCCGGCCGACTACGAGAAGGTCGGCGAGGACGACCGCATCTCGATCCTCGGTCTGGCCGACCTCACGCCGGATGCCCCCGTGCAGGGCCGGATCCACCACGCCGACGGCGCCACCACCGACATCTCGCTGCTCCACACGATGTCGCCGGAGCAGATCGAGTGGTTCCGCGCCGGCAGCGCCCTGAACATCATCCGCCGCAACACGGCCGGCTGATCGCCCGTCGGACGGATCATCACCGGGCTGTCGGTATCGTGTTCGGCGTGCCGAACAGCCCGGTGACCCTCGACGACGAGCGCCAGACCGCCATCGATGCGCGGGGCATCTCCAAGGCGTTCGGCGCCAACGCCGTGCTCGACCAGGTCGACCTCGTCGTCACCCCTGGAGACACGGTGGCGCTCCTCGGCCCATCGGGGTGCGGGAAGACCACGCTCCTGCGCACCATCGCCGGGCTCGAGCGCCCCGATGCCGGCACCGTGTCGATCGACGGCCAACTCGTCGTCGGCCCTCGCACCCATGTCCCCCCGGAGCGCCGACGGATCGGCATGGTCTTCCAGGACTGGGCGCTGTTCCCCCACCTGAGCGTCGGCGCGAACGTCGGCTACGGGCTCAGCCGGGAAGATCGACGTGGCGGGCGGGTCGAGGAGAGCCTGCGGCTGGTCGGGCTCGGCGGGTTCGCCGATCGCATGCCATCGACGCTCTCGGGCGGTCAGCAGCAGCGCGTGGCGCTCGCCCGTGCTCTGGCACCGCGCCCGAAGGCCATCCTCCTCGACGAGCCGTTCTCGAACCTCGACACCGCGCTCCGGGTCCAGGTCCGCACCGAGGTCCACGCCCTGCTCACCCAGCTCGGCATCACCACCGTCTTCGTCACCCACGACCAGGAGGAGGCGTTCGTGCTCGGCGACCAGGTCGCGGTGATGAGCGGCGGGCGGATCGAGCAGCAGGCGCCGCCGGCCGAGCTCTACGACCACCCGGCGTCCGCCTGGGTGGCCCGCTTCGTCGGTGACGCCAACCTCCTGGTCGCCGATGCCGACGGCTCCGTCGCCGCCACGCGCATCGGCCCGGTCGCCCTTCGATCCGCCGCGAGCGGCCCGGTCGAGGTGCTCCTCCGACCGGAGCAGGTCCTCGTACACGCTGGCCAGGTCGAGGACCTCGGCGGCGCGGCTGCGACCGTCGAGCTGGTCGAGTTCTACGGGCACGACAGCGTCACGATCGTCCGGCTCGACGACGGCACGGAGCTGCGGGCCCGCACCGCCGGCGCCCCGCACGTCCGGCGCGGGGACCGCGTCCGGGTCGGCGCCGCACCTGGCGCCACAGTGGTCGGGTTCGATCAGCGCACCACCGACTCCCCCACCTCAGCGGTCTCCTCCTCGGCCTGAGCCGTCGGCGGGCGTAGTTCCCGCTCGTTCTCCCGGAGCACCAGGACCGCCATCGGGAGCGCGGCGAGCACGACCAGGGCGAGGGCCGGGGCTGCCGCCCGGGCGAAGAACGCCTCCACCGTCGCGTTGTACACCTGGGTCGCGAGCGTGGAGTACCCGGTCGGCGCGAGCAGGAGGGTGGCCGGCAGCTCCTTCATGCAGGTGAGGAACACGAGCATGCCCCCGGCTGTGAGGCCGGGCCGGACGAGCGGGACGCTGATCCGCCTGAACGTCTCGAACGGACCGGCACCCAGCAGGCGCGACGCCTCCTCGAGGGACGGCGTGACCTGCAGCATCGAGCTCCGGATGGCGCCGACGGCCTGGGGCAGGAACAGCACGACGTAGGCGAACACCAGCATCCACATGGTCTGGTAGAGCGCGGGCAGGTACCGAGCACCGAAGTACACGAGCGACAGGGCGACGACGACGCCGGGCAGGGCGTAGCCGGACCAGGACAGGCGCTCGACCAGCCGCGAGAGCCGGCCCGGACGGCGGACCGACAGGGTCGCGATCGGCCACGCGGCGACGACGGCCCCCAGCGCGCCGAGCGCCGACGCCCGCACCGACCCCCAGACGAGGTCGGTGGTCAGCCGCAGCGGCTCGCCGGCGCTCATCCCTCGCTGCAGCCAGTAGACGATGACACCGAGCGGCAGGACGAGCGCGACGAGGACGAGCACGGCACAGGCCGCGACCGCCACCCACCGCCAGGGTCCGAGGTGCACGGTGCGGGCGAGCCGGGCCCCGCCGCCGTGGAGCCGGTGGTACTGCTCGCGACCCCGGGTCCACTGCTCGAGGCCGAGGACCGCCACCGTGAGGGCGACGAGCATCAGCCCGTAGACCGCAGCGATCGAGACATCGAACGACACCCGCTGCTGCACGAAGATCACCCGCGTGAACGAGTCGAACCGGAGCAGCGCGACGGCGCCGAAGTCGCTCAGCGCGTAGAGCGCCACGAGCAGCGCCCCCGACGTCATCGCCGGACGGAGTTGGGGGACCACCACGCGCACGAAGGTGGAGAGGCGACCGTGGCCGAGCGTCCGACTGGCCTCTTCGAGGCTCGGGTCGAGGCGACGCAGCGCGGCGCGGACCGGGAGCAGGACGTAGGGGTAGCTGAACAGCGTCAGCACCATCCACGCGCCGGGGAAGCCGTAGATCTCCGGCAGGCGATCGACGCCGAGCGGCTCGAGCCACCCCTGGACCAGACCTCGGGGCCCGAGCGCGCTGACGAACGTGTAGCCGCCGACGTAGGTCGGGATGGCCAGGGGAAGGGCGGACAGGACGGTCCAGGCGCGACGGCCGGGCAGGTCGGTGCGGACCGTCAACCACGCCAGCGGTACGGCGATCACGAGGCAGGCGGCGGTCACCGCCACTGCGAGGAGGGTCGTGTCGACGAGGAGCTCGAGGGCCCGGTCCGAGGTGGCGATCTCGAGCGAGCGGCTCCACCCGACCTCTCGGGCCCGGACGAGGAGGAACGCCAGCGGCAGCGCGGCGCCGACGGCGACCAGCAGGCCCAGGACGGTCACGACGTCGATCCGGGCCGGGCGCGACGACGGACCGGGACGGTGCACGGATGTGCCGTCGTCCCGGTCCGTCGTCAGCGAGGTCACACCTCTAGAGTGCTCCGACGTCGGTGAGGAGGGCCAACGTGCCCTCGAGGTCGTCGATGCGGCCGAGGTCGATGTCGGGGATGTTGATCTCGCTCACGCTCGGAACGCCCTCCGCGGGCTCGACGCCCTCGACCAGGGGGATCTCGTAGGTCTCGTCGGCGAAGTAGCGCTGCGCCTCCTCCGACAGGAGGAACTCGACCAGCTGGGTCGCCTCGTCCTGCTGGTCGGAGGTGTCGAGGACGCCGGCGCCCGCGACGTTGACGAGGCCGCCCGGGTCGTCCGAGGGGAACAGGTAGTTGGCCGCCGGGTAGTCGGCGTCCTCCGCGAGGTAGCGGTAGAGGTAGTAGTGGTTCACGAAGCCGACCTCGACCTCGCCGTTGGCGACGGCCTCGACGATCGCGGAGTTGCCGTCGAAGGTGACCGGGTCGTTGGCGACGATGCCCTCCAGCCACTCACGTGCGGCGTCCTCGCCCTCGGCGACCCGCAGGGCGGTGACGAAGGCCTGGAACGAGCCGTTGGTCGGCGCCCAGCCGATGCGGCCGCTCCACTCGGGGTCGGTGTACTCGAGGATCGAGTCCGGCAGGTCCTCCTCGGCGAGCTCGTCGGTGTTGTAGACCACGACCCGCGAGCGGCCCGAGGTTCCCACCCACGTGCCGTCGGCCGAGCGAAGGCCTTCGGGCACGAGGTCGAGGATGGCGTCGTCGAGCTCGACGAGCCGACCGGCGTTGGACAGTGCGCCGAGGGCCCCGGCGTCCTGGCCGTAGTACACGTCGGCAGGCGAGTTGTCGCCCTCGGTGAGGATCAGCGAGGCCATCTCGGCCGTGTCGCCGTAGCGCACCTCGACCTCGATGCCGGTCTCCTCGGTGAACTGCTCGAGGAGGGGCCCGACGAGCTCCTCGCTGCGCCCCGAGTACACGGTGAGCGCGTCGGTGCTCGAGGCGTCTTCGGCGGTGGTCTCGGACGAGGTGTCGGTCCCGGCGTCGTCGTCGCCGTCGTCGTCGCCGCAGGCGGCGGCGAGGAGCGACACGGCGGCGAGCAACGCCACGAGGAGCTTCCAGGGTCGGATCACGGGTTCCTCCGGTGGGGGTGGGTGTGGCCCTGAGGTTAGGCAGTCCTAACGGCCCAGGACAAGAAACGTCACCCCTCCGGGGCGTCCCCCGCGGGGCCCGCCCCCGGCGGGTAGGTCCTGGCCAGCTCCTCGGCCGTGGGTTCGTGGCGTTGGCGGGCCTCGTCGGGCAGCAGGTCGACGATCGCCGCCATCATCGACCTCGTCGCCCCGTCGAGGTCCTGGAGGGCCTCGGGCGGCAGCGGATCGAGCGCGGCACCGACGGTCACCGAGACCGTCGGCGGGTGCAGCACGTTCCACGCCTCCGGGACCCGCGACGAGCGCGGCCACACGCGCTCGGTGCCCCACAGGCCGACCGGCACGACCGGCACGCCGGTGGTGGCGGCCAGCCGCGCCGCGCCGTGGCGGCCCTGCAGCTCGGGATCGAAGAACGCCGGACCACGGGGGATCGTCCCCTGGGGGAGGATCGCGACGAGGTCGCCCGCAGCCAGCGCGGCCTCCGCGGCCTGCAGCGGAGCGGCCGACCCGCTGCCGCGATCCACCTGGATGCCCCCGAGGGCCCGTAGGAGCGGCCCCGCGACGGGTACGTCGAACAGCTCCCGCTTGCCGAGGAAGCGGACGGCGCGACCGGCACGACCGAAGGTGAGGCCGAGGGCGACGACGTCGAAGTAGCTGCGGTGGTTGGCGACGACGAGCGCCGGGCCGGTGCGGGGGATGTGCTCGACGCCCTCGAACCGGAAGCGGGCGTAGGGGAACATCTCGGGCCGGGTGAGCGCCAGCAGGGCCCGCTGCGGCTCGACGCCGAGCAGCTTCGGGATCCCCGGCGGGACGTCGAAGTGCTCGATCGGCCACCGCCGGGCGGCGGCGTAGGCCAACAGGCGCGGGTCGGGGTTCACGGCGTGGGGGTGGCCGACGGTGCCGAGCAGCGGCACGTCGTACCAGCTGTCGGAGTAGGCGTGGCTCCGGGCGAGGTCGACGTCGCTCTCCGCGGCCCAGGACCGCACGGCGCGCTCCTTGCCCCTCCCCCAGACGAACTCGCCCTCGATGCCCCCGGTGTAGGTGCCCTCGCGCGCCGCGTAGCGGGTGGCGACGACGGCATCGATGCCCAGCCGGCGCGCGAGCGGCTCGATGAGGTCGTGGGGGGTCGTGGTGGCGAGGACGAGCAGCCGTCCCTCCTCGCGGTGGCGGGCGATCTCGGTGCGCGCCCGGTGCGGCACGCGGTCGGCCAGGACCTCGGCGGCGGCCTCGCCCGCCGCCCGGACGTCGTCGACGGCCCACCCCGCCGCCGCCCGTGCCGCCTGCCGGGTGATCATCATCGTCGGGCGGTTCTCGCCGACGATGTCGAAGATCCGGTAGATCGCTCCTTCGCCCGGGATCGAGCGCTCGGGGAGCACACCGGCGAGTCGGAGGTGCTGGGTGATGACCGGCCCGCTCGCCCCGGCGAGGAGCGTGCGGTCGAGGTCGAAGATCGCCGCGTCGCGCGCCATGGCCGGAGCCTACGACCGCCCGCCCTCGGCGTCACCGGCGGCGGGGCGCGGGCCGTCGGGCAGCTCGTGGATCCCGGTGCGGGTGCCGAGCTGCACGGCGACCACGTCGACGATCCGGTCCCGGACCGCGCGGGCCGCCCGGCTCGGCCGGCCCTTCGACCGCACCACGATCCCGACCGAGCGAGGCGTGAGGTCGTCGACGGCCACGACGGTCCAGTCGCCGCCGACGTAGGAGGGGACGGCACCCGAGGGCACGACCGCAGGGCCGAAGCCCTGGAACGCCAGCGAGGCCAGGAGCCGCATGCCGTCCACCTCCGCCTGGGCGGTGAGCTCGACACCGGCGCGGGCCGCCGCGCCGTCGAGCTCGTCGCGGAAGGACGTCCCGACCGGCGGCATCAGCAGCGGGTGCTCGGCGGCCTCGGCGAGCGCCACGTGGTCGGAGGCGGCGAGGGGGTGGTCGGTGGGGACGACGAGGACGCGGTCCTCTGCGAAGAGCGGCATGGTGTCGAGGTCGGGGCCGGCCGAGGGGATGTTGACGATGGCCAGGTCGAGGTCGCCGCTCTGCACCAGGGGGACGAGCGAGGTGGTGGTGGCGTCGAGGATCCCGAGCCGGACGAGCGGGTGCTCGCGCTGCACCGCCTCGACCAGGCGGGGCACGAGCCAGCGGCCGACGGTGCCGATGACGCCGATGCGGGCCCCGCCGGAGACGACGTCGCCCATCGAGGCCACGTCGGCGGTCATGGCGTCGAGCTCGGCGTTGATCCGACGGGTGCGGTCGAGGACGGCGAGGCCCTCCTCGGTGAGCTGCCCGGAGCTCCGGTCGACGAGCGTGGCACCGAGCTCTCGCTCGAGGCGGGCCACGTGGGTGGACACGTTGGACTGCACGGTGTGCAGCGCCCGGGCGGCGGCGGAGAACGACCCGTGGTCGTGGACGGCGGCGAGGGCGTTCAGCTGGCGGAGATCCATCGCCCAGAATGATGGCACCTATCTCGAACAACTGTTGGACAGATCACGTGCGTGCCTTCACAATGAGCCCTACATACGCCGAGGCTCTGCACCCTCCCCCCAGGGTCGCCTCGAGCCGGTGACGAAGGTTCGGTCCCCCCCAATGACCTCGTCGCCCTGAACAGGACTGGCCTCCCCCCGGCCGGTCCTGTTCCATTTTTCCCTGCCCCATCCCCCCGCGGCGCCGGGTAACGAAGCCCTCCCTTCGCTGGTCGCATGGCCATGACCTCGCCGCTCCACTCGCACCCGCTGCCGCTGCGGGCCCGGACACCGGGCAGCGTCGGGAGCCGGGTCGACCGCCTCGGAGGCCGACCCGTCGTGGTCGTGGAGTCGAACGGCGACGAGCACCGCGGCGCGCTGCTGCCGTCCGACGGTGCCACGATCGCCGCCGCAGCCCGCCAGGCCCGCCAGTCGCGCGTCCCGCTCGTGATGCTGCTGGCGTCGAGCGGCGCCGACATCGGCGAGGGCCTCCCCGCACTGCACGGCTGGGGCACCGCGGCGCGCGAGATCGTCGCCTGCTCGGGGATCGTGCCCGTCCTCGCCGCCGCCACGGGACCCGCCGTCTCCGGGCCGGCGCTGCTGCTCGGCCTCGCCGACCACGTCGTGATGACCGAGGAGAGCTACGCCTTCCTCAGCGGACCGGCGATGGTCCGCCAGTTCACCGGGGTGCCGATCACGACGACCGCCCTCGGCGGACCCGCCGCCCACGCCCGGTCGTCGGGCCTGGCCTCGATGCTCGTCGCGGACGGCGACGAGGCGATCGACGCCCTGACCGACCTGCTCGCCCACCTGCCCTCGCACCTCGACGAGCTCCCGCCGAGCTGGCCCACCGACGATCCCGTCGACCGGCTGGTGCCGGAGGTCGGCGAGCTCCTCCCCACGACCTCGACGGGCAGCTACGACGTCCGTGACGTCGCCCGGGCGATCGTCGACGAGGGCGAGATCCTCGAGCTGCGCGCTGGGTGGGCCCCGAACCTCGTCACCGCCCTGGCCACGGTGGGCGGCCGGACCGTGGGCGTGGTGGCCAACCAACCCCAGGCCCTCGCCGGCACGCTCGACATCCCGGCGTCGCAGAAGGGCGCGCGGTTCGTGGCGTTCTGCGACGCGTTCAACATCCCGCTGCTCACGCTCATCGACACCAGCGGCTTCTACCCGGGCAAGGACCTCGAGTGGCGGGGGATGATCCGCCACGGCGCCCAGCTCGCGTTCGCGTACGCCCGGGCGACGGTGCCCCGCGTCGCGCTGGTGATGCGCAAGTCCTACGGCGGGGCGTACATCGTCATGGACTCCAAGCACATGGGCAACGACCTGATGCTCGCCTGGCCCGGGGCGGAGATCGCCGTCATGGGCGCGAAGCAGGCGAGCGCCGTGCTCCACCGGGGCGAGACCCCCGAGCGACTGGAGCAGCTCGAGGCCGACTACGCCGAGCGGCTGCTCAACCCCTACGTCGCCGCCGAGCGCGGCTCGATCGACGCGGTGATCGAGCCGGCGGAGACCCGACGCGAGGTCGCGGCCGCCTTCGATCTGCTGGCGTCGAAGCGCGAGCGCATCGTCGGGCGCCGCCACGACAACACCCCGCTCTGAGCGGCTACGCCCGGTCGGACCCGCCACCGGTCATGCGGTGGCGCGCCGCCCAGGTGAGCAGTCGCACCGCCCCACCCACGACGACGATGGTGACGACGATGTGCAGCGTCGTGACGAGGCGTGCGCCCTGCCCGACCGGACGGATGTCCCCGAAGCCCACGGTCGAGACGATCGACATCGTGAAGTAGAGCGCGTCCACCTTGGTGGCGAGGCCCTCGAAATGACCGCCAGCGGCGGCGAGCCCGTAGTAGGTGGCCGCCGGCCCGACGACCGCCATCGTCGAGACGACCACGACCGCCGCCACGGCGTCCTGGAACGGTGCCGTCCCGCGGAGGACCGATCGCACCTCGACCGCCACGTAGGGGACGGTCGCGACGAGGAGCAACGATCCCAGCGCGACGCCCCAGCTGCGATCCCGGCCGGTGAGCGGCAGCAGCGCGTACGCGACCACCAGCCCGACCGAGGCGGACGCCGTGGGGAGCCATCGGTGGGCCCCGGGTGTCACCGCTCCCCCACCTCCTCCACGAGCAACGCTCCTCGCCTCGGCGGATCGCCCGGGTGAACGGTGCGTGAAGCGACGGCGTGCATCCGCGGTCAGTGACCGTGGGCGTGGTCGGGGCGGTACCCTCGGGACGACCCGCGCCGAGCGCGGGAGGTACCGAAACACCGATCGCTTGGGAGCTGGAGTGGCTGAGTCCGTCACCATCGTCGACAACCGCACCGGAGAAGCGGTCGAGATCCCGATCGTCAACGGAGGTGTCGACGCGGGCGCGTTCCAGAAGCTGCTGCCCGGCATCTGGTTCTTCGATCCGGCCTTCGGCGCCACCGCTGCGGCGTCGAGCAGCATCACCGAGCTCGACGGCGAGGCCGGCATCCTCCGCTACCGCGGCTACCCGATCGAGCAGCTCGCCGAGCAGTCGACCTACCTCGAGGTCGCGTACCTGCTCATCCACGGCGAGCTGCCCACGGCCGCGCAGTACGACAGCTGGTCGCACGAGATCACCCACCACACGTTCATCCACGAGAACGTACGGAAGCGCTTCATGGAGGGATTCCACCACGACGCGCACCCGATGGGGATGCTCGTGTCGGCCATCGCCGCGCTGTCGACCTTCTACCCCGAGGCGAAGGACATCGACGACCCGTCGGTGCGGATGAAGCAGATCATCCGCCTCATCGCCAAGATGCCCACCCTCGCTGCCGGCGCCCACCGCTTCAGCGTCGGCATGCCGTTCGTCTACCCGGACAACGACCTCGACTTCCCGTCGAACTTCCTGTCGATGATGTGGAAGATCGCCGAGCCGCACTACGAGGCCGACCCGGTCCTGTCCCGTGCGCTCGACGTGCTGTTCATCCTCCACGCCGACCACGAGCAGAACTGCTCGACCACCGCGATGCGCACCGTCGGCAGCTCCCACGCCGACCCCTACTCGGCCACCGCCGCGGCCGCCGCCGCCCTCTACGGCCCGCGGCACGGCGGCGCCAACGAGGCCGTCATCCGCATGCTCACCGAGATCGGCAGCTACGAGAACGTCGACGACTTCGTCGCCAGCGTCAAGGCCGGCGACCGTCGCATGCAGGGCTTCGGCCACCGGGTCTACAAGAGCTACGACCCCCGGGCCGCGATCATCAAGAAGACGGCCGACGAGGTCTTCGAGGTCACGGGCAAGAACCCGCTGCTCGACATCGCGCTGAAGCTCGAGGAGGTCGCCCTCAGCGACGACTACTTCATCAGCCGCAAGCTCTACCCGAACGTCGACTTCTACTCGGGCCTCATCTACCAGTCGATGGGCTTCCCGCTCGAGATGTTCACCGTGCTGTTCGCCATCCCCCGCACCTCGGGGTGGCTCGCGCACTGGCTCGAGGGCCTCGAGCAGAACGTCCGCATCACCCGTCCCCGCCAGCTCTACGTCGGCGTCGACCAGCGCGAGTACCAGCCGATCGAGCAGCGCGGCTGACCACCCGTCCCGGCCGCGCGGCCGGTCAGGACAGGTGCAACCGGAACCCGAGCAGCTCGACGGTGGGGTTCGGCCACCAGTCGAGGTTGGGGTCCCGCTCGAAGCCGAGCCGCTCGTAGATGTGCTGCGCCGCGCGCATCGTGCGGGCGCTGTGGAGGATCACCTCGTGGCGGCCGAGCCGGCGCGCCCGGCCGATGCACTCGGTGGCCAGCGCCTCACCCACGCCCTGGCCCTGGGCGTCGGGGTGCACGGCCAGCATCCGGATGCCGCACGCGTGCTCGGCGTCGAACTCCGCGTAGGGGCTGGCGTGGTCCGGGACGAAGGTGACCCCGCCGACGATGCGGCCGTCGTCGTCGACGAGGACGAGCACCTCGGCGCCCGACGCCCGGCCGGCGACGTCCCGCAGCTCCTCCTCGTACCCGTCCTCGTCGTACCCGCTGTGGCGGTACGCGGCGACCGTGAGGTCGGCGAGCTCGGTGTGCTCCTCGGGGCGGACGGGACGGATCTCCACGTGCGCGACGCTAACGCGGCGGTTCCTGGCCTGCGCTGTGCCCGTGGCAGGATGCGGAGCGTGGAGCGCACCGAGGTCGCCGACGTCACCATCGAGCGCGAGCGGGGTGTCACCGTCGAGTTCGTCGACGGGCACCGCTGCACGTTCGAGCTGCTCGAGCTGCGCCTCGCCTGTCCCTGCGCCGGCTGCCGTGCCGCGCGCGACAAGGGCGAGCAGCCGTGGCCGACGCCGCGCTCGCCGCTGCCGCTGTCGATCGCCGATGCGCAGTTCGTCGGCGCGTGGGGCCTGTCGATCGCCTGGAACGATGGCCACGCGACGGGCATCTACCCGTGGGACGCGCTGCGCGACTGGTGCGAGAAGGGCGCCGCGCAGTACCCGCCGGACTCCGGCCTCGGCGGCCCCGCAGCAGACTGACCGCTGTGGACTTCGCACTCGACCCCGCGCTCGACGCGCTCGCGTCCGAGGCCGCCGCCCTCGGCGCCTCGTGGGCCCGGTCCGACGGCATCCGGGAGGACTCGTGGCTCGTCGGCAACGACGTGGCCTTCGCCGCGGAGCTCGGGCGGCGCGGGTGGCTGGGCATGACGTGGCCCACCGAGGTCGGCGGCGGCGGGCGCTCGCCGCTCGAGCGGTTCGTCGTGTTCGAGGCGCTGATCTCGGTGGGGGCCCCCATCGCCAGCTCGTGGTTCGCCGACCGCCAGATCGGGCCGACGCTGCTCGAGTACGGCACTCCCGACCAGCAGCAGCGGTGGCTCCCCGACATCGTCGCCGGCCGCTCCCTGTGGTGCATCGGGATGAGCGAGCCCGACGCCGGCTCCGACGTGGCGTCGCTGCGCACCCGGGCGGTGCGCGACGGCGACCACTGGGTGGTCGACGGCCAGAAGATCTGGACCAGTGGAGCCGCCGACGCCGACTGGTGCTACCTGATCTGCCGCACCGACCCCGACGCACCGCCGCACCAGGGTCTGTCCGAGCTCGTCGTCGACGTGCGCTCGCCTGGCGTCGAGGTCCTGCCCGTCCGCGATGCCGTCGGCAACGAGCACTTCTGCGAGGTGCGCTTCGACGGCGTGCGCGTCCCCGCGTCCCACCTGGTCGGCACCGAGAACGGCAGCTTCCGCCAGGTCATGCGCCAGATGGAGCACGAGCGCGGTGGCATCGACCGGCTCGTCAGCAACCGGGCGCTCTACCTCGACGTGCGGCCGCTGGCCGACCGGGACGACCCGATGGTCCGCCAGGAGGTCGCGGCGCTCGAGACCGGGTACCGGATCGGACGCCTGATGGTGCTGCGCGAGGTGCTCGGGCAGGCGCCCGCCGGGTTCTCCGCCGCCACCAAGACGTTCTGCACCGAGCTCGAGCAGCGGATCGCCGACTTCGCCACCCGGGTGCTCGGCCCGCACGCGACGCTCTGGGCCGACGAGTCGACGCCCGCGCTGGCGGGCCGGGCAGCACGGGCCGTCTGCTACGCGCCCGGCTACACGATCATGGGCGGCACCACGCAGATCCTCCGGAACATCCTCGGCGAGCGGGTCCTCGGGCTGCCCCGCGAGCCGCGCCCGCCACGCGACTGACCGACCGACGGGCGGTCAGTCCTCCTCGATGCGACGGACGGCGTGCTCGTCGGCCGTCCACCGGGCGATCCGCACGCGCACCTCGGTGACGGCGGCCCCCGACGCGGAGACGATCACCGGGTTGAGCCGCAGGTCGGCGACCTCCGGCACGGCTTCGGCCAGCGCGGAGATCCGCAGCAGCAGCTCGCACAGGTGGGCACGCTCCGGAGACCCGTCGGGCAGGAGCGCCCCGATGCGCGACGAGTCGATGAGCGTGGCCGCGTCGACGTCGGTGAGCGGGAGGAACCGCAGCGAGTCGAACCCGACCTGGTCGACGACGACCCCGCCCACACCGATCGAGATCACCGATCCGACCGCGGCGTTCTGCACCAGCCGGATGGCGACGTCGAGCCCGGTGGGCACCATGGGCTGTACCACGGCCGGGCGCATGGCGTCGCCGAGGTGGTCGACCATCCGCTCGTAGGACTGGCGCACCTCGTCGTCGCGGTGGAGGTCGACCGCGAGGCCGCCCGTCTCGGTCTTGCTGAGGCGCTCGAGACCGGTGGCCTTCAGCACGACCGGCAGGCCGATCTGGTGCGCGGCGGCCACCGCGGCGTCCTCGTCGTCGACGAGGTGGGTCGGGATGAGGCGGATCCCGTAGGTGGCGACGAGCTGCATCGCGGTCTCGTGGTCGAGGACCGTCGTGGCCTCGGTGGCGAGCTCACGGGCGACGATCTCGTGCGCGAGCTCGGGATCGGCGTCCTCGATCTCGGGGATGCGACCCTCCTGCTCGATGAGCCACGAGCGGTACTGGGCCACCCGGCCGAGGGCGCGGGCCGCCTCCTCGGGGAACCCGTAGAGCGGCACGGGCAGGTCCGCGGCCACTCCCCCACGTCGGGCGTCGGCGCCGAGCACGACGGCCAGGACCGGCTTGTCGGCCCCGTCCGCCGCGGCGGCGATCGACATCGCGACCTGGTCGGTGCGGGCGAGCAGCGGCGGGGCGAAGATCGCGATGACCGAGTCCACCCCCGGGTCGGCGAGCACCCGTCGCAGCGTCGACTCGTAGTGGCTCGGGCCGGCGGCGTGGGTGAGGTCGAGCGGGTTGGCGACATGGGTCGCGATCGGGACCGCCGCCTGGATCGCCTGGCGCGTCTCCTCCTGGAGCACGGCGGGCTGGAGCCCCGCACCGCGGCAGGCGTCGACCGCCAGGCGGGCCGGGCCGCTCGAGTTCGACACGATCGCGACGCGCGGGCCGCGCGGCAGCGGCTGGCTGAGCAGCACCCGGGTGACGTCGAACAGCGCGGTGAGCGTCGAGACGCGGATGACGCCGGACTGGCGGAGCAGCGCGTCGAGCGTGGCGTCGGGCGGCAGGTCGAGCTCGCCGGCGGTGTCGAGGCGGGCGCCGGTGCTCGTGACGCTGACGATCGGCTTGGAGCGCCCCACGCGGCGGGCGATGCGGGTGAACTTCCTCAGGTTGCCGAACGACTCGAGGTACAGCAGCACCGCGTCGGTGCGCTCGTCCTGCTCCCAGAACTGGAGGAGGTCGTTCAGCGAGACGTCGGCCTTGTTGCCGAGCGAGAGGAAGCTCGACAGGCCGAGGCCCAGCTCGTGCATGTTCTCGACGATGGCGGTGCCGAGGGTGCCGGACTGCGACAGGAACGCCAGGCCGCCCGGCGTCGGCGTGATGGGGGCGAACGTGGCGCGCAGCGACACGAGGGGCGCGGTGTTGACCACCCCCATGCAGTTCGGCCCGACGAGGCGCATGCCGTTCCCCCGCGCCACCTCGACGACCCGCCGCTGGAGCTCCGCGCCCTCGGGCCCGGTCTCGGCGAAGCCGGCGGAGATGACGACCAGACCCTTCACGCCCTTCTCCGCGCACTGCTCGACGACGGCCAGCACCTCCGGCCCGGGCACGGCGACGACGGCGAGGTCGACCTCGTCGGGGATGTCGAGGATCGTCGGGTAGGTACGCACGCTGAGCACGTAGGGCGCCGAGGCGTTGACGGGGTACGCGGGTCCGTTGAAGCCCCCGGCCAGGACGTTCCGGAACGCCTCGTGGCCGAGCCCGCCACGCTGGCGACCGGCACCGATGACGGCGACCGAGCGGGGCGACAGCAGCCGCAGGATCGACCGGGCCTCGGCGCGTCGCTCGCGGTCCTCGATGGCGGCCAGGGCCTCGCGGCTCTCCTCGATGCCGAGCAGGACCTCGATGACGCCTTCGCTGAAGCGGGTGGAGACCGTGAACCCCGCCTGCTTGAACACGCCGAGCATCTTGCGGTTCTGGGGCAGCGTCGTCGCCGTGAACGTCGTGATGCCGTGCTCCCGGGCCACCGCCGCGAGGTACTCGAGGAGGAGCGTCGCCAAGCCGCGGCCGTGGTGGTGGTCGTCGGTGATGAACGCGACCTCGGCCCGGGGCGTCTCGGGCTCGCGGTCGTAGCGGGCCACGCCGATCATCTCGTCGCCCAGGACCGCGACGAACGCCATGCGGTCGACGTAGTCGATGTGGGTGAACCGCTCGACCTCGCGCGGCGACAACCGGGGGCGGGCGGAGAAGAAGCGCAGGTAGATGCTCTCCGGCGACTGGCGGTTGTGGAACGCCACCAGCCGGTCGGCGTCGTCGGGCCGGATCGGCCGCACGTGCACGGTGGCGCCGTCGGCGAGGAGCACGTCGGCCTCCCACTGCCGCGGGTAGCCGTCGGGCGGGACCACCGTGGGGTCGTCGGCGGAGGCCATCTCCCGGAGGCTAACCCCGGGCGGGCCCTACGCTCGACGCACCCGATCGCCGCCAGCCGAGGAGCACCCGTGACCGACACGCCGCACCCGAGCGCCGAGCTCGACCGCATCGCCGCCGAGTACTGGGACCTGACGATGGCGACCCAGCCGACGTCGGCGACGATCCTCGGCGACCACCGCTTCGACGACCGCATCGAGGACCACTCCGAGGCGGGCGAGCAGGCGGTGCGAGACGGGCTCGACGGTCTGCGACGACGTCTCGCCGGCATCGACGGCTCGGTGCTCACCGCCGAGGACGTCGTCACCGCCAGCCTGCTCCGCACCGAGCTCGACGACCGGATCCGCCAGATCGACCTCCGCCTCAGCGAGCTGAGCAGCGACCAGATGGACGGGCCCCACCTCCTCTACCTGATGAGCGCCCCGCAGCTGGCGGCCGAGAGCGTCGAGCAGGCCCGGGCACTCACCGCCCGCTTCGCCCAGATGGGCACGGCGCTCGGGGCGGTCGCGGACCGCTGGCGTGCCGGCGTGGCGAGCGGCCGGACGCCGGCGCGCCTGTGCGTGGCCCGGTCGCTGAGCAGCGTCGACGGCTACCTCGGGTCCTCGCTCGACGACGACCTGTTCGCCAACATCAGCGGACCCGACGACGACGGGTGGCGCGACGAGCTGCGGGAGGTCGTGCGCCGCCACGTCCGCCCCGCCTACGAGCAGCTGCGCGCCGTGCTCGCCGACGAGCTCCTGCCCGTCGCGCGACCCGACGACCGGGCCGGGCTGTGCTGGCTCGACGACGGCGAGGAGATCTACGCCGAGCTGGTGCGGATGCACACCTCGATCGCGATCACCCCCGACGAGCTGCACGCCATCGGCGTCGAGCGCGTCGAGCACCTGCTCCCCGACGAGTACCGCGCGATCGGCCAGAGCGCGCTCGGCACCGACGACGTGGCCGAGATCCACCGGCGCATCCGCGAGGACCGGGACCTGCGGTTCCGCTCCGAGGACGAGATCGTCGAGCTGGCCGAGGCGACGGTGGCCCGCGCCGCGGCGGTGATGGGCGCCTGGTTCGGGCGCGTGCCACGGGCCGCCTGCCGCGTGGAGCCGGTGCCGCCGATCCTGGCCGAGGACGCTCCCGGCGCCTACTACTTCCCGCCCACCGAGGACGGTTCCCGACCCGGCACCTACTTCATCAACCGGCGCAACGCCACGGACCAGAGCCGGGTCGAGGCCGAGTCCGTCGCCTTCCACGAGGCGATCCCCGGCCACCACCTCCAGCTGGCGATCGCCAGCGAGCTCGAGGGCCTGCCGGCGTTCCGGCGCCACGGCGGGTCGACGGCGTACCTCGAGGGCTGGGGCCTCTACGCCGAGCGGCTGGCCGACGAGATGGGCCTGTACAGCGACGACGTCACCCGGCTCGGCATGCTCGCCGGCGACTCGTGGCGCTCGGGTCGGCTGGTCGTCGACACCGGCCTCCACGCGCTCGGCTGGAGCCGCCAGCGGGCCCGGGACTACCTGTGGGACAACGCGCCGGTCGGCGTGGACGAGCTCGAGGCGGAGATCGACCGCTACGTCGCCATCCCGGGCCAGGCCGTCGCGTACACGACCGGCCAGCGCGAGATCGTGCGGCTGCGCCGCGACGCCGAGCAGCGCCTCGGCGACCGCTTCGACCTCCCGGCGTTCCACGACGTCGTGCTCGGCTCGGGCGGCATCACGCTGCCGGTGCTCGCCGACCTCGTCGACCGGTGGGTGGCCGACCGGCTCTCGGCCTGATGCCCGTTGGGGTTCCGCGCGCCGAGAGTCCACCGCGCGCGCCGCGATGCCTGACAAACTCACGCGCCTGACCCCTGTCAACCGATCCCAATGGAGGGACCCCTCAGTGGCCACCAAGTCAGAGCTCATCTCCAGCGTCGCCGACCGTGCCGGCGTCTCCAAGGCCCAGGCCGAGTCGGTGCTCGGCGCCTTCTTCGACTACACCGCCGAGTCGGTCAAGGCGGGCGAGAAGGTCAGCTGGCCGGGCTTCGGTGCCTTCAGCATGAGCGAGCGTGCCCCCCGCACCGGCCGCAACCCCCAGACGGGCGAGGCCGTGAAGATCGGCAAGTCCCGCTCGATCAAGCTGAGCACCTCCGCCCCGATGAAGGAGTGGCTGCTCGGCAAGACCAAGAAGCGCTAAGCGGTCCCCACCGACCGCGCACGGCTCGTCCGTGACGGAGCCCCGGCCACCCGACGGTGCCGGGGCTCCGTCGCGCCCGGACGACCCGACGCTGCGCTCCCTCGTCGTCACCGTCTACCTCCCCGCCCTGCTCTTCGCCGTGGGCCAGGGGGCCGTGATCCCCGTCGTCGCGCTCACCGCCACCGATCTGGGGGCCACGGCGGCGATGGCCACGGTCGTGGTGGCGCTGCGCGGCATCGGCACCATGGTGTTCGACGTGCCCGCGGGATCGCTCGTCGGACGCATCGGCGAGCGCCGCGCGATGGCGGCGGCCACGGCGCTCCTCGCGGTCGCCCTCGTCGGCTGCATCCTCAGCCCGAACGCCTACGTCTTCGCCGCCTGCATGTTCGTCATGGGATGCGGCTGGGCCGTGTGGCTCCTCGCCCGGCTGAGCTACGTCAGCGAGGTCATGCCCATGCACCTGCGCGGGCGGGCGCTGTCGACGCTCGGGGGCGTGCAGCGCATCGGCAACTTCATCGGTCCGCTCGTCGGAGCCGGAGCGATCGCGCTCGGCGGGCTCGACGGGGCGTACCTGGTCCACATCGTGCTCGCCGTGGCCGGCTGGCTCGTCCTCGTCTCGGTCCCCGACCCCCACGCCACGTCGGTGCCCCCGCACGCCCACCTGCCGGTGGCCCAGGTCGTCCGGTCGCATCGCCACGTCTTCGCCACCGCCGGCGTCGCCGCGGCGTGCCTCGGCGTCCTGCGCGTCTCCCGGATCGCGATCGTCCCCCTGTGGGGCGAGCGCATCGGCCTCGACGCGGCCCAGGTCAGCCTCATCTTCAGCTTCTCCTCCGCCGTCGACATGACGCTCTTCTACCCGGTGGGCCTGGCGTCGGATCGGTTCGGGCGCCGCGCCGTCGCCGTCCCGTGCCTGGTGCTCCTGGCCCTCGGCTTCGCGTGGGTGCCGTTCACGGACTCCGTCGCCACGCTGGCCGCCGCCGGGGTGCTGATGGGCATCGGCAACGGACTCGGCAGCGGCATCGTGATGACGCTCGGCGCCGACTACGCGCCGCCGGGGGCACGCGCGTCCTTCCTCGGCGTGTGGCGGCTGGTGTCCGACGTCGGCCAGGCCGGTGGCCCGCTCGTGGCCGCGGCCACCATCGGTCTCGTGGGCCTCGGGGCCTCCTCGGGGGTGGTCGCGGCGCTCGGCGTGGCCGGTGCGGGGATCTTCCTCGTCGCCCTCCCTCCGGCCCACGACGACCCAGAACAGGCCGAACGGACGTGATCCGGCGCGGCCCCTCATCTCGGGACCGAGCGGGCCGACCGAGGGCGTACCGGGACCTCCCTGCCGCACGGACGCGCCATGACCGAGACCACGATCGTCTTCCGACCCGACATGAAGACCGTCCTCCACGAGGTCGACGGTCGGCCCGCCAACGTCTCGGGCCAGACGATCGACATCGGGAAGAGCGGGCTCAACGCCATGCTCGAGGTCTACGACGACTCCGACCTCCGGGTCGGCGCCAAGGTGCGGGTCAGCTACGTCGAGCCCTCGGGCGTCCACACCTTCGACTCGGTCATCACCGCCTCGGACCCGCTGGCGCTCAACCACCGCAAGGTGCGGGTCACGATCGCCTCGCCGGGACGGGCGGAGCGCATCCAGCGGCGGGAGCACGTGCGGGTGGCGATCGACCTCGTCGCGTCGGTCGAGCGGGTCGAGAAGGACCAGCAGACGATGTGCCGCACGATCGACCTCAGCGCCGGCGGCGTGGCGCTGGCGTGGCCGGCCGAGGACCCGGTGCCCCCGATCGACGAGGTGGTCCAGGTGCGTTTCCGGTCGGAGCGGTTCTCCCACGACCACCTGGGCGTGGTGCTCGGCTCCCACACCTCGGGCGACACCCTGGTGGTGCGCCTGCGGTTCACCGCCCTCTCCCCGGCCGAGCGGGACCGGCTGGTCAGCGTGGTGTTCGCCGCCCAGCGCGACGAGCTGAAGCGCCAGCGCGAGGCCGCCCGGGTCCGCTGAGGCCATGATGGCCGGGTGCTGCGTCGCGTCGTCGCCTCCCGTCTCCACCTGACCCCACGCGCCGCTGCGGTGGGGCAGGGTGGGCTCCTCGTCGCCCTCGGGGCGGCGTCGGGCCGGGCGGCATCGGGCCGCCGGGGCGCCGGCGCGATCGGCGGTCTCCTCGTGGCGGCCGTCGCGCTCCCCTACGCCGTCGTCGTCGCCCGCCACGCCCCCTACGCCGACGATCCGGTCGGACGTCGCCGCTGGCTCGTCGACAGCACGTGGAGCGCGCCGAACACGATCGCCGGCGCCGCGTTCCTGCTGCACCAACTGGCCCGTGGCAACCGTGGCCTGCCGGGGCGCAGCCGGGGCTCCGGCTCGATCTGGCTCGAGCGCCAGGCGATCGCAGGCTTCGCGACGACGGTCGGGGTGGTGAAGGCGGGGAGCAACGACCGCGTCGATGCCCACGAGGACGTCCACGTGCTCCAGGCCCGCCTGCTCGGGCCGCTCTACCTCCCCCTCGTCGGGCTCGACTACGCCCTGGCCACCGTGCTGCCGTTCTGGCTGCTCGGGCGCCGAGACGGCCCACCCATCCGCTCGGTGCGGGACTACTTCCTACGCGGCGTCTACCGCGAGGTGTGGCACGAGCGCTGGGCCTACGCCGCCTCGTCGTCCGGCGCTGCGCCGCCCGCCGCGACCACCAGCCGGTGGAGTCGGCGCAGGTGGAGCGCACCGGCGGCCCCGGCGACGCCGAGGCCGAACCCGCCGACGATGCGCCAGGTGTAGGCGTCGAGGACCGCGGACCGGTCGATCGACTCGAGCGCGGCCAGGTCGACGGTGCCGTCCCACACGACGGTGGCGACGCCGATGCCGATCGAGCCGACGACCCAGCCGACCCAGAACACGTGGCCGACCCAGGAGAGCGTCCGGCGTGGCCCGCCGGCGGCGTCGAGCGCGACCCGCTCGGACTCCTGGAGGAGCACCTTCGGGATCACGAAGTTCACGACCGGGATGAACCAGCCGATCACCGTCCACCCGGTCCCCCACCGGCTCGGGTGGCTCCGCACCGACGCCAGGTGGCGGTGGGTGTGCCACATCCAGGCGATCGTGGCCACGAGCGCCGCGAACGTGGCGAGGGCCAGGAGGCTCATCGCGCCGGATGCGCCGACCTCCAGCTCCTCCCAGTCGACCGCGTCGGGCCGGGAGCCGCTGGCGACCCACGCGGCGGCCGCGTCGCGCGCCGACAGCGCGGTGAGGGCGGTGGCGACGCCCAAGAGCGCGGTGGCCCACCAGGCCCCCTGCATCCACCGGGCGGAGGAGGCCGACGGTGCCGGGTGCTCGGTGGCCGTCGGTGTGTCGCTCATCGCTCCGGGTGCGTGGTGGAGAGTGGGCGCAACAGGATTCGAACCTGTGACCTCTACCGTGTCGAGGTAGCGCTCTAACCAACTGAGCTATGCGCCCCGGACCCCGCCGTGGCGGGCCGTGGATGCAGCAGCGTAGCAGGCGTTCCCGACGCCGCCGTCACGGCCGGCGCCACGCCGGTGGGTCGGTGCGGTGCGTCGCCGCGGCGACGAGCAGGGCGGCTCCGCCGACCGCGAGGAGCAGCAGGCCCCACGACGGCGACACCGTCGCCAGGCCCTCGGAGACGTCCTCCGCGGTGCCCCCGGCCCGTACGATCCGCGTCCCCTCCACGGCCAGGACCAGCAGCGCCGCGCCCCCGGTCGCGGCGTCCGCCCACCGCAACCAGGTCTCGTGGCGGCCCCGCAGCGCCGCGGCGGCGAGGCCCAGGGCCACGAGGCCGAGCACCAGCGCGGTCCAGCCGGGTCCCAGGGCGCCGTTGGCGTCCCGCCAGCCGACGTGACGGTGCGCCAGGTGGTCCGGGGTGCGCACGGCCCACGGCACCCACGCCGCGAGGACCAGGCTCAGCGCGCCGGTGAGCGCCGCGATGCCGGCGCGACGGTTCTCGGTGCCCGGCGGACGCCCGAAGTAGATCGTCGGCGTCGGGCGGATGGGGCCGCCGACCCGCTCCAGCATCGGCGGGCGCCGACGGCGCGACGGGTGCCCCGGCCCGGGCGGCGGGGCGGGTGCGTCGACATCCGTGGTCGCCCGATCCGCGGCGCGCCGGCGTCGGGTCACACCCGGCACGTCGGGCGGAGCGTCGCCCGGCGCCTCCCCCAGCTCGTCGATGGGCACGTCGAGCACGAAGGCCCCTCCCGGGCCCCGGCGGACGAGCCCCGGCGGGACGGCGTCGGGCGGGTACCAGCGGCCGTCCGGGCCCTGGACCCACCCGCCGGGGTCGACGTCGCTCACGTCAGCTCCCGGTGAAGTTCCCCGGTCGGCGCTCGGTGACCGCCCGGATCCCTTCCGCGGCGTCGGCGGTGCTCGACAGGATCCGCTGCTGCTCGGCCTCGTGCGCCGTGGCGGCGCGCACCCGATCGGCGAGGCCGGCCCGGAGCGTGCGGTTGATCGACCGGAGCGCCAACGGGGCGTTGACGGCGATCTGCGCCGCCAGGTCGACGGCCGTGGCCCGCACGTCGTCGAGGGGCACGCAACGATCGGCCATCCCGAGCGCCGTCGCGGACTCGCCGTCGTACCGGGTGGCGGTCAGGAGGACCTCGGCGGCGCGCGTCGTGCCGAGCACCTCGGGGAGGAGGACGGAGAGCCCGAAGCCCTGGTGCAAGCCGAGTGCCGCGAAGTTCGCGGAGAAGCGGGCCTCGGGGCAGGTGACCCGGAGGTTGGCCGTCATGGCCAGGCCGAGCCCGCCGCCGATGGCCGGCCCGTGGACGGCGGCGACGAACGGCGTCGCCACCTCGCACAGCCGAGCCGCCGCGGCGTACATCCGCTCGGTGACCGACCCGCCGACCGGCTCCGCGCCGCTGCCAGGTCCGAGGGGGCCGTCGTCGCCACCGAAGTTGGCGCCCGCGCAGAACGAGCGGCCCTGGGCGCAGAGGACCGCGGCGCGCACGTGGGCGTCGTCGTCGAACGACTCGAGCGCCTCGGCGACGCCCTCGACGAGGGTCGGGGTGAGGAAGTTGTGCGGCGGGGCCTGCATCTCGATCACGGCGACGTGACCCACCACCTCGATGCCGATCGGAGCAGCCATCGGCCAACCCTAGGTCGGGGCGCGACGTGGGGCCGACCACCGGGGTCGGCCCCACGTTCGAGAGCGCCGGGTCGGATTTGAACCGACGACTGTACGGCTTTGCAGGCCGTTCCCTTGGGCCGCTCGGGCACCGGCGCGGGAGCGGTGGGCGAGCCCACCGGGTGCCCGAGTGTAGGCGCGTGCGCCACACTGGCGGACATGGATGCCGGGGGCCCGACGGGCGACGCGCCGGGGCCGCTGGCGGCGCTCGGGACGATGGCCGCGACGGAGGTCGCGCTCACCGACGCCCTCGACCACATCGAGATGTACACCCGCGAGGGGTTGCTCACGCTCCTCTGGCACGGCGAGGCCGACCGCCGCGACGTGGTGCTGATGGCCGGCGGCGCCATGGGCGGGCTGCTCGGTCCGGGTCGGGGCTTGTACCAGCGCCTCGGCGTCGAGCTCGCGACCCAGGGCCTCGGCGTCATCCGCGTCGGCTACCGGGTGCCGAACGACCTCGACCTGTGCGTCCTCGACGTGCTGGCCGCCGCCGAGCTGGCGGCCCGTCGCGGCGCGCGCCGCTTCGTCACCGTCGGCCACTCGTTCGGCGGCGCGGTCGCGATCCAGGTCGCCGCGGCGCTGGGTGACATGGCCGAGGGCGTCGTCACCGCCTCCACCCAGGCCGGCGGGTGCGAGCCGGGCGAGCTCCTCGGGTGCCCGGTCCTGCACCTCCACGGCGACAGCGATCCGATCCTCCCCCATGCCGCGAGCGAGATGGTGCAGATGCTCACCGGTGGTGAGCTCGTCGTCTACCCGGGGGCGGGCCACGGCCTGGTCGAGGCCGACGCCGAGATCCACGAGCTGCTCGGTCGCTGGATCCCCGAGCGCTTCGCCAGGTCGAGCTAGCCGCCGGGTTCCCACATCGCCGCGGCGTAGCCCCGCTCGAGGTCGTCCTCGATGAGCTGGGGGTCGACCTCGAGCTCCATGTGGTCGCGGAGGATGCAGGCGGCGTTCGGGTGGTCCGCGGGGTCGAGCCAGCTCGACGGATCCCACAGGCCGCTGCGACGGAAGGCCTTCGCGCAGTGGATGTACACCTGCTCGACGTCGATGCCGACCGCGACCTTGGGGGTCCGGCCGTCGATCGCGCACGCCGCCAGCACGTCGGGATCGGTGGTGAGGGTCGCCCGGCCGTTCAGCCGCAGCGTCTCGTCCACCCCGGGGATGGTGAACAGCAGCCCGACCTGCGGCTCGGCGACCAGGTTCGAGAACGAGTCGAGGATGCGGTTGCCGGAGAGGTCGCCGAACGCGACGCGGTGCTCGTCGAGGACGGCCACGAACCCCGGAGGGCCGCCGCGCGGGGACGCATCGGTGCCGGTGGGTGAGGACGTGGCGAGGACGAAGAAGGGCGACGCGGCGATGAAGCCGCGGGCGCCGTCGTCGATGCGGTCGACGATCTTGCGGAGCACGATCTCGGGGGTGTCGCCGTAGCGTTCCCGCAGCTGCTCCTGGGTCGTGATGGCGTGGTCGAACGGCACGTGGCCCCCTCAGGCGATGGACCGGCCTACGGTACGTCGTCCGACGGGGACGACAGGAGGAACTCCCGCTGGCGCTGGGCGTCGCGCGCTTCGTCGACCTCCGCACCGAGCAGCACCGCCATGGCCGACAGCCACAGCCACGTCTGGAAGACCACCACGGCCGCCAGCGATCCGTAGGTCTCGTTGAACGACGCGAAGTTCGCGGCGTAGATCTGGAAGCCGATCGAGGCCAACGTCCACACGGCGATCGCCACCGCCGAGCCCCACGTCCACCACTCCCAGCGGCCCTGGCGGTTCGGCGCCAGGTGGTAGAGCACCGCCAGCCCGAGCGCGAGGCAGGCCGCGAGCACCGGCCACACCGCGAGCCGCAGGAGCGTCGACGCGGGCGAGGGCAGTCCGAGCGCGCGGACGACCGACGGCCAGATCGTGATCGCGGCGAGCGCCACGAGGGCGAAGGCGACCGCCCCGAGGGTCAGCTGGATGGCGAGCCATCGCCGAGCGACGAAGCTCCGCCGGTCCGTGTCGCGGTGGATCTTGTTGACGGCGCCGATCAGGTGGCTCATGCCGGTGGACGCCACCCACAGCGCGACCACGACGGAGATCGCGGCGCCGACGCTCAGCGCCCGCTCGGACGTCGCGGTGATGGAGTCGAGCTGGCTCGACAGCAGGTCGCGGGCGCCAGCGGGCAGCGCGGTGGCGAGCTCGTCGATCCGCCGCTGCATCCGCGCCGGGTCCCCGACCAGCCCCCAGATCGAGACCGTGGCGATGAGCGTCGGGATGATCGAGAGGAACCCGAAGTAGGCGACGCCCGCCGCCGTCAGCGGCAGGTTGTCCCGTTGGACGTCGTGGATCAGGTCCTCGACGATCGCCCGATCGATCCGTCCACCCGCGTCGTGCCCCATGGGCCCATGGTGGCGTCCGAGGGCGAGGACGAGCGAGACGCGTCAGTCGTGGGCGACGTTGTCGGCGACCTCCGCGCCGCGGGCGCCCATCGGCTCATCGGCTCCGGTCGTCGTGTCCCGGGCGGTCTGGAGCTCCATCTCGGCGTTGATCTCGGCGCCGAGCAGCACCGCGATGGCCGACAGCCACAGCCACAGCATCATGATCACCACCGCGCCGAGCGAGCCGTAGGTCTCGTTGTACGAACCGAAGTTCCCGGCGTACACCTGGAAGCCGATCGAGGCGGCGATCCAGACCACGACGGCGATCATCGAGCCCGGCGTCACCCACCGCCACTCGGCGTCCTCGCGATCGGGGCCGAGGCGGTAGAGCAGCGCCAGCGCGGCGGCGAGGGCGACGGCGAGCACCGGCCACACGGCGAGCCGGAGCAGCCACCCGAGGGGTGAGGGCGGCTCGATCGCCGACACCACCGCCGGCCACACGGTGATGGCGGCGATGGCGACGATGCCGAAGACGATGGCCCCGATCGTGAGGCCGATGGCCGTGAGGCGCTTGGCGACGAACCCGCGCTCCTCGTCCTCGTCGTAGACGACGCCGAGGGCGTCCATCAGGTACGCCATGCCCGACGACGCCGCCCACAGCGCACCGGCGAGCGAGATGATCAGGCCGAGGGTGAGCGCACCGCCCGATGTGCTCGTGATCGACTCGAGCTGGTTGACGAGCATGTCCCGCGCCTCTTCGGGCATCGTGCCGGCGACGTCGCGCACCGTGTCCTGCACGGTGTCGGGGTCACCGAAGAGCCCGTAGACCGAGACGAGCGCGACGAGACCAGGGATCACGGCGAGGAAGCCGAAGAACGCGACCCCCGCGGCGGTGAGGGTGACGCGGTCCTCCTTGAACTGCTGCCCGACCCGCCGGGCGACCGCCTTCCAACCGGATGCCGGTATGTCGGTCGGCTGCTCGGCGTTGCGACCGTGGTCGTCACCGCCCGCATCGGCGACGCTGGTGTCGCGCCGCAGGTCGATCGAGCCGGTCGTGGTGTCGCCCGCGCGGGTCATGGGTCAGCTCCCCTCGATGTCGCGTCGCACGTCCTGCGCGGCGTGGGAGGCCTCGTCCCTGACGCGCTCGGCCGAGGCGGTCGCCGTGTCGGTCACCTGCTGGGTGGCGTCGGAGGCCGCCTCCTTCGTGTGGTCGACGGCCTGGTGGGCCTCCTCGCCGACGCGGGAGCGGATCTCCTCGCCGGACTCTGACAGGGCCTGGGTGACGGGCTCCTGCGCCCGTCCCTGCAGGTCGGCCACCGCGCGGCGCTCGGCCCGCGACGACGGGATCACCGAGCCGGCGAGCAGACCGGCGCCGAACGCCACGAGCCCTGCGGCGAGGGGGTTGCCCTGGGTGCCGTGCGCCAGCCGATCGGCCGCCCCGGCGGCGCCGTCGCCGACCCGTCCCGACATGTCGTCGGCGGTGCCCATCACGGTGTCCTTCAGCTCGGTCACCTTCGACCGCACGGCGGGCTGGCGGCGCTGCCAGGCCTCCCGCGGGTCGACCCGGTGCTGGACCTGGTCGAGGGTGCCACCCATCCGCTGGCGGGTGGTGGCGATGTCCTGGGTCAGCTGGTCCGGTGACGCAGCCATGTGACGTCCTCCTTGAGGGTGTCGATCGTGCGGCGGGGCACGGGATCGAAGGCGTTCAGGTTCCGGCGGCCCATGCCGTAGGCGACGGCGGCGCCGAGCGCCCACACGAGGGCGACGATGAGGAAGGCGAGCCAGGTGGGCAGGAGCTCGGCGAGGCCGAACGCCAGCGCGAAGCTGGCGAACAGGATGCCGACGTAGCCGAGGACACCGGCGGCGCCGAAGCCCATGCCGGCCTTCTTCGCGTGGCCCGCGGCCTCGCTGACCTCGGCCTTCGCGAGGTCGAACTCGAGGCGGGCCAGCTGGCGGACCTCCTCACCGAGCTCGCCGGCGAGCGAGGGCAGCGACCGCTCGTCCGTGGCGCGTGGTGCGTCCGGAGGTGGCGGCGCCGCAGCGCGGTCGTCGACGACGGTCATGGCCGCACCCACTCCTGCATGTCGTCCCGCAGCTGGGGTGCATCGGCCGGGCGACGCTCGTAGTCGTCGCGGAGGTCGATGTCCTCCCGACGCCCGCCCGAGTCCTGGCCCTGTCCACGCATCTGGGACCGCCCGTACTCGGTGAGCTGGCCCTCTCCCTGCAGCTGCGGGGTGCCGATCGACCCGCCGTCGCTGCGCTGCGGCGACGAGCTGCCCGGCGCGTTGGCGTGGCGCATGACCCTCGCCAGGGCGAACCCACCGAACGCGGACCCGGCGAGGAACATGCCGGGGTGGCGCCGGGCGAACCTGCGCATCTCGTCGAGTGCGCCATCGACCCCGTCGTCGTCGAGCCGCTGGGCGACGTCGTCGAGGGTGCGCCCGATGCGTCCGACGTAGTCGGAGGCGACGCCGTCGCTCTCGGAGCGGTCGGCCATCGCACGGAGGTCGCCGGCGAGCCGGTGCATCGACTCGGCGACGGAGTGGGTCTGACGGTCTGCTTCGTCGTGGACGACGTGGCGGGCCTCGTCGACGACGTCACGCATGCCCTCCTGGGCCTCGTGGGCGACGTGCGCGACCTGGTCGCGGGCCTCGTGCGCCACGGTCGACGCCTCGCCACGAGCTTCGCCCGCGGCCTCCTTGGCCCGGTCGGTCGTGGCCGTCATCGTGGACCCCTCGTGGCGACGGGGATCGTCGCCTGGAGCGGGGTCGGGACGCAGATGATCGGTGTTGTCCATCGCGGATCTCCTGTGGTCGTCGGTTCCCCGCCGACCCCCGTGCCCTAACCCCCAGGCCGCACCTGAAACGCACGATTGGGCCAGCCACCCCCAGGGGTGGGCCACCTCAGGCCGGTGGGGACGGATCCTCGGTGACCTCCTCCGAGGTGCGCTCCTCGAGGTGGGTGCTCGGAGCGGCGCCGCGATCGGCGGCTCGCTCCTCGGACTCGGTGAGGATGGCCTCCGCCTGCGCCTCGGGGTCGTCGCTGCCGGCGGCCTGCTCCTCGGGCAGCAGCTCCGCCCGGCTGGCCACCGCCTCGTCGGACGGGTCGGGAGTCGTCGCATCGCTCATGGCCCAGGTCTGCCCACCTGCACCTGGTGTCACGCCTGGGTCATCGGTCGATCTCCAGGCTCGTCGCCATCGACCTCACCACCTCCCGGTCCGCACCACCATCGGTGGGTCCGCGAGGCGGATCTCGTGGTCGCGCGGCACCTCGGCCGCCGATGCGGCCCCCGCCTCCACCGGGTCGACGACCCAGAGGTTGCCGACGTGCGGTCCGCCCGGGCCCTCCCGTACGAGGCGGTACGCCCCGGGGTCGAGGGGCGGGACCTCCACGGCGCGTGCGCCGAGCCCCTCTGGCACGGCCACCAAGGGCAGCTGGGCCACCGGCACCCACCCCTCCCCCTCCCACCGCTCGAGCGAGACCTCCTCGTCCATGCCGGCGACGGCCGCCTCGATGTCCTCGGCGGAGAGGTTCCCTCCGTCGTCCGGTGGCACGAGGGCCGAGAGGAGCACCGTCGCACCGCCCGTGGGGACGAACGGAGGCTGGGTGGAGACGGCCACAGCGTCGGTCGGCCACAACGGCACGGGCGGCGGGGCACCTGCCGTGATGCGCAGGATGCCGCTCGCTTCCACCCCCTCGAACGCGGCGTGGGAGATCCGGTACCAACCCGGTTCGAGGCCCGTCACCGAGAAGCGCTCCACCGGCCCAGCGGCCCCGGGGCTCGCCGAGAGACCGATGTCCTCGATGCCCTCCACGGCGCCTGGACGGCGCACCTCTGCGGTGCAGTGCCAGTGATCGAGGCACATGGCCACCTCCCCGAACACGGTCCACCGCGTCCCGTCCCACCGCTCGACCTCGGCGAGGACACCGAACGTGGCATCGAGCTCGTCGTGGGCCCGGAGCGCCGCCACGACCTCGTGGTCGCCAGGGGGCACCTCGGGGGCGCTCAGCCACAGCTCCACGGCGTCGTCGAGAGGAGCGAGCTGGTCCGCGGGCGGCGCTCCCGGGGTGTCGACCGGCGCCGTGGCGACGCGGCTCGTGTCGTCCGCTCGCTGCGCCAGGACCACCGCGACAGCTCCCACGACGACCAGCAGCGCCGCTGCGGCGCTCACCCACGGCACGACCGACCGCCCGCGCGTCACCCGTCGGTCCATCGCCTCGGTCGCAGTGATCGGGGCCACCGGGTCGTCGAGCCGCTCGACGTGCTGACGAAGTCGCTCCTCGATCCCGTTCGTCGTCATGCCTGCTCCTCTCCGAGCTCGTCACGGAGGCGCTCCAGGCCCCGCTGGACGTGCGTGCCGACCGACGACTTCGAGACCTCGAGCGCCTCGGCGACGTCGTCGTAGGACCAGCCGCACCCGTGCACCAGGACCACGGCCGTGCGTTGGCGTTCGGTCAGGGTCCGCAGCGCGCGAACAAGATCGATGCTGTCGGGAGGCGCCGCCTCGGCTCGCGCCGGTAGCAGGCGGATGCGGCGCGCCCGGCTCCGGCTCTGGCCGACCCGGTAGAGGTAGCCGGCGGGGTTCTGCATCCGCCGGACCTCGGCCCAGTGCTCCCACGCCCACGCCAGAGCCTCGGCGGCGGCGTCACGGCCGCGGTCGGCGCCTCGCAGGGCGACCAGTGCTCGGCGCAGGCGGGGCTCGACGTCGCCGACGAAGGCCACGAACTCGTCCTCGTCGGCTCTCACGTCCACGGTGCCCACATCCTCCTAGAGCATCGAGGACGCCTCTGGGACGACGCGGAACCCCGCAACGACGAAACCCCCCGCTGAAGCGGGGGGTTTCGTGTGGAGCGGACGACGGGATTCGAACCCGCGACCCTCACCTTGGCAAGGTGATGCTCTACCAACTGAGCCACGTCCGCGTGGGACTCATGAGTGTAGCAAAGCCCCGACGGGGTCAGAACCGGCCGCCGACGCGAGCGCCGACGGCCGGTCCCCCTCACGCCTGTCCGGTGCGCATCCTCACCCGCTGCGCCATCTCCCGGGCGAGCCCGGTGTCGCTGATCGACTCGATGGTCAGCGGCTCGCCGGCGCCCGAGAACGTGAGCGACGCCGACTTGTCGTCGCCGTAGCCCTGGACCTGCACCGACGGGTCGACCGGGATGGAGCGCACGTCCGGCCGCCACTCGCGGTCGTTGACGACGAGGAACCGTCGGTCGGTGAGCAGCCCCACCGCGCTCTCGCCGAGGTACCGGCCACCGACGAGCTGCTCGACGCGCTCGCCCTCCTCGAGGAGCACCGAGGCGATCTGCGCCGCCGGCTTGGCCGAGCGGCGCGAGAGCATCCCGAGCCGGCCGAGGTTGGCGCCGAGCGCGGCCGGGTCCTCGGCGGTCGGGGCCGGAGGGGGCGGCGGCGTGGCGGGGGCGGCCGGCGGAGGTGCCGCTGCGGGAGGTGGCGGCGCGGCCGCCGGGGACCCGGGAGGCGGAGGAGGCGCCGCAGCGGGTGGGCCCGGCGGAGGCGGTGCCGCAGCGGGCGGCGCAGGCGGCGCGGGCGGCGGCACCGGGGGCGCCGGTGGAGGCGGTGGCGCAGCCGCCGGGGGTGCCGGCGGCGCAGGGGGTGCCGGCGGCGCGGGGGGCGCGGGCGGGGCCGGCGGCGGCCCCACCGGGGGCGGGGGCGCAGCGGGCGGAGGCGGCGGGGCGACGGGCGGCGGCCCCGGCGGCGGCGGGGGCGGCGCGCTCAGGTCGCCAGGCGCCGGCTGCGGCGCCTCCGGCGGTGTCGGCGCGCTGGGCACGCCGAGCGTGCGCTCCTGGGACTCGCTCGACGGGGAGGAACCGGTCGGCTCGCCGGGAACGGTCTCGTCGGGCTGGTGGTCGGGCTCGACGAACGGCGCGGGCGGCTCCGGTGGGGCGGCCGGTGGAGGCGGCGCGACCGGCGGCGGCGGGGGCGTCGGCTCGCTGGGCGGCGGCGGGACCTCCGACGGGCCAGTAGGCGGGGGCGGGGGCGGCGGAGGAGGTGGCGGCACCTCTGAGGGACCCGGCGGCGGGCCCGGCGGAGGCGGCACCTCCGGGCTCGTCGACTCGTCGTTCTCGGGGTCGGACATCGCTCTCACCTCGGGTCGCCGGGCGCGGCATCACCGCCGCTCGGGGCACTGTAGAGCGCGACCGACCTCCGGTGGCCGACCGACGACGACCCGGCCTGCGGCTAGTCCTCGGCGTTGTGCCGCAGATCGATCCGCAGGGTGAGGATGCCGTCCTCGAGGGACGCCTCGGCGTCGCCGATGATGGCGTAGTCCTGGTAGTCGAGCTGGGCCTGGCGCACGAAGCGGGCCCGCTCCTCCCCCGCGATCGGCGGCAACGGTCGGCTCTTCACCGCGTGCGCCCGATCGCGGAAGCGCTGGATCATCTCGTCGAGGTCGAGTCCGTCGGCCATGGGTCCACCGTACCGCCGTCGTCGTCGGACGATCGGCTGGCGGTTCGACGCCGCCGGGCCGGTGCGCCGTCGGCCGCGTCGCGCTCGAGCCGGTGGGCGCTCGGCCGGGAGCGAGCCCCCCGTGAGGCGGACTGACGTCCCGGCGAGGTGTACCACCAGTAGTAGGCGGTGAGACCGCTCAGGAGCACGGCCACGCCGATCAGGGCGAACATGACGAGGCGGACCTTGGCCTCGGCCTCGTCGTCCTCCTCGATCACCTCGTCGTCGTCGGCGACGCCGTCGACCGCACCGTCGTCCTGTGCGGGGTCGGCGGCCTGCGCGGTGGCCCCGTCCGCGACCGCGCTCTCGGCCGGGCCGTCGACGAGCAGCGGGTTCGCCGTGGTGGTCGTGCCGTCCGAGGTGGTGGTCGTCGTCTGCGCCCCGGCAGCCGGCCCGCCGAGGACGAGCGCAGCGGCCAGGACCCCACCTGCGACGACGCGCGTCGCGGCGACGGCGCAGCGGCGGTGGGCGGGGTCGGGCACGGACGGCGATGCTACCGACAACCTCCGGGCGAGCTGCACCACCCCGGCAGGCGTCACACCTGGTGCGCCGGGCAGGACCACGTGGTCCTGCCCCCGATCGTGCGCCGCACCAGCTCGGCGCCGTCGCGGGGGCAGCGTCCGCCTGCGGTGCGCTCGAGGTGCAGGTCGCCGGTGTGGGAACCGCCCCGCTCCCCCAGCTCCGACAGCACCTCGTGCATCGCGGCGTGGAGCGCGGCGAGGTCGTCGCCCTCCACCGCCGACGCGGGACGAGCGGGATCGATGCCCGCTCGCCACAGCGTCTCGTCGGTGAGCAGGTTGCCGAGGCCGGCCACGTGGGCCTGGTCCATCAACCGCGCCTTGACCGCTGCCCGGCTGCCGGCGAGCGCCGCACCCAGCTCGTCGACCGACGCGTCGAGCGCGTCGACGCCGAGTCGCGACTCGTCCGGGTCGAGCTCGACGCCACCGAGGCGTCGGGGGTCGGAGATGGCGAGCGACCCCGACGGGGAGAACCCGAGGCCGAAGCGGTGCCACTCGGGGAGGTCCCGCCCGCTCGAGTACTCGAGCTGGTCGATCGACGCGTCGCCGTCGACGATCAGCCGACCCGTCATCCCGAACCGCAGCCCGAGCACGGGACCGTCGGTGTCGACCAGCAGGAGCTTGCCGATCCGCCGCAGGCCGGTGACGCGGTGCCCGGGCAGCACGGCTCGGAGCTCGTCGGGATCGCCGCGCTTCACGAACCAGGTGTCGGGGGCGTGCACCTCGTCGATGACGCGGCCGACGACGGGCTCGGCCGACCGGCGGTAGCGCTCGACCTCGAGGATCTCGGGCACGGCGGCTCAGCGACCGGCGAGCCGGCGGAGGTGGTCGTTGAGGAAGACCCCGTCGGGATCCGCCGCGTCCCGTGCCGCCCACCACTCGTCCCAGCCGGGGACGAGCGCCGGCAGCTCGGACGGGTCGAGGTAGCTGAGCTTCCCCCAGTGGGGGCGGCCGTCGAAGGCGCGGAAGATCTCCTCGGCGTCCCGGAAGAGCGGCTCGTGGTCGCGGTCGACCGGCTCGTGGATCGACAGCGTGACGGTGGGCCGGCCGTGGGCCGGGCTCATCCAGACGTCGTCGGCGGCCTGGGTGCGGTACTCGATCGGCCAGCGGGTGTCGGGGTGGCGGGTGCGGTACAGCTCGCGCAGCGCCTGGAAGCACGCCGGACCCTTCTCGGCGGGCACCGCGTACTCCATCTCGTTGAACCGGTCGTCGCGGTCGGACGGGTAGATCGCCCAGCTGTCGTCGATGCGCTCGCCGTCGACGTCGGGGAGCTCGTCGGGCTCGGCGTCGGTCTCGTCGAGAGCCTTGCACCACGCCTGGTCACCGCCGGGGAACCAGAAGAACTCGAAGTGGCGGGTGGCGGCGATCAGGTCGTCGAGGCGAGCCAGCGCGTCGTCGACCGGCTCGGCCCACTCGCGCTCGTGCAACCGGTAGGAGGGCCGGACGGCGAGCCGCAGGCGGGTGACGACGCCCGACGCGCCGAGCGACAGCCGGCTCGCACGGAAGAGGTCGGGCTCGTGGTCGGCGTCGCACGACACGACGTCGCCGCTCGCCAGCACGAGGGTCGCACCGACGACCGCGCCGGAGAAGCTCGTGAGCGACGGCCCGGTGCCGTGGGTGCCGGTGCCGCACGCCCCGGCGAGCGCCTGGCGGTCGATGTCGCCCTGGTTGCGCAGGGCGACGCCGTGGGGGTGCAGGAGCGGCCCGACGGCGTGGATCGGCGTGCCGGCCCACAGCTCCGCCTCACCGCTCTCCCCCGCCTCCGGGTCGACGTCGACGACCCCGGTCAGCCCGTCGAGGGCGACGATGGCGTCGTCGGTGGCGACGAGCCGGGTGAAGGAGTGACCTGACCCCGCGATGCGGACGGTGAGACCCCCCGTGGCGGCATCGCGCACCGCGGCGACGACCTCCTCCTCGGAGGACGGACGCACGAGGCGCTCCGGGGTGGATCGGACGAGACCGGACCAGTTGCTCCACTCGGGCATCGATGCATCATCACACGGCGAGATCGGTCCCGTCGTTGCGCCGCCGGGCGTTGCGCCCGGTGCGATGGAGGATGGTGCCGCCGCACCAGCAGCGGAGCGTGACGTCGATGACGCCGTCGCGCTGGGCGATGCCGGTCACGGCCGCGACGGACAGCACCGTGCGGCCTCCGTGGGCGGGGCAGTCGACGACGAACATGGTGGCTCCTCCTCCGAGCTCCCGCGGCTCTCCCATGGGGACGTCGCGGATCACACCGCTGTCATACGACGCCCCGCCGACGCGGTCGATCGGCAGGAACGCCATCATGCGCTAGGTTCCTGCCATGGCTGCCACCGAGGGGCGCCCGCGCCACCGCCACGAGTCCGCCCACGCCCCGAGCGGACCCTCCCACCGCCACCGGGTCGTCGCCGCCGTCTCCCCCGGGGTCAACCTGTTCGAGATGGCGGTCGCCGCCGAGGTGTTCGGTCTCGAGCGACCCGAGGTCGGCGTCGAGTGGTACGACTTCGCCATCGCGACGGCCGACGCCCGGCCGGTGCCCGTCGGCGGCGGTGCCACGCTCACCCCGTCGGCGGCGCTCGACGCCGTCGCCCACGCCGGCACCGTGATCGTCCCCAACGCCTCCCCCGTGGCGCCGGCGACCTCCCCCGCGATGATCGACGCGCTCTGCGACGCCCACGCCCGCGGTGCGCGCATCGTCTCGTTCTGCAGCGGTGCCTTCGCCCTCGCGGAGGCCGGGCTCCTCGACGGCCGCCCCGCCACGACCCACTGGGTCTTCGCCGAGGAGCTCGCCGCCCGGTTCCCCGCCGTCCAGCTGCGCGAGAACGTGCTGTTCGTCGACGACGGCGACGTGCTGACCTCGGCGGGGACCGCCGCCGCCATCGACCTCGCGCTGCACATCGTCCGCCGGGACCACGGCGCCGACGTCGCCAACACCGTCGCGCGCCGGATGGTGGTGCCGCCCCACCGCGACGGCGGGCAGGCCCAGTTCGTCGCCCAGCCCGTCGTCGACGACGGCTGCGATCCCGCCGACGCGCTGGCGCCGGTCCTCGAGTGGGCGCTCGCCCACCTGCGCGACCCGATCACCGTCGACCAGCTCGCCGCCCGCGCGCTGATGAGCCCCCGGACCTTCGCACGCCGCTTCCAGGCATCGGTCGGGACCACGCCGCTGCAGTGGGTGCTGCGCCAGCGGATCCACCGGGCCCAGGAGCTGCTCGAGACCACCGATCTGCCGCTCGACCGGGTGGCCGAGGAGGCCGGGCTCGGGACCGCGGCGAACCTCCGCCTGCACCTGCGTCGCGTGGCCCAGACGTCGCCGAGCGCCTACCGCCGCACCTTCCGCCGCACCCCCGCCGACGCGCCGACCGGCTGAGCGCCCCGCGCCCGCGCCCGTCATGGGGTGCCGCAGCACGTCACGGGGTGTCCCGCCTGCCCGTGCACGGAGGGCGGCCGGCGAGGGCGGCGGGTCAGGCCGAGGGGGCGTCCAGGCCGTCGAGGGCGGCGAGGATGTCGGCGATGACGTCGTCGGCGTGCTCGAGGCCGACCGACAGGCGGATGGTGCCCGGACGGATGCCCGCCGCCTCCAGCTCGTCGGGCGTGAGGCTGACGTGGGTCGTCGACGCCGGATGGGTCACGAGCGTCTCCGGACCGCCGAGCGAGGTCGCCAGCTGGGCGACGACGGTGCTCTCGACGAAGCGGCACCCCGCCGCGAGCCCGCCGGCGAGGTCGAACGCGATGAGCCCGCCGAACACGTCCATCTGCCGGCGTGCCAGCTCGTGCTGGGGGTGCGACGGAAGGCCCGGGTAGCGGACCTGGGCGACGGCCGGGTGGGCCTCCAGCGCCTCGGCCACGCGGAGCGCGGTGGCCGACTGCCGTTCGATCCGCACGCCGAGCGTGCGCAGGCCGCGCAGGCCGTTCATGGCGTCGAACGGCGAGGCGTTGGCGCCCTGGAGCACGGCGAACCCCCACAGCCACTGGAGGAGCTCGTCGCTGCCGGCGACGACGCCCAGGCTGGCGTCGTTGTGGCCCCCGAGGGCCTTGGTGGCCGAGTGCACGACGAGGTCGACGCCGTGCTCCAGCGGGCGCTGGGCGAGCGGCGTCGCGAAGGTGGAGTCGACGACGGTCATCGGACCTGCGATGGCGCCGAGCTCGGCCAGGTCGACGAGGTCGAGCTGCGGGTTGGCCGGGGTCTCGGCCACGACGAGGACCGTCTTCCCCGGCCGGACCGCCTCGGCGAAGGCGCCCGGCTGCGTGCCGTCGACGAACGTGACGTCGATGCCGAAGCGGGGACACGCGGCCTGGAGGAGCAGCTGGGTCCCGGCGTAGAGCTGGCGCTGGGCGACGATGTGGTCCCCCGCGGAGCACAGCCCGAGCACCACGGCGCTGACCGCGCCCATGCCGGACGAGAAGGCCCGGGCGGACTCCGCGCCCTCGAGGTCGGCGACGGCGTCCTCGAACGCCTTCACCGTGGGGTTGCCGTAGCGGCTGTAGAAGCGGGTCTCGCCGATGCGGGTGGCCCGTCGCCGGCCCTCCTCCACCGTCGGGGTGACGAAGGTGGTCGACGGGACGAGGGTGGGCGCCAGGGCCGGATCGTCGTCGGAGCGCCCGGCGCGGATCGCGCGGGTCTCCAGGTGCTGGCGCGACGGGTCGGGCGTCTCAGCCACGGGCGGTCACCTCGTCGAGGAGTCGGGCGAGCGGCGGTCCGACCTGCGCGGGTTCGAGGAGGAACCCGTCGTGGCCGTGGGGGCTCGCGATCGAGACGTGGTCGAACAGCCGGCCCCGCTCGGCGAACCCGTCCCGCAGCTGCTCCTGCTGGTAGGGCGGGTAGAGCGAGTCGGAGTCGATCGACATGGTGAGGACCGGCACCCGCACCCGGTCGAGCGCTCGCTCGACGCCGCCCCGTCCCCGACCGAGGTCGTGGAGGTCCATGGCCTTGTTGAGCACGAGGTAGCTGTTGGCGTCGAAGCGCCGGACCAGCTTCTCACCCTGGTAGTCGAGGTAGCTCTCGACCTGGAAGCGGTCCCAGAGCGACAGGCGGTCGACCGGTTCGACGGTGCGGCGGCCGAAGCGCTCCTCGAAGACCGGTTCGGTGCGGTAGTGGATCTGGGCGATCGAGCGGGCCAGCGCCAGCCCCTGGTGGGGGCCCTCGCCGTCGGGTGCGTCGTAGTAGTCGCCGTCGCGCCAGTTCGGATCGCCGGCGATCGCCATCCGCCCCACGTGGCTCCACGCGATCTGCTGGGCGCCGGCGGCGGCGGTGGTGGCCAGGGCGCCGACCGAGCGCATGCGGTCGGGGAACATGACCGTCCACTCGAGGGCCTGCATCCCTCCCATGGACCCGCCGATGACCGATGCCCACACGTCGACGCCGAGGTGGTCGGCGAGGGCCGCCTGGGTGCGGACGACGTCGCGGATCGTCACCACCGGGAAGCGCGCGCCGTGGGGTCGGCCGGTGTCGGGGTCGATCGACGCGGGTCCGGTGGTGCCCTGGCACCCGCCGAGCACGTTGGCGCACACGACGAACCAGCGGTCGGTGTCGATCGCCCGGCCGGGCCCGACGAGGTCGTCCCACCACCCGGCGGTGGGGTGGCCGTGGCCGCTCGGGCCGGCGACGTGCGAGTCGCCGGTGAGCGCGTGGCACACGAGCACGGCGTTGCTGCCGTCGGCGTCGAGCTCTCCCCACGTCTCGTAGGCCACGTCGACGCCACGGAGGACGCCGCCGCCTTCGAGCGCGAACGGACGGCTCCCCGGCAGGTGGAGGAACCGCCGGCGGCCGGGATCGTCGCCCGGGCGCCACGCACCGCTGACCGGGAGGCGGCTCGGGTGGGAGGTCGGGCGTCCGGAGCGGGCCAGGCCGGAGCGGCGCGGATCGCTCAACGGCGGGGCGGCGTCGGCGCGGTGCGCGGTCCGGGTGCGGGCACGGTGCGAGCGTACCGGCGTCGGCTTGGCCATCTCGTCGTCTCCCTGGTCCCGTGGGACCGCTCGTGCGCCGTCGTGCGACAGCCGGGAGCGGACGCCCTTCGCCTGCGGATCGGGCCGGAGCCCGGACGCTTCGTTGCCGGTGGGTACCGGCCACATCCCCGCCGGAGCGGGAGGGCACCTTGGGCGTCCAGTCCCAGGTTGCCGAGCCCGACGGTGCGGGCTTCTCCTGATGCGCCGGTCACTCTCCCCCGGCGAGCGCCCCGCCGTCAAGCGGGATGCGTCGGCTCAGGCGGACAGGGTCCCGTCGACGATCTCGACGCTGCGGTCGGCGTAGTGCGTCATGCGCGTGTCGTGGGTGACGATGATCGCCGCCGTGCTCCGGCTCTTCACCTCGTTGGTGATGAGCTCCATGACCTGCTCGCCGAGCTTGGTGTCGAGGGCGGAGGTCGGCTCGTCGATCAGCACGAGCGACGGTTCGTTCATCAGGGCCCGTCCGATGGCGACGCGCTGGCGCTCACCGCCGGACAGCTCGTTCGGCATGTTGCCGGCCCGCTCCGCCAGCCCGAGCTCCTCGAGCAGCTGGTCGGCGCGGTCCTTGCCCCCGGCGGCGTCCTTGCGCCCCAGCTCGGCGACGACGAGGAGGTTCTCCCGAGCGGTGAGGAACGGCACCAGGTTCACCGACTGGAAGACGAACCCGACCTGCTCACGGCGGAACCTCGTCAGCTCCTTCCCTGACAGGTCGGAGATCGTCTCTCCCCCGACGACCACCGTCCCCTCGCTCGGGGTCAGCAGGCCGCCGGCGATCGACAAGAGGGTGGTCTTGCCCGAGCCGGAGGGTCCGACCAGCGCGAGGATCTCGTCGTCGCCGAGGGTGAGCGAGGCGTGGTCGAGCGCGACGACCTCGTTCTCGCCGACGTCGTAGACCTTGCGGACGGCGTCCATCTCGAGTGCGGGCACGGGGTGTGGTCCTCCTGGTCAGCCGATGGCGGACGCGGGGTCGATGCGGATGACGCGGCGCAGCGAGATCGACCCGCCGACGACCGCGGTGAGGAGCATCCCGACGGCGACGAACACCGCTCGGGACGGCTCCAGCTGCAGAGGGATGTCGGGCGGTGCGAGTCGGGAGATGCCGAGGCTGATCGCGAGCCCGAGGACGAACGCCCCGGCGGTGACGACGACGGCCTGCACGAGCAGGCCGGCGAAGATCTGCCAGGACGACGCCCCGACGGCCTTGAGGACGCCGTACTGCGCCGTGCGCTCCAACGTCACCAGCGCGAAGAACAGCGCGACGACGAGGCCGGCGACGAAGAACGTGACGTAGATGATCTGGTTGAAGGTCGTGCTCTGGGCGTCGACGCCGGGCAGGGCGGAGATCGCCTCGTCGACGGTCAGCGTGGAGGTGGCGTCGCCGGTCGCCTCGTCGATCGCCGTGGCGACCTCTCGGGCGTCGGCACCGGCGGCGACCTCGACGAACAGCACCTGGAACGTCTCGTCGGGCAGGGTGGCGTCGGGACGCGACGAGCCGAGGACCTCGCGCCACGTGCCGGGCTCGACGAGGAGCCCGCCCTGGAGGAGGTAGGAGGTGTCCTCGACCCACCCGACGACCTCGACGGGGATCCGCTCCGGCCCCATCTCCAGCGTCTGCCCCACCTCGACCCCTGCCGCCTCCAGGCGGCGATCGGCGTGGGCCTCGCCCGGCGCGGGCGGCTCGGGTGCGCCGCTGATCGCGCCCTCGTAGCCCACGACCGAGGTGTCGGCGATCTCGTCGGCACCCGGCACGCGGGCGCCCACGAGGGCGACGCCGAGGCCGTAGGTCGACGTGACGCCCTCGACCTCCTCGATCGTGGCCCGGACGTCGGCGTCGATGCGCGACCGGATGATCGAGCTGCGCGCCGAGGTGGAGTACACGGTCAGGTCGGACTCCTGCTGGCGGTACAGCCCGGTGGAGCCGAGGAACAGCCCGTCGAGCAGCCCGCCGAGCAGGACGAGGAGGACGACGATGAGCGTCAGGGCGCCGCCGGCGACGCTGAACCGGCCGGGACGGCGGACGAGCTCGCGCAGGGCCAGCTTCACGAGAGCCCTCCCAGGCTCTGGCGGCTCACGGCGTCGGTGGCTGCGACCTTCTTGACCCGCCGGAGCGCACCGACCGACGCGAGCAGGGCGAGCAGGACCACCGCCCCGCCCGACGTGGCCACGAGGCGCGGGTCGGCCTCGATCGGGAAGTCCTGGCTCGATGCCAACGACGCCAGCTGGAGCATCCCGCCACCGATGAGGACGCCGGCGATCGAGACGACGAGCACCTGGGCCACGACCGACCGGATGAGCGCGCCGTCGCTGTAGCCGAGTGCCTTCAGGAGGCTGAGCGCGGGGAGCTTCTGCACGGTGAGGATGAGGAAGAAGAAGCCGACCACGAGTGTCACGACCACGAAGGCCAGGACGAGGATGAGGTTGAACGACTGGCTGACCGCGGCCACGCCGGGCAGCGAGTCGACGGCCGTGGCCCGATCGAGCGCCTCCACGCCGTCGACCGCCTCCCCGATCGCGGTGGCGACGTCGGCGGCGTCGCCCTCGACGATCGCCAGACCGGCGGACGGCAGCACCGCGGGAGCGTCGGGGTTGACGGCCTGGGTCGCGCCCTCCCACGTGGCGTAGGAGACGAACAGGACGGGCTGCACGCTGAACCGGCTGTCGGCGGCCAGGCCGACGACCTCGATCGCCACCTCGCCGTCGGCGACCTCGACGGTGTCGCCGATGTCGAAGCCGGCCGAGGCGTCGACCGACGAGGCCACGGCCTCACCGTCGGACTCCGGGAGCCGGCCCTCGACGAGCCGGGTGGGCTCGCCGGGCCCGCCGAGCTCGTACCCGAAGAGAGAGGCATCGGTGAGCTCGCCGACGGCCCGGACGGTGAACGTGCCCTGCCCGAGCGGCCCGGCCGCCTCGACGCCGTCGACGTCGGCGATCGCCGCGAGCTGCTCCTCGGTGAGGATCGAGCCCTCCAGGTTCCGCCGGGCCTCCTCGTTGAAGACGACGACCTCGCCCGACTGGTTCTCGAGGGCCCCGGTGAAGTAGCCGAGCAGCGTCCCGAGCAGCGTCTGCTGGAAGAGGATGAGGAAGACGAGGAGGCCGACCGCTCCGGCGAGCAGGGAGAAGCGGAGCTTGGCGCGGCGGATCTCTCGCAGGGCGAGGGTCATGGCGGCGACAGTCTGCCCGCCCGGGACCGCCACCACACGTCGGCCTCGGGGTCGCAGCCGTAGGCGGCGGTCATCGTCGTCGCGGCCTCGACGACGGCGTCGGGCGGGCTGCCGTCCCCTCGGTGGGAACGCTCGAGCACGGTGGCGGCCCGCGACCAGGCGCGCTCGTCGGGCGGCAGCGGCACGGCGCGCAGCAGCGGTGCGGAGACGCGGATCGCCCGCGACGTGAGCGCCGAGCCCGCGGCATGGGCGCGGGCCCACGCGCTCACGGGTGGCGCGAGCAGCACCGCCAGGCACCGCCACAGCGACGCCGTGCCCGGGTGCACCGAGAGCACGGGGGTCGACGGCACCCACTCCCCCGTCGGATCCGCGACCGGCTCCACGACGGGGGTCTGGCTGGCCACCACGACCTTCGGGCGACGCTGTGCTGCGACCCAACGGGCGAGGCGCCCGTCGGGCAGGTCGGCCGGGTCGATGCCGGGCGTCGTCCACGTCCGACCGGCGATGCGCGCCGGGCGGCGGCCCCAGCCGACGCGACCCGGGTCGACGAGCCCGCTCGTGACGAGCGGCGCCCGCCCGTCGGTACGGCCGCTCGGATCGCCTCCGATGTCGGTGACCAGCGGAGCCAGGCCGTAGAACTGGTCCCGGAACCCGGCGCCGACCGCCGCGACGTCGCCGAGCACGGCGTCCGACGCCAGCGCCACCTGCGGGAGGTCCTCGTCGATGAGCCCGGCGACGAGCGGACCCCACGAGGGGGCGAGGCGCAACGCGTCGCCGTCGACGTCGAGGGGGTCGACGGGATGCCACCGCGGCCCCACCCACCGGCGGACGTGCCGCCGCCGGGGCCCGCTCCGGTCGAGCACGAGCGCGCAGACCTGGACGTCGGCATCCTCGAAGATCCCGTCGCCGCCCCACCAGATCCCGTCGAGCGTCCCCAGCTCGAGCACGCGCCGCCGCGCCGGCTCGGCGTCACGTGCCGACAGGAACGACGCCGGCATGATGAGGGCGACCCGACCGTCCTCCGCCGCCATCTCGCAGGCCGCGACGAGGAACAGCGACGCGAGGTCGGTGTAGCCCGCGACGACGTCCCCGTAGCGCCGCCGCAGCCCCTCGCGTGCCGCCGCATCGAGAGCGGAGCGGGCGTCGAGCTGGTCGAGGAAGGGCGGGTTGCCGATGACCAGGTCGGCTCCGGCGGGGAGGTCCGACCAGAGGGGCGCTGGCGCGACGAGGACGTCGGTCTCGAGGAACCGGGCCGAGCCGAGCGACCCGCCTGGCCCGCGTCGCCACGCCGCCCCGTCGACGTCAGCGGCGTAGAGCTCCACGTCGTCGAGGGCGCGACGTGCCGCGGCGAGGAGGCGTCCGTCGCCCGCGGCGGGGTCGGCCACCGAGCGGGGCGGCCGCGGCCGGCCCGACAGGGCGGCGGCGACGAGCGCGCGCCCGATCGGTTCGGGCGTGAAGACGGCACCCCGCGCTGCCCGGTCGACCACGGGCGGCAGCGTACCGGTGCGGCCCGCGGCTACGGGGCGGGCGTCGACCCCGGACGGGCGATCGTGTAGGTGCTGCCGACGACGCCGTCCCCGGCGACGTAGCCGGGTCCCGAGATGCCGGTCACGGTGAACGTCGCCGAGTCGTCAGGCACCTTCTGGCCGCTGGAGGAGTTCGAGAGCTTCCACCGCGACACCGTGCAGCCGCCCGACGCCGTGGTCGTGCAGCTCGTGTGCGAGGTGGTGCTCGACGGCTCCCACGTGCCGGTGATGACGACGCCCTCGGGTGGCGTTCCGCCGCCGTCGAGGTGGAAGCCGACGCTGGCGGTCCAGTGGGCGTTGGAGTTCTCGACCCCCTCCTGGTCGACCGATGACACCACGACCGACGTGGTGCCCGAACCCGAGCCGCCGCCGTCGCCGCCGCCGGGCGGGATGGTCGGCGGGACCGTCGGGGTGACGTCGAGGTCGGGGGTGCCGATGCGCGCGCCCGAGCTCTCCAGGCGGTCCGACTCCGACTCCTGGAAGCTCTCGACCACCGCGACGAGCATCAGGGCGACGAGGGCCAGCGCCATCGCGTACTCGACGAGGCCCACGCCGCGGTCGCCCGCGGACCGCACGCGGCGCGCCGCTGCGCGCCACAACGTCATCGGATCAGCTCCACGAATCGGTTCACGCCCACCTCGTTCGGTGCGTTCGGTCCGCCGAGCGCGCCCGGCAGCATCGAGTCGGGGAAGGCCCACATCGTCACGCCGGTGATCGAGCCGGGCGCCGACGAGCGGGTCTGGCCGAAGCCGGGATCGAACGCCGAGCAGTTGCCGCTGCCGGACCCGCCGCAGGTCTGCTGGATGAAGATCGCCCGGAAGCGGTCGATGCGGCACTCCGCGGAGCCGTTCGGGTCGCAGCCGGGCTGGAACTCCGGCACGTACCCGAAGCGGGACGTGTACTGGATGTCCCAGAGGTCGGGACCCTCGTCGGTGGTCGAGTTCACGGCGAAGACCGGGCCGGTGCAGCCGGTCGGGGCGCACGGGCTCGGCTCCCCCTGGCTGATGCCGTAGTCGGCACCCCACTCCTGGCCCAGGTAGTGGGTGAAGCAGCGGTCGAGCAGAGCGATCATCACCTCGGGTCCGCTGCGCCCTGCGAGCGCGGTCTGCAGGAGCCCGATGAAGGTCGAGCGGTCGGCCGGGTCGGCGAAGTTCGGCACCACGCCGCTCACGTCGTCCCGGGGGTTCCCGGCCCCGTCGACGAACACCGTCCGCTGGCACGACGCGGGGACGTCGCCGCCCAGGCTCGCGGGGATGAAGTTCCAGAGCGGGTTGTCGTCGACGGTGATGCTGCCCATCGTCGTGGTGCGCGCCGCAGCCGGCGCGGCCGAACCGTCGAACAGCAGCGGGGACAGGCGTGCGAGCCGACCGAGCTCACCGTCGGGATAGGCGCCCGCGGGGTTGCCGGGGCCGGTGATCATGCCCTGGGCCACCCGGTTCGCGATGTTGCCGGTCTCGGTCCGCATGACGTTCGGCGGGCCGGCCTCGGTGATCGTCGGGCAGAGCGCGAACTCGCGTCGATCCGCGCCGTCCCACGGCGCGATCTGGTGGTCCGCCCCCATGGCCAGGTTCTGGCCGAACCGGTTCGAGCCGCCGCCCTGGTTGCAGTCGGCCGTGCGGTAGTGGGCCAGGTTCAGGTAGCCGAAGTTGCCGCTGTCGGGCCCCGAGCAGGGGTCGGTGGCCAGGCCGCCCGGCGGGGTCGCCGGGCAGATGTAGCCGCCTCCGCCGCCGAGGGACGGGATCCCGAACGGCAGGACGCCTCCGAAGCCGGGGTTGTCGAGCGCCGCGATCGCGAACGCCGAGTGCGTGAAGTCCTCGACGCCGACGATGTGGGCGAAGAACGTCTCGTAGGTCTGGTCGGGGATGCGCACGCGCAGCTGCGCACCCGACGGGTCGACCGACAGGCAGTTCGACCCCGGGATCCGCTGGGACAGCGCACCCGGGTCGGTGCCGCAGCTGTTCCAGTCGATCTCGCCGCTCGCGACACCCAGCGTGTCCTCGGCGTAGCGGATCACCTCGTCGGCGGCCGAGCTCTGCACCGGCAGCTCGCGCACGCCGGCGAGCGCGGCCACGTCGGCGGCCGACTGGTCCTGACGGCGCGCGTTGTAGAGCCCGCCCAGGTCGACGGCGAACGCCGCCATGCCCATCAGGGCGACGAGGAGGATCGCCGCGACGGCGAGCACCACGCCGTCGTCGCGCCGGAGCCGCTCCCGGCGGGTCACGGGCAGGCCACCCCGGCGGGGTCCGTGGCGGTCCAGGTGGCGTCCTGCTCGATGCGGGCGCTCACGGTCGACGACAGCGTGCGACCGTCGAGCGCGAAGTCGACGAAGCCGGTCAGGGTGCTCACGGGGCGGGTGACGGTGACCTGGAGGGCGCCGCCCGAGCCCGGGCCCTCGGGCATCGTCACCGCGACGCGCACGGTCGGGTCGGCGTCCATGCGGCTGCAGATCTCGGCGACGAGCGCGTCGGTCTGGTCGCCGCCGCCCTGGTAGTTCACCGCGGCCAGGCGGGCTCCCTCACGGGCGCCGTGGCGCACGTCGAGGTGCTGGCCGAAGACCCAGCCGAAGTCGACGGTGGCGAAGATGAGGAGGAACAGGAACGGCGCGGCCAGCGCGAACTCGACGAGGACCGCGCCTCGGTCGTCGTGCCGGCGGCGGTCTCGTCGGGTGGTCGTCTGGTCGTGGCGCATCGCGATCTCCTCCGGCCACCGATCGGCCGTCGCTGAAGAGATCGCCGCTCCACGTCGGGGGGATATGGGCCGTCCGGCCCACACCCGCTCAGCCCGCGGCGGCCTCCGGGTCCCACGCCGCCAGGTCGGCGAGGCGCGGATCGTTGGAGAACATCTCGACGAGGGGCATCACGATGCCGACCCGCCGCTGCAGCCGCTTCACCTCGAGCTCCTGGTCCCACAGGACGAGCGTGACCACGAGGCCGGCCTCCCCCGCACGCGCCGTGCGCCCGGAGCGGTGGAGGTACGTCTTGTGGTCCTCGGGCGGGTCGTAGTGGACGACCACGTCGACGTCGTCGACGTGGATCCCACGAGCAGCGACGTCGGTGGCCACGAGTGCCTGGAGCTTGCCGGCCGTGAAGCGCTCGAGCGCCTTCTCCCGGGCGGACTGGCGGAGGTCGCCGTGGATCGCGGCGGCCGACACGCCCTCCTTCTCCAGCTGCTCGGCCAGCTTGTCCGCACCCCGCTTCGTCCGGGTGAAGAACATCGTGCGACCGGCACCGCGGGCGATCGACGCGCCGACCTTGGCCTTGTCCATCTGGTGCACCTGGACGAAGCGGTGGGTCATCAGGTCGACGGTGACCGACTCGGACGCGACCTCGTGGACGACCGGATCGGTCTGGTACCGCTGGACGAGGCCGTCGACGGCGCCGTCGAGCGTGGCCGAGAACAGGAGCGTCTGGTCGACGTCGGTGGCGTGGCGCAGCACCCACTCGACCTGGGGCATGAAGCCCATGTCGGCCATGCGGTCGGCCTCGTCGATCACGATGTGGCTGACCGCAGCCACCGTGACCTCGCCCCGCTCGATGAGGTCGATCATCCGGCCGGGGGTGGCGACGACGAGGTCGATGCCCTTCTTCAGCTGGCGGATCTGCTTGTCGATGTCGGCGCCGCCGTAGATCGCCTCGACGGTGAGGCCGCGGGTGGCGGCCAGCGGGGCGAGCTCGTCGCGCACCTGGACGGCGAGCTCGCGCGTCGGCACGAGCGCGATGCCGGTGGGCCGGCCGGGGTCGGCCTTGGCGAGTCGCTCGATCACGGGGATGCCGAAGGCGAGCGTCTTGCCGGAGCCGGTCTTGGCCTTGCCGCAGATGTCGCGGCCAGCGAGCCCGTCGGGCAGCGACATCGCCTGGATGGGGAAGGCGGTGGTGATGCCGCGCTCGGCGAGCGCGTCGCAGAGGTCGGCGGACACGCCGAGGGATTGGAAGGTCGGTGGCACGTGTGCTCCACGGGGTGGTCGGGCGCGGGTCGATCCCGCGGTTCGCTACGGCTGGGTCACCTACCGTGCGGACGCAGTTCCGACCTGCGCGCGTTGCAGACGACCCGCGAGGGCGCCGAAGCCGGGCGCTCCCTCGGAGAGCCAGGCTACCGGCTCCACCCCGTGACCACGGTCATCCCGGCAGGTTGGCCTCGATGGCCTCGACCACGGCCGGGTCGTCCGGGGCCGTCATCGGGCGGAACCGACGCAGGACCTCGCCGTCCGGCGACACCAGGAACTTCTCGAAGTTCCACTGCACGTCGCCGGCCTGCCCCTCGTCGTCGGCCGTGGCGGTGAGGTCCTGGTAGACGGGATGGCGAGCGTCGCCGTTGACCTCGATCTTCTCGAACATCGGGAAGGTGACGCCGTAGGTCGTGGAGCAGAACGTCGCGATCTCGTCGGCCGAGCCCGGCTCCTGCTCCCCGAACTGGTTGCAGGGGAAGCCGAGCACGGAGAAGCCGCGGTCGCGGTACCGCTCGTGGATCGCCTCGAGCGTCTCGTACTGCGGGGTGAGCCCGCACTTGGAGGCGACGTTGACCATCAGGGTCAGCTTGCCCTTCTGGTCGGAGAGCGACGGGTCGGTGGATCCGTCCAGGGCGGCGATCTCGTGGTCGTACAGCGACATGTGGGGCTCCCCTTCGTCGAACCTGTGCCGATCGGCGGGGTCAGTCTGCCGGACCCGACGGCCGGTCGCGCACCGGCGACGAGCCGTCCCCGGTGCGTGACGGGGGCGCGAGCTCGCGCTGGAGGTCGACGACCTCGATGGGCTCGGTCATGCCACGCAGCACCAACCGGTCGACCTCGTCCGGCGTCCGCCCGAGGGCCTCGACCACGTCGACGGGGGCCAGCACCTGGCACGGCTCCGCCGAGTCGCACAGGCGGGCGGCGAGGTTGACGCTGCTGCCGACGTAGTCGTCGCCCTCGAAGAGGATGACGTCCCCGGCGGTGATGCCGGCCCGGAGCGGGAGGCCCGATCCGTCGGCGTCGATGCGCTGCTCGATCTCGAGGATCGCCTCGACCATCGGTCGGGTCTCGGTCGAGACGAGCATCGCCCCGTCGCCCAGCCACTTGGCGACGCGGACCCCGTTGTAGCCGGCGACGGAGCGCACGGCGTTGCGGAAGACGGTGAGGACCCTGACCGCCTCCTCGTCGCCCTCGCGGGCGGTCAGCGTGGTGAACCCCGAGAGGTCGACGAACCCGAACGTGCGGCGGACGCGTCGGCCGACGGCCTCGGGTTCGTAGCTGCCTGGGGACACGGCGACGACCCTAGCGAGGTACGGTCGACCGTCGACATGGGTGCTCTCGACGAGGTGACGAGCTGGCCGGTCGACCAGGTGGGGGCCGCGGCGGTGCTCCCCGACGGATCGGTGCAGCGCGCCGGCGACACCGACCGCCGCTTCCCGCTGGCGTCGGTCACCAAGCCGATCGTCGCGCTCGCGCTCCACGTGGCGGTCGAGGAGGGGTCGATCGGCCTCGACGACCCCCTCGGGCCGCCCGGGTCGACCGTCCGCCACCTCCTCGCCCACGCGTCTGGGATCGGCCCCGACGACGACGAGGTGCTCGCAGCGCCGGCCACCCGTCGCATCTACTCCAACCGGGGGTTCGAGCTGCTCGGGGCCCACCTGCGCGACGCCTCGGGCATCGACGTGGCGACCTACGTCCGCGAGGCCGTCCTCCAGCCGCTCGCGATGACCGCCACCGCGCTCGAGGGGTCCCCGGCGCACGGCGCCGTCGGCTCGGTCGAGGACATGGCCCGGTTCGCGATCGAGCTCTGGCGGGACGACCCCACGACCGTGTCGCGGCCCACGCGCGACACCGCCGTGTCCACCGCCTGGCCGGGGCTGCCGGGCGTGCTCCCGGGCTTCGGCCCCCAGGACGCCAACGACTGGGGCCTCGGGTTCGAGGTGCGTGGGACGAAGGCACCGCACTGGACGCCGGACGGGGCGTCGGCGCGCACCTTCGGCCACTTCGGTCGCAGCGGCTCCCTCGTCTGGGTCGATCCCGTGGCCCGATGCGCCCTCGTCGTGGCCGGCGACCGCGACTTCGGCGAGTGGGCACCTGCGCCGTGGCGTCGTCTCGGCGACGCGGTGCTCGCGGCCGCGACCTGACGGTGCACGTCAGGGGCGATTTCCGCCCAGATCGTCAACACGGCGCCGGACGTGCCGATCTGGAGGAGGCCGTGGACGACCAGGACCGCACCCCGTGAGCAGCTTCGCGATCGCCCGAGCCCGTCGCGCCCTCCAGTCGGCGTTCCTCGACATGGACATGCCGCTGCGACGGGCGTCCAGCGTGACGAACGAGGTGTGGATCTCCGACGAGTACGTGATCCGCGTCAACCGCCGACTCGACCCGCGCCTGCGGCGCGAGGCCGCGCTGGCCCCCCACCTCCCCGTCGAGGTCGGGTACCCCGAGATCGTGGCCTACGGCGGCAAGCCCGGCGCCGACTGGCTGATCGTCCGTCGGGTGCCGGGGCAGGTGCTCGCCCGCTGCTGGCCGACGATGTCGCGCATCGAGCGGCGCGAGGCCATCCACCAGCTCGCGGGCCGGCTGCGGGCGCTGCACTCCACGCCGGCGCCGCCCGACCTCCCCGACCTCGACTCGGCCGCGCCCCAGCTGCTCTCCGCGGTGACGTTCTCGCCGGTCATGCCGCTGTTGGTGGCGGTCGACAAGGCCAAGACCCTGCCGCACGTGGACCGCGACCTGCTCGAGCGCACCGAGCGGCTCGTCAGCGACACCGCGGCGGCGCTCACGCCCTACGACACCTCGACGCTCGTCCACGGCGACCTGACGTTCGAGAACGTCATGTGGGACGGTCACCGCATCACGGCGATCCTCGACTTCGAGTGGGCCCGCCCGGGTCCCGCCGACCTCGACCTCGACGTGTTCCTGCGGTTCTGCGCCCTCCCCCACCTCCACGTGGCCGAGGACTACGAGCACCTCACCCACGCCGAGGACTACCGCGAGGTCCCCTGGTGGCTGGCCGAGGACTACCCCGAGCTGTTCGCCTTCCCGTCGCAGTTCGAGCGGGTGCGGCTCTACGCCATCGCCTACGACGTGCGCGACCTGCTGCTGCACCCGCCCACGGGACCGGTCGGCACGCTGTCGCAGCACCACCCCTACCACCGCCTGGCGGCGACCGTGGACGGCACGGGCTACCTCAGCACGTTCGACGCCCCCGCCCACCTGGCCTGAGGGCCCGGTCAGGCGACCGGTTCCGCGGCCTCGTCCCGGCGACGACCCGTCCACACGAACCACGCACCGGCCGCGATGCCGATGAGGCTCGTCCAGATGTTGATGCGCACGCCGAGCACCAGGCTCGCCGGATCGGTGCGCAGGAGCTCCATCACCAGACGGACCACGAAGTAGCCGAGCACGTAGGCGGCGAACAGCCGGCCGGGCTTCAGCACCTTCGCCCGGTCGATGCGGACGAGCACGAGGCAGAGCGCGAGGTTCCAGAGCGACTCGTAGAGGAAGGTCGGGTGGAACGTCGCCTCGGTGAGGTGCTCGTCGGGGCGGCGGCCCGGGTCGATCTCGAGCCCCCAGGGCAGGTCCGTGGGCCCGCCGAACAGCTCCTGGTTGAACCAGTTGCCCCAGCGGCCGATCGCCTGGGCGAGGGGCAGGGCGGGTGTGGCCGCATCGAGGATCTCGGGCACGGCGATGCCCCTCCGTCGCGCGACGACCAGCCCCACGACGACGCCGAGGGCCATCCCTCCCGGCACGCCGAGGCCGCCCTCCCAGATCTTGACGACGTCCTCCCAGCGGCCCTGGTACTTCCGCCAGTCGGTGGCGACGTGGTACAGCCGGGCGCCGACGAGCCCCGCGGGCACCGCCCACATCGCGATGCTCGCGATGTCGTCGGGGTCGCCGCCGCGCGCCGACCAGCGCCGCTGGGCGAGCCACACCGCGGCCAGCACGCCGAGGGCGATCATCAGCCCGTAGGCGCGCAGCTCGAGCGGGCCGATCGAGATCGTGCCCGACGACGGGCTCGGGATGGAGGCGAGGACGAGCCCGACCGTGCTCACGGGGCGAGCACCGAGGGGTCGACGGCGTAGAGGCCGGCGGCCGGCGCCGTGGCGGCGGGCACGAGGCCGTGGACCTCCGGCAGCAGCTGCTCCATGAAGAAGCGGGCGACCGCGACCTTGCCCTCGAGCGACGTCCGCTCGTCGTCGGAGCGGGCGCCGGCGGCGGCGTCGCGCGCCGCGAGCGCCTGGCGCGCCATCAGCCAGCCGCCGGTGGTGACGGCCAGGATGCGCAGGTAGGGGCTCGCCGCGGCCAGCGCGTCGGACGGGTCGGCGGCGCCCCGCTCGAGGACGCTGCGGGTGGCGGCCTCGGTGGCGTCGATCGCCGCCGCGAGCTGCACGCCGGCGTCGCTCAGCTCGCCGTCGAGGCGGTCGAGCACCTCCCGCATGCGGCCGAGGTGGTCGGCGACGACGCCCCCCGCGCGCATGGGCAGCTTCCGCCCGACGAGATCCATGGCCTGGATGCCGTTGGTGCCCTCGTAGATCGAGGTGATCCGGGCATCCCGGTAGTGCTGGGCGACGCCGGTCTCCTCGACGTAGCCCATCCCTCCGTGCACCTGGATGGCGAGGGACGTGACGACCGATCCGAGGTCGGTGCTCCACGCCTTCGAGAGGGGGATGAGCAGGTCGACCAGCTCCTGGCTCCGCTCCCGCACGTCCGGATCGGGGTGGTGCGCGGCCCGGTCCATCGATGCGGCGTTGAGGTAGAGCAGGGCCCGCATGGCGTCGATGTACGCCTTCATCGTGAGCAGCATCCGACGGACGTCGGGATGCTCGACGATCGGCGAGGACTCGCCGCGCGGGGCTCCCGGCGCCCGACCCTGGAGCCGCTCGTGGGCGAACCGCAACGTCGGCTGCCACGCCCGCTCGGCCAGGGCCAGGCCCTCGAGGCCGACCGACAGGCGGGCGTTGTTCATCATCGTGAACATGTAGGCCATGCCGGCGTTCTCCTCGCCGATCAGGTAGCCGATGGCGCCGCCGTCGTCACCGAAGGAGAGGACGCAGGTGGGGCTGCCGTTGATGCCCATCTTGTGCTCGATCGAGGCCACCCGGACGTCGTTGCGCTCGCCGAGCGACCCGTCGTCGCCCACCAGACGCTCGGGAACGATGAAGCAGGAGATGCCCTTGGTGCCGGGCGGCGCGTCGGGCGTGCGGGCGAGCACGAGGTGGACGATGTTCTCCGCCATGTCGTGGGCGCCGAAGCTGATGAAGATCTTGGTCCCGACGATGCGGTAGGAGCCGTCCTCGGCCCGCTCGGCCCGCGTGCGCAGCGCCCCGACGTCGGACCCGGCCTCCGGCTCGGTGAGGTTCATCGTGCCGGTCCACTCGCCGGTGATCATCTTCGGGAGGTACGTCTGCTTCTGCTCGGTGGAGCCGTGGTGGCTCAACATGTCGATGGCGCCCTGGGTGAGCAGCGGACACATCGAGAACGCCATGTTCGCCGAGGTCAGGATCTCCTGGAGCACGAGGCCCACCGCCCAGGGGAACCCGCCGCCGCCGTACTCCGGGTCGAACGGCACCCCGCCCCACCCGGCGTCGACGTAGCGCCCGTACGCGTCGGCGAACCCCGGTGGCGTGACGACCTCGCCGTCGACCAGGCGGGCGCCCACCTCGTCGCCCACGCGGTTGGTGGGTGCGACGACGTCGGCCATGAACCGCCCGGCCTCCTCGACGAGGGCGGCCACCGTGTCGCGGTCGGCGTGCTCGAAGCCGGGAAGGGCGGCGATCTCGTCGAGGTCGCAGAACGTGTCGAGGGCGAAGAGGATGTCACGCAGCGGTGCCTGGTAGTCGCTCACCTGCCCACCCTAGACAGAACCGCACTCCCCGACGGGGCGTGCGATCGGACCGTCAGCGCAGCGTCGCCCGCCCCGGATCGGGCATGACGATCCAGGTCCGTCCCGGCGTGAGGCGGATGGGGTCGCCCGACCCGTCGAGCCACCGGGTGGGGGCGTCGATCGAGTCCTGCTCCCACCGACCGACGACGACCTGGCCCGCGGTCAGGACCCACAGCTCGCCGGACCCGACGGTGACCGCCTCGGGCGAGCGGCTGTCGGCGACGCTCGGGCGGTACTCGGTGAAGCGCACGACCACGTTGGCCGGCGCCGCCTGGGTGCCGCTCGCGTCGGTGTGCGGCCGTCCGTCGGTCTCCCGGGCCCACCCGCTGCCGTTCCAGATGAAGCGGGCGCTGGCGGCCCCGTAGGTCAGGTCGACGCCGGTGGCCGGGCGAGCGGAGCCGGGCAGCGGCTCGTCCTCGTCCCGGTACTCGAAGAGCGCGGTCGGGATGCCGCCCTGGCGCGCCGCCCACAGCGACGACGTGCGGGTGAACAGGTTGTGGGGCGCGCGACGACCGTTGTCGCGGAAGTACTGGCCGCCCTCGGTGGTGGCCCCCACGTCGACGAGCTCGGAGTCCACCAGCGCCGCGAGCACGCCGCGGTTGGATCCCGAGTAGGCGAAGAGCGGGGCGTCGAGGTTGCCGAAGATGTTGACGTCGCTCGTGCGTGCCGACCGCACCGGACCGACGGGGTCCGAGCCGGTCGACTGGAACATGGCGGCGAAGCGGCTGAGCCCGCCCTCCACCTTCTCCTCGACGACGATGTCGGCGGCGTTGATCCCCACCTGCGGCCGGGCCGGGCCGACGTTGTCGATCTTCACGATGAGGATGGGTCGGAGCGACGGCTCCTCCACCGGGAGCCCGGTGAGCGGGGCCCGGCTCAGCGCCGTGATCTGCCGGTCGAGCTCCTCGATCTGCGAGATCAACCCGTCGCGTCGGGAGAGCTGGTCCGACTGGCTGGCCGCGAGGTCGGCCAGCTCCTCCTCGAGACCGGGGATGACGTCCTCCTCGAGCTCCGCGATGCGGTCGGACAGCTGCTCGATCTCGCGGTCGAGCTCGTCGAGGGTCTGCGACGCCCAGTCGACGACGCTGGTGTAGAGGGCGCGGTCGCGTGCGCCGTCCATGCTCGAGTTGGCCTGGAGGACCTCGTTGATGAGGCTGTTCGCGTTGGGGTCGCCGTTCATGTAGGTCTCGATCGCGATGGCGCGGCGCACGGCGAGCGGGCGCTCACGCTCGTCCTCGGCGATGGCCCGGTCGGTGACGGCGTCGGCCTGCTCGTCCTCGGCGTCGTCGATCGCGGCCTCCAGCTCGACCAGGCGCGACGCCGTCGCCGCGAGCTCGTCCTCGAGAGCCGCCAGCTCGGAGCGCAGCCCGTCGCGCTGGGCACGGAGCTCCTGGCGGAGCGCAGCGGCGTCCTCTGCCGCACCCGGGCCGACGTCGTCCTGCGCGAGGACGGCACCGTCGCCCACCCCGACCAGGACGAGCGCCAGGCACGTGAGCAGCGCCAGGGCGCGTCCCCACCTCATGGTCCGAGGGTACTCCTGCCCGCCCGACGTCGAACGCGCGCCGCGGACTTGACCGGTCGGTCCAGTTGACCCGTCCGGCTGCAGTAGCGTCGGCACCCGTCCGTCGTCGCCCGACTCGCTGGAGACCCTCATGACCGTGTCCGACCTGTTCTCCATCGAGGGCAAGACCGCGCTCGTCACCGGCGGCAGCCGCGGGATCGGGCGGATGATCGCCGAGGGCTTCGTCGACGCCGGCGCCACCGTCTACATCTCGTCGCGCAAGGCCGAGGTCTGCGACGAGGTCGCGGCCGAGCTGTCCTCACGCGGCACCTGCCGCTCGCTCCCCGCCGACCTCTCCACCGAGGCGGAGTGCCGCCGGCTCGCCGACGCCCTGGCCGAGCGCGAGGGCTCCCTCGACGTCCTCGTCAACAACGCCGGCGCCAACTGGGGCGCCCCGCTCGCCGAGTTCGACGACGCGGCCTGGAACCGGGTGCTCGACCTGAACGTGAAGGGCGTCTTCCACCTCACGAAGTTCCTCGTCCCGCTCCTCGCCGCCGCCGGCACCCACGACGACCCGGCCCGCGTCATCAACATCGGCTCGATCGACGGCATCCAGGTGCCCCGGCTCGAGACGTACTCCTACTCGGCGTCGAAGGCCGCCGTGCACCACATGACGAAGGTGCTCGCCCTCCACCTCGCGCCCCAGCACGTCACGGTCAACGCCATCGCACCGGGGCCGTTCGAGTCGAAGATGATGGCGGCCACGCTCGAGGCCGCGGGCGACGCCATCGCACGGAGCGCCCCGCTCCGCCGCATCGGGCGGCCCGACGACATGGCCGGCGCCGCGATCTTCCTCGCCAGCCGCGCCGGGTCCTACCTCACGGGCACCGTCATCCCCGTCGACGGCGGGATCGCCACGACGAAGTAGCCGGGTCAGTCGATCTGGAGGTCGAGCCCGAGGTCCACGGGCGAGTCGTCGGGCTCCTCGGGGTAGGAGCGGTGATCGGCGTGGTGGGTCGCCACGGCCGCCGCCACCGAGTCCGGGGACGGGACGACGTCCTCGGCGAGGACGAACGCGTCGACCTCCGCCCCGTGGTTGTGGACGTACACCGAGGTGTCGTCCCCGCCGTACCAGCGATAGGTGATGCCGGACCCGTCGTCCGGGTCGAACACGGTGTAGGTGATCACCCGGCGACCGTAGCAACCACGGCGCGGCGGCTCACCGCTTGGCGCGGCGCCGCAGCTTCGAGCGGTACATCGACGCGTCGACCCGGGCGAGCAGCTCGTCGGGGTCCTCGCCCGGCGCGCCGAGGACCGAGCCTGCCGACACCCCCACGCGGATCTGGACCGACACGCCGGCGCGGTCGACCGCCACCTCGATCGGCGTGCGCATGGCCCAGTGGAGCATGTCGATCACCCGCTCGACGCCGTCGGCGGTCGCCCCCGGGCACACGACGACGAACTCGTCACTCCCGAGCCGGCCCACGAGGCCGGCGTCGCGCGCCGCGTCGTGGAGGCGCGCCGCGATCTCCACCAGGACGGCGTCGCCCACCATGTGGCCGTGGCGGTCGTTGATCGCCTTGAAGCGGTCGACGTCGACGAGCACGACGCCGACGGTGCCCCCGTCGGCCTCGGCGTCCGCGAGCGCCGCGCGGAGGTGCTGGGCGATCGACGGGCGGTTCGGCAGGCCGGTCAGGTCGTCGTGGGTCGCGGCGTGGCGCAACCGCTCCCTGGCGTCGACGAGCTCGGTGATGTCGGTGGCCGTGGCGACGAGTCCGTCGACCGCCCCGTCGTCGACCAGGTCGACGATCGTCAGGCTCGTCGGCCTGGTCGACCCGTCCGCCGCCAGCATCTCGACCTCGAAAGAGACCCGCCCGCTCCCGTCGGCCACGACGAGCAGCTGGTCGCTGAGCACGAGCGTGGAGGCGATGGTGACGAAGTCGGTGAGCGGTCGACCCACGACGTCGTCCAGGGGGTGGCCCAGCATCCGGGTGAAGGCGCGGTTCGTCGAGCGGATCCGGCCGTCCGGGGTGAGGACGAGGGCGATCGTCGGCAGGGCGTCGAGCACGGCGGCGAGCGCCGTGTGGTCACCGGCGGCCAGCTCCCATCGTCGCCGATCGGTCACGTCGCGGACGCTGAGCACGACGCCGCCGGTGCCGGGCAGCTGCACCGCTGCACGGCCACGCAGCTCGACGCGCCGGTAGGTGCCCGTGGCGTCGGCCACGCGGATCTCCATCAGCTCCCCGATCGGCTTGCCCTGGACGCTCTCGAGCGCCAGGAGGGCCGTCGACAGGTCGTCGGGGTGCACGAGCTCGGACAGGTCGCGCCCGAGCCACTCCACCCGGCGCCAACCGAAGGCGGCCTCGGCCGCGGCGTTGGCCCACCGCAGCGTGGCGTCGGTCCCGATGACCACCACCGGGTCCGGCAGGGCGTCGAGGAGGACCGTGGCGTCCACGTCGGGGGCGCTCGGGGCGCGCTCCTGCTCCTCGGCGTCCATGGACTCCCATCGGCATCCGACGGCTCCGGATGAAGCAGGTCCTCGGCCCCCCGCTGGTAGCGTGCGGTCGTGGGACGTCGGGGGACGCCGGACTGGCACCTCAAGTGGTCGGAGATCGAGGTCCAGGGCCGGCGCGCGACCTACGGCGACGCCGGCCGCGGCACCCCGTTCCTGTTCCTCCACGGGTGGGGGCTGAGCGACCGCACCTACAAGCGCGCCCTCGGTCGCCTGGCCCGACTCGGCGTCCGGGTGATCGCCCCCTCGCTGCCCGGGTTCGGCGGCACCGCTGCCCTCCCCGGCGACGAGTTCAGCCTCGAGGGCTACGCCCGGTGGGTCGACGACTTCCGCACCGCGATCGGCATCGAGGGTCCGTGGTACCTGGGCGGGCACTCCTTCGGCGGCGGCGTCGCCGTCGTCACGGCCCACGAGCACGGCGACGACCTCGAGCTGCTCGTCCTCGTCAACTCGATCGGCGGCTCGGTCTGGAAGGCGTCGGCCCGCCCCGGCGCCGACGCCCGGCACCTCGCCGATCGTCCGCTCTGGGACTGGGGGCTGCACTTCCCCTACGACGTCGCCGGGCCCCGCACGTTCCGTGCCGTCGTCCCCGTCATCCTGCGGGACATGGCCCGGAACCTCCTGCGCGACCCGCTCGGCTTCATCCGCGTGGGGCGCATGGCGGGCGCCGCGAACCTGCTCGCCGAGCTCGAGGAGCTGCGTCGCCGCCAGCTGCCGGTGGTGGTGCTGTGGGGCGACGAGGACAAGGTGCTGCCCGCGGCGTCGATGGACGCCATGGTGGCGGCCATCGGGCGCGACCCGGAGGTCGTGTCGGGCAGCCACGGCTGGCTCCTCGAGGACCCCGACCGGTTCGGCGAGATCATGACCAACGTCGTGGGCGTGGCCGAGGCGGCCCGCACGGCGCTCGCCGACGAGCGCCGGAGCGAGATCGCCGGCGCCTGAGCACCTGCTAGCTGAGCACCTCGTTGACCCGATCGAGGGCCTCGTCCTCGGAGACGTCGAGGGCGAAGCTCAGCTCGGACACGAGGACCCCGCGGGCCCGCACGAGCATCGACTTCTCGCCGGCCGAGAGGCCCTTCGCCGCCTCGCGCAGGGCCAGGTTCCGCACGACCTCGGCCACCTGGTAGACGTCGCCCGACTTCAGCTTCTCCTGGTGGTTCTTGAAGCGTCGGCTCCAGTTCGACGGCTCGCGCACGTCCTTCTTCCGCAGGAGCTCGAAGAGATCCTCCACGTCCTCCTGGCTGATCGGCGGGCGCATGCCGACCTCCTCGGCCTTGTCGGCCGGAACCGACAGGGTGAGGTCGCCGTGGGCCATCCGGAGCACGAGGTACTCCGTCTCCTCGCCGAACGCGGTCCGCTTCTCCTTGCGCTCGATCACGGCCGCGCCGTGGTGCGGGTAGACGACTCGATCGCCGGGCTTGAACGACAATGTGACTCCTGGAGTGACGCCGGGGAGGGTTCGAGACCCCGGTCAAGGATGGCAGACGCGAGCCGGGTCGCCCGCATCGATCAGGTGAGGCGGGCCTGGTTCCAGTGGCGCCGGCAGAGCAGCTCGTAGGTGACCTCGGCGTCGGCGCCCTCGAAGCCCTCCTCATGCCCGCCGGTGTCGCCGACCACGACGATCTCGCCCTCGTAGACCTGCTTGCCGTCGACCAGCCGGGCGTTGTGGGTGGCGCGCCGCGTGCACCAGCAGCGCGCCTCGACCTGCAGCTCCTGGCGCTGGTCCGCGAGCTCGAGCAGCCGCGACGTGCCCTCGAACAGCCGCCCGCGGAAGTCGGTGAGGAGGCCGAAGGCGTAGACGTCGGCATCGAGGAGGTCGACGACCTCGGCGAGCTGGTCGATCTGCGCCGGTCGGTAGAACTGCGCCTCGTCGCAGACGAGGTACTCGAGCGATCCGTGCTCGGCGATGACGTCGTCGGCCAGCCGGTAGAGGTCGAGGCCGGGGTGGACCTCGATGGCCGGCTCCGAGACGCCGAGTCGGCTCGACACCGCGGAGGCGGCGCGGTCGAGCTGGGTCAGCAGGAGCCCGTTCTGGCCGCTGTTGGCCAGGTTGTGGTGGATCTGGAGCGCGAGCGTGCTCTTCCCCGAGCCCATCGTGCCGAAGTAGAAGATCAGCTCGGCCATCGCCCGGGATGCTACCGCCGGCGCATCGCCGTGCTCAGCGGACGGCCGGCACCTGGCCGGGGGCGAGCCCGCCGCACGCCACGACCGGCTCGCCGTCGGCCTGGCGCCGCAGCAGCGTCTCGTACGACGCGGCGTCGAGCGGCGGTGCGCACCAGAACCCCTGGGCCTGGTCGCACCCGAGGTCCCGGAGGGCCTGGGCCTGGGCCTCGTCCTCGACCCCCTCCCCCACGGCGGTGAGGCCGAGCGTCTCGGCGAGCCGCACGATCGCCGAGACGATCGCCGTGTCGTGCTCATCGGTACCGACGCCGTCGATGAAGGAGCGGTCGATCTTCAACACGTCGACCTCGAGCTGGCGCAGGTAGGAGAGCGACGAGTGGCCGGTGCCGAAGTCGTCGAGGGCCAGCCGGACGCCGCACTCGTGGACCGCGCCGAGCTCGGAGGTGGCGTCGTCGCCGGCGAGCAGCGCGCTCTCGGTGATCTCGATGCACAGCCGCTCGGCGGCGACGCCGGAGGCCGAGAGCGCCTCCCGGGCCGCCGAGGCGATGCCGCCCTCGACGAGCTGCCGCACCGACACGTTCACGTGCAGGTCGACGTCGGCCGGGTGCCCCGCGGCGTCCCACGCCGCGAGCTGGCGGCACGCCTCCCCGAGCACCCACTGGCCGATCGGCACGATCATGCCGGTCTCCTCCGCGACGTCGAGGAACGCCGCGGGCGTGAGCAGGCCCCGCTCCGGGTGGTGCCACCGCAGCAGCGCCTCCGCGCCGGTGATGCGCCCCGTCGGCAGGTGCACGATGGGCTGGTAGAGCAGCTGCAGCTGGTTCTCGGGGACCGCCGAGCGGAGGCCGACCTCCACCTCGAGCCGCTCCCGGGCGATGGCGACGAGCGTGCCGGAGAAGACCGCCGAGCGGTTCCGTCCGGCCGACTTCGCCGAGTACATCGCGGCATCGGCGTCCCGCAGGAGCCCGGCCCGCTCGTCGTGCCCGTCGTCGGACAGGACGATCCCGACGCTCGCCGTCGAGTAGATCGTGCTGTGCCCGATGGTGAACGGCTCCCGGAACGCCTCGAGGATGCGCCCGGCGATGCTCAGCGCCTCGGTCTCGCCGTCGACCGGCTCGCAGAGCACCGCGAACTCGTCGCCGCTCAGCCGCGCGACGACGTCGCCGCCACGGACCGCGGCGCGCAGGCGGTCGGCGGCCTCGACGATCAGGGCGTCGCCGACGTGGTGGCCGAACGAGTCGTTCACCAGCTTGAAGCGGTCGAGGTCGAGGTACATGAGCGCGAGCTGCGCTCCGGTGCGCCGGATGCGAGCCAGGGCGGCATCGACGAGCTCGTCGAAGAGCCGCCGGTTGGGCAGGTCGGTGAGGGGGTCGCGGCGGGCCTGGGCCATCAGCTCGGCCTCGTGGCGGCGGACGGCGGTGACGTCGCGCATGTTGGCGACCACGCCCCGGACCGCAGGGTCGTCGAGGAGGTTGGTCATCGCCTCCTCGATGTCGATCCAGTGGCCGTCGCGGTGGCGTGCCCGGTACGTGCAGTGCACCGTCTCGCCGGGCCGGGCGAGCGCATCGGCGCGGCTGCGCTCCAGCATCGCCCGGTCGTCGGGGTGGACGAAGGCCGTCCGCACCCCCGGATCGCTGATCTCCTCGATGCTGTACCCGGTGATCGTGGTCACCGCCGGGCTGGCGAACACCGTCCGGAGGTCGCGGTCCACCAGGCGCACGCCGTCGGTGGCGTTGTGGATCATCGCCCGGAAGCGCTCCTCGCTGGCCGCCAGCTCCCGCTCGGCCGCGCACCGCCGCAGCGCGGCGCCGCAGACGTCGGCGGTCGAGCGCAGCACCCACAGGTCGGAGTCGGTGAACCGGCGCTCCTCGGTGACGGCGTCGAGACCCATCATGCCGATGAGCTCGCCGGCGACGAAGATCCCGACCCCCGCGATCGAGCGGATGCCCTGGTCGGCGAGGATCTCGCGCTCGGCTGCCCACTCGTCGGGCATCTCGTCGACCGAGCCGATGAGGAACGGGTCGTGGGCCCCGAGCCAGCCGCCGAAGGCGGGCAGCTCCGCCACCGGGAGACCGCTCAGCGCGTCGATCTCGCTCGCGATGCCGGGGGCGCACCACTCGTGGGTGTTGGAGACGAGCGCCCTGTCGGTGCTCACCTCGAAGATCCAGGCCCGGTCGACCCGGGCGAAGGCACCGAGCTCGGCCAGCATCTCGTCGAGGGCGTCGTCCAGCTCGTCGGCGAGCACGTCGACGAACCGCGCCGCGATCCGTGCCATGACGTCCTCGGCGTGGAGCCGACGCCGGAGCCGGCGGACGGCGAGCTCCCGCGCCGTCACGTCGCGTGCGCTCACCACCAGGGCGTCGATCCCCTCGACGCCGACGCGGTTGACGAGGCGCACCTCGACCCAGATCCAGCCGCCGTCCGCGGTCTTGATGCGGTGGGTGTTCGTGAAGCGCTTGCCGGGGCCGGCGGCGAAGGCCTCGCGGAAGGTGGTGATGACGGCGTGGCGGTCGTCGGGGTGGATGTTGCGGACCAGGCCTCCGTCGCGCATCGGTGCCGCGCCGTCGCCACCCATGACGAGGTGGGCCAAGGGGGACAGGTACTCGACGTCGCCGTCGGGATGGATGAGCAGCACCGCGTCGGCCGACGCGTGCACGAGCGACCGGAACCGCTGCTCGGACGCGGCGAGGCGGCGGGAGGCCCCGTCGTCCGGCGGTTGCGGTCCGTCCGCGCTCATGTCGCCCACACACCCTCCATCGGCCCCCCAGCTGTCAGGATGAGGGCACTGTACCGGCGGGCGCACGGGCGCCCCGACCCCGACCCCGGAGGTGCCGACGTGCGCGGAGTCCTCGTCCGATGGGCGGTGCTGACCGCGTCGATCGCGGTGGCCGCCCGGCTCATCGACGCCGTCCACGTCGACGGCGGGTTCTGGGGCCACGTGTGGGTGGCGGCGATCCTCGGGCTGGTCAACGCCGTCGTCCGACCCGTGCTGATCCTCCTCACGCTGCCGATCACGATCCTGACGCTCGGCGCCTTCCTCCTCGTCGTGAACGCGCTCTCGCTCGGGCTGGTCGACTGGCTCAGCTCGACGCTCGACATCGACGGCTTCAGCTGGACGCTCCTCGCCGCCCTCGTGATCTCGGTGGTCGCCTGGGTGCTGGAGGCGGCCATCGGGCGCGACTGACGCGGTTCGACCGCCGCACGTCCACAGCTAGCCTGGCCCCGATGGCGCAGCCGACCCTGTCCCCGAACCCGGTCCGTCCCGATCTCGACGACGGCGACCACGACCGGTTCGCGCACTACGCGCGCAAGGCCGACATCACCCGCGCCGCGGTGACCGGGGAGCAGATCACGGCGATCTGCGGGAAGAAGTTCACACCGACCCGCGATCCCGAGCGGTACCCGGTCTGCCCCTCCTGCGCGGAGATCAAGGCCAGCCGCGGCGCCTGACCCGTCCCGCAACCCATCCGCCGGTCCCCGATCGCCTGGGTAGGGTCGCCCGCCGTGGACACGACGACGACCGCCGCCGCGACGACCACCGACACGCTCGTGTCGGCGCGCCAGCTCACGAAGTCGTTCGGGGAGTTCACGGCGGTGGCCGGCATCGACGTCGAGGTGCGGCGGGGCGAGGCCTTCGGCTTCCTCGGGGCGAACGGCGCGGGCAAGAGCTCGACGATGCGCATGATCGGCTGCGTGTCGGACCGCTCCGGCGGCGACCTGTCCGTGCTCGGCATGGACCCCCGGATCGACGGCCCCGCCATCCGGGCCCGGCTCGGCGTGGTGCCCCAGGAGGACAACCTCGACACCGAGCTCACCGTCTGGGACAACCTGCTGATCTACGGCCGCTACTTCGACCTGCCCCGGGCGGCGATCCGCGAGCGTGCCGAGCAGCTGCTCGAGTTCGCCCAGCTGACCGAGCGGCGCGACGACAGGGTCGATCCGCTGTCCGGCGGCATGAAGCGGCGCCTCACCATCGCCCGGGCCCTCATCAACCGCCCCGAGCTCATCCTCCTCGACGAGCCGACGACGGGTCTCGACCCGCAGGCGCGCCACCTGCTCTGGGAGCGGCTGTACCAGCTCAAGCGGGAGGGCGCGACGCTCGTCCTCACCACCCACTACCTCGACGAGGCCGAGCAGCTCTGCGACCGGCTGGTCATCATGGAGCGGGGCCGGATCGTCGCCGCGGGGTCGCCCCGCCAGCTCATCGAGGAGCACGCGACGCGCGAGGTCGTCGAGCTGCGCTTCGCGTCGCCGACGGCGCGCGACACCGCCGTCGACCAGCTCACCGAGCTGCGGGCCGGCGAACGGGTCGAGGCGCTGGCCGAGCGCATCCTCGTCTACACCGACGGCACCGATGCCACCCTCCACCACGTCGACGGCCTGGCTGACCCGCCGGCGTCGGTGCTCGTGCGGCGGTCCACGCTCGAGGACGTGTACCTGATGATCACCGGCCGGACGCTCGACGAGTGACCGGTCGGTCGGGTCTCGTCCGCGTCGTCGAGCGCGAAGCGCGCGTCTTCCGGCAGCTCTGGCGCGGGCCGGTCATCCTCAGCTTCGTCACGCCGGTGCTGTTCCTCGCCGGCATGGGCATCGGGCTCGGCGGGATGGTCGACGACGGCGGGGACCGCGACCTCGGCGGCCTGGACTACCTCGAGTTCGTCACGCCGGGGCTGCTCGTCGCCAGCGCCATGCAGGTGGCCGCCGGGGAGTCCCTGTGGCCGGTGATGGCCGGCAAGAAGTGGATGAAGACCTACCACGCCATGGTCGCCACGCCGCTCGACGCGAGCGACGTCGTCGGCGGCCACGTGGCCTGGACGGCGATCCGCACCGCGATGTCCGGCTCGGCCTTCCTCGCGGTCGCCGCCGTGCTGGGTGGGGTGCCGTCGGCGTGGGCCCCGCTCGCCGTGCCGGCGGCGGTGCTGTGCGCGGCGGCGATCGCCGCGCTGGTCTCGGCGTTCGCGGTCGGCCAGGAGAGCGACCTGGCGTTCACCACCGTGATGCGCCTCGGCGTGATCCCGCTCTTCCTCTTCTCGGGGACGTTCTTCCCCGTCGCGCAGCTGCCCGACGGCCTCGAGCCTCTCGTCGTGATCTCCCCGCTCTGGCACGGCGTGGAGCTGGCGCGCGGCGCGACCACCGGCCAGCTCGGCCTGGGCGAGGGGGTGGCCCACGTCGCGGCGCTCGTCGCCATGCTCTGGCTCGGGTGGCGATGGGCCGCCCGGCGGTTCACGAGGGAGCTCCAGGCGTGACCCCACGACTGCGGGCGACGGCGATCATCGAGCGGAACGTCCTCGCCTACCGTCGGATGCTGGCGCCGTTCCTCACCGGCTTCCTCGAGCCCCTGCTGTACCTCGGCTCCATCGGCATCGGCGTCGGTGCGCTCGTCGGGGGCGTCGAGGTCGACGGCCGCACCGTGCCCTACGAGGTCTTCGTCGCGCCGGGCCTGTTCGTCGTCGCCGCGATGAACGGCGCCATCATGGACACGACCTTCGGGTTCTTCGTGAAGTTCAAGTACGGCAAGACCTACGACGCCATCCTCGTCACGCCCCTCGGGGTGCGCGACGTCGCGGTCGGCGAGGTGTCGTGGGCGGTGATCCGCGGCGGGATCTACGCCACCGTCTTCCTCCTCGCCATGCTCGCCCTCGGCCTCATCGAGTCGGCGTGGGCGGTGCTCGCGCTGCCGGTGGCGATGCTCGTCGCCTTCGCGTTCGCAGGGGCCGGGCTCGCCGCGTCGACGTTCATGCGCTCGTTCGTCGACTTCGACTTCATCAACCTGGCCATGGTGCCGCTGTTCCTCTTCTCGGCCACGTTCTTCCCCCTCGACCGCTACCCGGACTGGCTGGCCCGGGTCATCTCGGTGACACCGCTGTACCAGGGGGTCGCCCTGTCGCGGGCCGTCGTGCTCGGCGACGTCCACCTCGGGTTGCTCGCCCACGCCGCCTACCTCCTGGTGATGGGCGCGGTGGGGGTTCGCATCGCCGGCCGACGCCTGGGCATCCTGTTGCAGCCATGACGCCGCTCACCTCCGACACACGCACCGAGGCGCGCGACGCGCTCGTCGAGCTCGCCGACGCCGCGCTGCCGACCGGGACGTGGTCCGACCTGCCGGGGCCCCTCGACCTCCTCGACCGCGCGCTGTCCGCCGGTGACGAGGAGGCGGTGCGCGCCGCGCTGGTCCCCGTCAGCCGCGCCGTGTTCGAGGCCAAGGTCCACACCCGGCTCGGCGGCGGCCGGCGCTCGGCCAGCGCGGTCGTCCCGACGAAGAAGACCCCGGCCCTGCCGGTCGTCGGCGCGGTGTGCGGCGCCATCCTCCTCCTCCTCGGCTGGCAGCTCGGCGGCGGGCTGGTCCTCGGCGCGACCGCCGCGCTCTCGCTGTTCGTCTTCGGCGTCGCCCTCGCCGGCACCCGCGCCAACGCCGAGCGGGCGGCCGATCGGCGGGCCCGGACGGTCGAGCCCGACGAGCGGGTCCCGGCGCCGGCGCCGGTCGCCGAGCGGATCGCCGCGCTCCTCGGGCGGCCGCCACTCGTCTGATCCCGGACGCGAACCGACCCGGCCCCTCCCCTGCCCGCGCAGAGGGGTGGACCGGGCCGGCGTACGGGGGCGGCCCCAGCGCCCGGCCGGGCCGATGCGGCGGCCGGCCGTGCCCGCCCTCGTCCTAGGGGATCTCGATCACGATCGACGACTGCTGCCCGTCCCAGCCGTTGTTGCGTCCGCTGACGTCCCGCAGGGTCATGCGGACGCGCGGCGTGTCGGCGATGTCGTCCACGTCGACGTGGAGCGCCCCGCCCTGGACGTCCTCGGTGACCGTGCGCACCGTCTGCCAGCCGTCGCCGGTCCAGCGCTCGACGAGCACCTCGACCTCGGATCCGTCGCGGACGGCGGAGCCGTTCTGGCGGAGGACCTGGAGCGAAGCCGACGCCCGGACGGTCGTCACGTCGTCCCACCGCCAGCACCCGAAGATCCACGTCGCCACGCACTCACGGGTGGTCTGCGACGAACCCTGGATGGTGGCCTCGTTCCAGCGGGAGCCGCTGTCGGGGTTGTCCGGCTGCGGGTCGGACGGGCCGGGATCCGACGGCCCCGGATCCGACGGGCCGGGATCCGAGGGCCCCGGATCAGAGGGGCCAGGATCCGACGGACCGGGATCCGACGGGCCGGGATCCGAGGGGCCCGGATCCGAGGGGCCCGGATCCGAGGGATCCGGGTCGGACGGCCCGGGGTCCTCGACCTCGATCGGGGTGCCGACGTCGTTGAGCGTCTCCTCGAAGCCCTGCTCGGTCGTGTCGATGAGGAACTGCATGCTCGCGAGCGAGGTCAGCGCGAGCAGACCGCCGAGCAGCGCGTACTCGACGAAGGTCGCACCCCGGTCGGCGCGCTCCCGGATCCGGCGGATGGCGTGGCGTGGCTCCATGTGTGGAGGATCGGCGGCGGACGGGCCGTGGACCATGGGCCGTCGGTCCCGTCCGCGTGGTCCGATCGCATCAATTCCGGGGCGCTCCGGGCCGTTCGACCCAGGCGCGCCCGGCCGACGGGGGTTGCCGTCCGCCGAATAATCGTTATTATGGGGGTGTGCCCGATGACACCTCCCCTGCCGCGCCCGTCGACGACGGCGTCGACGACCCGGTGCGCGAGCGTCTGATCGACGCCGCCGCCGAGGTGTTCGCGCGCGACGGCTACGACGGGGCGCGGATCCAGGACATCGTCCGGTCCGCGGGGCTCACCACCGGGGCGGTCTACGGCCGCTTCCGCGGCAAGGGCGAGCTGCTCCACGAGGCCGTCGTCACCCGCGCCGTCCCGCAGGGACCGGTGTCGCCCGCCGGCCTGGGCCAGATGTCCGAGGTCGTCCGGGGCAGCGCGCACCAGATCGCCGGGCCGCTCCACGAGCGCGAGGCGCTCCTCCTCGAGACCTACGTCGCCGCCCGGCGCGAGCCCGACGTCGCCGGGGCGATCCACGACGCCAACGACCGCTGGCTCACCGCCATGGCCCCGCTCGTCGAGGCCGCCCTGTCCGACGGCACGATCGACGAGGGGGTCGATCCCGCCGCCGTCCTGTTCCTCGTCCGCATCCTCCGGCTCGGCCTGCTCGTCCACCGCGGATCGGGCCTGCCCGGCCCGTCGCAGGACGGCTGGGACGAGCTCATGTCCCGCGTCGTCGCCAGCTTCGGCGCCGAGGGGCCCGGCGAGGCCGACCGCGACACCACCGACACCACCACCTGATCACCACCGACACACCGAGGGGACCGAACCGATGACCGCCACCGACCACTCCAGCGAGACCGACGACATGCCCACCGTGGCCGCCGGCCCGGACTACAGCCTCCCGAGCGACGCCGAGATGCAGGCGGCGTTCAAGCTCATCGAGGACAACGCCCAGCGCATCTTCACCTGGAAGTACGACCGAGAGCGCGAGCAGCTGGTCACCCTCTACAACAAGGCGATGGCGTCGCAGTGGAACTCGGTCACCGAGCTCGACTGGTCGACCGACGTCGACCCCGAGCGCGAGGCGAACCACGACCACGCCACCGTGCACCTCGCCCGGCGCGTGGCCGAGATGCCCGGCTCGCCGTTGAAGAACTGGGGCGACAAGGAGTACCGCCAGCTCGCCCTCGAGCTCCAGAAGGCCCAGCTCTCCCAGTTCATGCACGGCGAGCAGGGGGCGATGATGGTCGCGGCGAAGATCGTCGAGACCGTCCCGTGGATCGACGCCAAGTACTACGCGTCCACCCAGACGATGGACGAGGCCCGCCACACCGAGGTCTTCGCCAAGTACCTCCACGAGAAGCTGGGCGAGGCCTACCCGATGAGCCCGTTCCTCGAGGACCAGATCACGGTCCTCCTCGAGGACGACCGCTGGGACATCGCCTACCTCGGCATGCAGATCATCATCGAGAGCCTGGCCCTCGCCGCCTTCGGCGACATGCTCCGCACCACCCAGGAGCCGCTGCTGAAGAAGCTGCTCCGCTACGTCATGGCCGACGAGGCCCGCCACGTGGCCTTCGGCATCCTCAGCCTCGGCGAGTACTACCAGGAGCTCACCGACGCGGAGCTGAAGGACCGCCAGGAGTTCATGGTCGAGAACACGATCCGCAGCCGGTCCCGGGCGTCGACCCCCGAGGTGTGGGAACGGATGGGCGTGAAGTTCGACGACGTCCTGCCCCTCTTCATGGAGGCCGTCAAGGAGTCGGGTCGGAGCCCCATCAACTCCTTCCAGCGTGGGTTCTTCGCCAAGCTCGTGCCCAACACCCGCAAGCTCGGCCTCCTCGACCGCAACGGCGGCTTCCTGCGCGAGCAGTGGGAGCAGGCCGGGCTGATGGAGTTCGAGTTCGCCGAGGACACGGCGTCGGACTACGAGGCCTACGACGAGGTCGCGAAGGACCGCGCCGCCGCGGCCGCCGGGTAGCGGTTTCCCGCACGCGCCGGGGGGTAGCCGGGGCGGATGGACACCACCACGACCACCGCACCCAACCGCGCCTCCCGTCGCCGGCGGCTGCTCGCCGGCGGCGCCATCGCCGTCTCGAGCGTCCTCTTCGTGGCCGCGTGCGGCGACGACGACGAGGGCAACGTCGACGACGACGTCGAGAACGAGATGGAGGACGTCGGCAACGAGATGGAGGACCTCGGCGAGGACACCGGGGACGCCATCGAGGAGGAGACCGACGACATGAACGACGACGGCAGCTGAGCCGCTCCGCCCGACAGATCGACCGGTGCCCGGTGGCCACGCCACCGGGCACCGTCGCGCGCTGTCGGCCATGATCGGCCCGTGACCGAGACCACCACCGACGCCACGCCGACGACGCCGCAGGGCCGGCTGCTCGAGATCCACCGCTTCCCCGTGAAGTCCATGCAGGGCGAGCAGCTCGACGCCGCCGCCATCGCCCCGACGGGCGTGCTCGGCGACCGCGCGTGGGCCGTCGTCGACGACGCGGACGGCACCGTGGCGAGCGCCAAGCGCCCGCGGCGGTGGGGGCGCCTGCTCGACGCGCGTGCCACCTTCGCGTCGCCGCCCACGCCGGAGCAGCCCGCCCCGCCGGTGCGCATCGAGCTCCCCGACGGGACCGAGGTCCGCAGCGACGACGCCGACGTCCACGACGTCCTGTCCCGCTACCTCGGTCGGCCGGTCCACCTCACCCACGAGCGACGGCCGGAGCAGGCGTTCCACGAGGTCTGGCCCGACGACGTCGGTGCGATCGCGCCCGACGAGTTCATGGCCCAGACGGCCGCCGGTGCACCCGACGAGGGCGGCGCCGACCGGATGAGCGCGATCGGCGTCGCTGCGCTGGCGCCCGGCGGCGGGTTCGTCGACCTCACGCCGCTCCACGTGCTCACCACGGCGACGCTCGCGGCCATCGAACGGCAGGCGCCCGGGTCGGTGGTCGACGTGCGTCGGTACCGTCCGAACCTGCTCGTCGAGGTCGTCGGCCCCGACGGACGGGTCCCTGCCGACTTCGTCGAGAACGAGTGGGCGGGCCGCACCGTCGACGTGGGCGACGTCGCGGTGCAGGGCGTCATCCCCACGATGCGGTGCGTCATGACGACCCTCGCCCAGGGCGACCTTCCCGAGGACCGCCAGCCGCTGCGCGCCCTCGCCGACGTCAACCGCCTCGAGATCCCCGGCCTCGGCCGCTGGGCCTGCGCCGGCCTCTACGCGTCGGTCGGCCGGGAGGGACACGTGCGCGTCGGCGACCCGGTGGCGGTGCGGTAGGCTGCCCGTCGGGGACCGGCAGAGGTTCCCGTCTCAGGTCTGAGGGGTGGCCTCGCGGCGCTGGCGCGTCGCCCGCCGCCCCCGGTTTCGCACAGCGGAACGAGCCCCGGTGCCGACGTGGCGCCGAGCGGTTCGCCGTCGCTGGCGGTGGAGCGCCGATGCACCTTGCCACCGGAGTGGCCGAGCCACTCCCCACAGAGTCCGACGACGGACCGGACGACCGCGCCGCGGTCGCCCCGTCCGCTTCCGCCGAGCCGGCGGCGCCCCTCGCCGACGCCGATCTGGTCGCGCTCGTCGAGCGGGCGGCGGCGGGCGAGGCCACCGCGGCCGAGCTCGCCCTCCTCGAGCGGGACCGGCGCCGGTGGATCACCACGCTCGACGACCTGCTCGAGCAGACCGAGGACGACCTCGAGTCGGTGCGGCGGCTGCGGGGGCCCGAGCGGGAGCAGGTCGTCGCCGACTTCGAGGCCGAGCGCAACCGGCTCCAGGCCGCTCTCGACGTGCTCGAGAGCGCCGCCGACGGATCGGCCGGGGTCATCGAGAGCCCGGGCGAGACCCGATTGCAGATGTCCTGGCACGACGGCCGCCTCGTCGTGTGGGCCGCGGGGCCGGGCGCGCCCCCTGCCGACGCCGAGCAGCTGGTCGAGCTGCTCCGCGGCGCCGGCGCCCCCGGCGGCGGCTGGGAGGAGCACGCACCGGTCGACCTCCCCGTCAGCGCCCCGGCCGCGGCGCTCGGCACGACGGTCGGCGGCATCCTCGGGTGGCTCGCCGCTGTCGGCAGCGGCCAGGTCGGCGCCGGCACCGGGGCCAGCGTGCGGTGGCTCGGCCACATCGCGGCGTGGGGCGTCCAGCTCGTCGCTCGCGGGTCGATCGTGCCGACGCTCAAGCTCGAGACCACCGGGGGGAAGGGACAGAGCCACTCGGCGCCGATCGAGCAGGCCGTGCGCTGGCGGCCCGCCCTCGTCGACGCCGCCCGGCTCGACTCGCTGGCGGCGTCGATGCCCGGACCGGTCACGCTCCTCCACCGCTCGGGGGGCAAGGAGGTCGTCCACGCCGTCCTCGACGCCGTCGTGCACGCCATCGTCTCCGATGCCGCCAGCCGGCTCGAGCTGCCCGCTCCCCCGCCGAACCCGCGCAGCACCACCGAGGTCGCCGAGGCGCTCCTCACGCGACTCGACGGCAGCACCTTCACCGCCCCGATGCGGGCCGGTGCCGAGCTCTCGTCCCGGCTCGAGCGGTGGGCCAAGGCGATCACCGACACGGTGTCCACCCGGCTGGTCGTCGCCCTCGACCCGCCCGACTCGGGCGGTGCGTGGTTCCTCTCGGTCCTCGGGCCCAACCCGGAGGGCGAGCTGGTGCCCGTCGAGGTCGCGCTCGTCGACTCCCGCTCCAAGCGCCAGATGTCCCAGCAGCTGAGCCGGCTCGAGCGGCTGCTCCCCGCCCTCCAGCGTCCGGGTGGGCTGCGGCGCGGCCAGGTGTACCTCAGCCAGGACGAGGCCTGGGAGCTGATGGCGACGACCGGCGCGGTGCTCGAGGCCGCGGGCTTCGAGGTGCGGGTGCCGGCCCTGTCCCGGCGCCGGCCCACGCCCACGCTGCGCCTCACCACCGAGGCCGACGAGACCGTCGTCGGCGCCAACCAGCTCACCGCGGTGCGCTGGTCCGCGGTGTTCGACGACGTCGAGCTGACGGCGTCGGAGATCGCCGCCCTGGCCGCCGAGGCCCGGCCGCTCGTGCGCTCGCGCGGCCGGTGGGTCGAGCTCGACAAGGCCGACCTCGCCGAAGCCGCTGCCGCGCTCGCCGAGCACGGCAACCGCACGGAGATGACCGGTGCCGAGGTGCTGCGGTTCGGCGTCGGCCTCGACGGCTCGCCCCTCGCGGGCGGCATCAGCGTCACCGGGTCCAGCTGGGCGGCCGACCTCCTCACGCGCGCGGCCGAGGCCTCCACCGAGCCGGTGGCGAGCCCGCCGGGCTTCGAGGGCGAGCTGCGCAGCTACCAGGCCGAGGCCCTCGGGTGGCTGGGGTTCCTCGACGCCGTCCAGCTCGGCGGGTGCCTCGCGCTCGACATGGGTCTCGGCAAGACCCCGACGGTGCTCGCCCACATCGCCCGCACCGCCGCCGACGGCGGCACGGCCCTCGTGATCGCCCCGCCGGCCGTGGTCGGCAACTGGGCGTCGGAGGCCGCGAAGTTCACACCCGGCCTTCGCGTGGTCGTCCACCACGGCGCCTCCCGCGCCTCCGCCGACGAGCTGGCCGCCGAGGTCGAGGGCGCCGACGTCGTCATCACCACGTACGGCACCGCGGTCCGCGACGTGGAAGCGCTCTCGTCGCTGCACTGGCGCCGTGTCGTGCTCGACGAGGCCCAGGCGATCAAGAACCCGGCGAACGAGACGTCCCAGCAGCTGCGCCGGATCCCCTCCGACATGCGCCTCGCGCTCACCGGCACCCCGGTCGAGAACGGCCTCGGCGACCTCTGGGCGATCCTCGACTACACCAACCCCGGCCTCGTCGGGTCCCGTCCGACGTTCATCGCCCAGCTCTCCGCCAAGAGCGAGGGCAAGGGTCGCCAGGCCGCCGAGTCCGGGCTGCGGGCCCTCAACGGCATCCTCGTGTTCCGCCGCACGAAGAGCGAGCCCGCGGTCGCGGCCGAGCTCCCGGACCGCATCGACGAGCTCGACCACTGCACGATGACGCCGGAGCAGATCGGCCTCTACCAGGCCGTGCTCGACAAGCTCGTCGTGCCCACGCCCGGCGACGGCGACGAGGAGGAGGGCCCGGCTCAGGGCCAGATCCTGGCGGCGATCACCGCGCTGAAGCAGATCTGCAACCACCCCGTCGCCTACGAGGACGACGGCGGGCCCCTCGCCGGCCGGTCGGGCAAGCTCGCCCGGCTCGAGGAGATCGTCGACCAGGTCTACGCCGCCGACGAGCGGGTCCTCGTCTTCACCCACTTCGCCCGCTGGGGCGAGCGCCTCGCCGACCACCTCACCGAGAGGTTCGGGATCCCCGTCGCCTGCTACCACGGCGGCCTGTCCCGCACCGAGCGCGATCGCATCATCCACGAGTTCCAGAACGGCGAGGGCCCGGGGGCCCTGGTGCTGTCGCTCAAGGCCGGCGGCACCGGCCTCAACCTCACCGCCGCCAGCCACGTCGTGCTCTACGACCGGTGGTGGAACCCCGCCGTCGAGGACCAGGCGCGCGACCGGGCGTGGCGGATCGGCCAGACCCGCACCGTCGTCTCGCACCGCCTCGTGTGCCCGGGCACGGTGGACGAGCGCGTCGAGGAGGTCGTCGCCGGCAAGCGCCACATCGCCGACCTCGTCCTCCCGAGGTCGAGCTCCCTCGCCGACCTCGACGCCACCCAGCTGCGCAGCGCCCTCGGCCTCCGACCCGAGAGCCTGCTCACCGACGACGACCCGACGCCGAGTGACAGGGAACCGGACGGCCCCGATCCCGACGGCTCCGATCCCGACGAGGAGGCTGCCGCGTGAGCCCACGCCGACGCGGACGCAAGAAGTCCGGACGCGGGCGCGCTGGTCCCCAGCCGCTCGAGCTGTGGCGCGCGGTCCCCGAGCCGCCGGCCGCCGATCCCGTGCTGCCCACCGACGACCCCGGGGCGATCATCCGGTCACTCGGTACGCCGCCGCTCACCGGTCAGGCCCACGTCGCCGACCAGTACCTCGAGCTCGCGGCGCGCAAGGCCGCGGCGACGGCGACCGCGCTGGCCCAGGCCGCGGCGCTGCTCGTCGCGGTCGACGAGCTCGACTGACCCCGGACGCGCACGACCGCGCCCCGAGGGGCGCGGTCGTCGACGATCAGCGGCCGGCGATCAGGAGAAGAACAGGCGCGTGATCCAGTCGGCCACCAGGGCGGGCTTCTCGCTGCCCTCGGCCTCGACCGTGTAGGTCTTCGTCACCTCGACGCTCGAACCCTTGAGCTCGACGCTCTTCACGGTGCTGGACGCCCGGATCTTCGAGCCGACCTTGACGGGGCTGACGAACCGCACCTTGTCGAACCCGTAGTTCATGCCCATGGTGATGCCCTCGAGGGGGCCGGGGGCGTTGCTCGGCCGGATGGTCGACGCGAGGTGCGTGAGCATCGAGAGGGTGAGGAACCCGTGGGCGATCGTCCCGCCGAAGATCGGCTGGGCCCGCTCGGGGTCGACGTGGATGAACTGGTGGTCGTGGGTGATGTCGGCGAACTGGTCCACCTGGTCCTGGGTGACCTCGAACCACTCCCCGGTGCCCTCGTCGGTGCCCTCGGTGGCCTTGAGCTTCTCGTAGGCGTTCTCGGCGTTGGTCGCCATGGCGGTCCCCTTCTCGTCGTTCCTGTCGGCCGCACCGTACCGATCCGCGGCGCGCACCTCAAAGCGGTGCAGGATGCACCCGTGGACGACCAGCCTCCCCCGTCGGCGTCGCCGCCCGGGCCCCACGGCTTCGCGGCGTTCGGCCCCCACAGCGTCCTCCACGAGCCGGTCGTGTCGCTCGTGAACCCGGGGGGCGTGCACGTCGGATCATGGGTCAACATCGGGTCCTACGCGGTGATCGAGGCCCTCGTCCCCGAGCGCGGCATCACGGTGCACATCGAGGACGGCGCGTACCTCGGCCACTTCCTGCGCCTCTCGGCCGCGACGTCCGTCCGGATCGGGCGCGAGGCCCTCGTCTCGGACCGGGTGTACATCTCCGACACCGGGCACCACTACGAGGACCCCACGCAGCCGATCAAGCGCCAGGGCCTGCGGGACGGCCGACGGGTGAGCATCGGCGACGGTGCGTGGCTCGGCGTCGGGGCGGTCGTCGTCGGCGACGTCACGATCGGCGAGAACGCCGTCGTGGCCGCCAACACGGTCGTGCGCGGCGACGTCGAGGCCCGGACGGTCGTGGCGGGCGACCCCGCCCGGGTCGTGCGTCGCTACGACGGCGAGCGGTGGTGGACCGTGCCGCCGGCGTTCCCCGGCTGAGCGGGCGCTCGCACCGCCACCAGCTCGTCGATGATGTCGCCGGGCGTCGGGCGCCCGAAGAGGAACCCCTGGGCGAGCGGGACCCCGAGGCGCCCGAGGATCGCCGCCTGGTCCTCGGTCTCGACCCCCTCGGCGACGACGGGGAGGCCCAGCGCCCCGGCGAGGGCGACGATGGCCTCGATGAGCGCGGTGCTGTCGTCGTCGAGGGCGTGGACGAACTCTCGGTCGATCTTGATCGTGTCGACCGGGAGCCGGTGCAGGTACGCGAGCGACGAGTAGCCGGTGCCGAAGTCGTCGATCGCGATCGACGGTCCGAGGAGCTTCAAGGCGTCGAGCATGCCGAGAGCCTGCGCGGGGTCGGCCATGACGGCGGACTCGGTGAGCTCGAGGTGGAGGGCCTCGCCGGGCAGACCGAGCTCGTCGAGCAGCTCGCCGACGGCGTCCGCCAGCGAGGGCTCCCGCAGGTCGAGGGCCGACATGTTCACCGCGACGAACAGGTCGGCGCCGCCGGGCTGCCTGCGCCAGCGGGCGACGTCGCCGAGGGCCCGCCGGAGCACGAGCCGCGCCAGCGGCGTGATGAGGCCGGTCTCCTCGGCGACGGGCACGAAGTCGCCGGGCGACACCGAGCCCATCTCCGGGTGCGTCCACCGGGCGAGGGCCTCCACGCCCACCAGCCGCTGGGCCGCCAGGTCGATGATCGGCTGGTAGTGGACGGTGATCTCGCCGTTGTCGGCGTCGATGGCCCGGCGGAGGGCCGCGGCGATGCCGAACCGCCGCTGCGCACCGTCACGGAGGTGCTCGTCGAAGCGCTCGGCCCGGTTCTTGCCCAGGCGCTTGGCCTGGTAGAGGGCGATGTCGGCGTCGCGGACGAGGCTCTCGACGTCGAAGGTCTCGTCGGCCCCCGGGTCCTCGGGCCAGACGATGCCGATGCTGGCGGTGACGACGGCCTCGGTGCCGCCCACGTCGATCGGCTCGCTGATGGCGTCGAGCACGCGGCCGGCGACGTTGTCGACGATGTCGCGGTCGGGCACGTCCCGCAGCAGGAGGACGAACTCGTCGCCGCCGAAGCGCACCACCAGGTCCGAGGCGCGGGCGCACCGGCGGAGCCGCTCGGCGACGACCGTCAGGAGGTGGTCCCCCGCCGTGTGTCCGAGCGAGTCGTTGATGTGCTTGAAGTCGTCGAGGTCGACGAAGAGGACGGCCGGCTGCGTGCGGCCGTCGCGCAGGGCGATGCCGAGCTGCTCCCAGAGGGCGGTGCGGTTCGGCAGCCCGGTCAGCGGATCCTGGAGGGACTGCACGAGGAGCTGCTCGTTGAGGTCGTGGGTCTCGGTCAGGTCCTCGACGGTGGCGACGAAGCCGATGTCCCGACCCTGGCTCCCGGCGGCCGAGATGCGGATCCGCACCCGGCGGTCGCCGGTCTCGCCCACCACGCGAGCGGCGAGCACCCGCTCGCTGCCTGTGGTGAGGACCTCGCCCACCGCGCACTCGGCGGCCTCGGAGTCCTCGACGTGGAGCCGGTCGAGCCACCCGAACCCGAGCAGGTCCTCCGCGGGCACGCCGAAGATGCCGGTGGCCCGCTCGTTGACGAAGTCGACCCTCATGCCGAACTCCGACGAGAGGATGCCGGCGGGCACGCTCGTCGCCAGCCGTTCGAAGCGGTGCTCGGTGGCGCGCAGCCGGACGGCCTGGCGGGCCTCGTCGCCCACCGAGCGGATGCTCAGCAGGATCAGGCCCTCGGCGAGGGAGCGCAACGTGAGCGCCACGGGCAGCGCGGCGTCGACGGTCCGTCGCACGGTGGCCGACGCCTCGATGGCGCCCACCCGCCCGGACGCCGCGGCGCGTCGCGCCCGGTCGACGTAGGAGAGGTGACCGCCGGCCACCTCGAGCAGATCCCAGCACGACCGCCCGTCGATCGGCGCGCCCTGGCCCAGCAGGTCGACGGCGGCGCGGTTGGCCATGCGGATCGCTCCGTCGGCGGTGCAGACGACCACCCCGAAGGGGATGAGGTCGAGGAGGGACTCGCTCGCCGTCTCGAACCCGTTCTCGAGCGCCGTCATCCCTCCTCCCCCTGGGTCAGGACGGCGGAGAGGGCCGCCGTCTCGTGTCGGACGCGCCGGATCATCCGGTCGAGCGACTCTCCCTCGATCCCGTCGAGGGCGAGGATCAGCCGCGCGGCGTCGGCGCGGGCGATCGTCATCGACCCGACGGCCAGCTCGGCGACGAGCTCCGCGGCGATGAGGCACTGGGTCAGCGGTGTCTCGCGCGGCGAGAGCTGGTGGTGGTGGTTGGCGATGGCGTCGCAGAACGCCGCCGGGAACTTCCACGCCTCGAGGACGCGTGCACCCGCCTCGGCGTGGGTGATCCCGAACAGCTCGATCTCCCGCTCGGGTGTGGCCCGGGGGCCGAGCTGGGACCACGCCGCGGGCGCCGCCCGGTGCAGCAGTGCCTCGCCGAGGTCGTGGAGGAGGCCGAGGGCGAAGGCGTCCGACGGCGGCACGGCGTAGCGGCCCGCCACCAGCTGGGCGGCGTTGGCCACCGCGGCGGCGTGGGACCAGAACTCGCCCTCCACCGCGGTGTCCTCGTCGGTGAGGCCGCAGGCGGCCGACGCGGCCAGCGAGCGGACGGTGGCGAAGCCCAGGGCGGCGATGGCCCGGGGGACGTTGGTGACCGGTGTGCGCAGGCTGTAGTAGGCGGAGTTCGAGATCCGGATGAGTCGTGCGGCGAGCAGCGGGTCGAGCTCGACGGTCTTGGCGAGCCGGGCGACGTCGGACGTCGGGTCGTCGACCAGCCACAGGACCCGCAGAGCGACGGTCGGGTGGCTCGGCAGCTCCTCCATCGCCTGGAGGAGCATCTCGATCTGCTCGTTGCGGGGCTCGGCGTCCTCGGGCGCGCCGGCACCGATCCCCCCGTCCGGCGGCATCGTGGCCCGCTCGCTCCCTGCGGCGTCGTCGCGTCCTTGCGGTGTACGCACGAGCCGACGATCGGCGCCGCCGGGACCCAGATGAGGCTCCGATCCGACGGGGCTCCGCGAAATGGGCCGATCAGACCAGGTCGGCCGGACGCAGCACGGTGAGCACCGGGAGGTGGTCCGACGCCCGGCTCGTCCCCACCTCGATCTCGACCGCGTGGAGGTCGTCGGTGTGCAGGACGAAGTCGATGCGCGCGAAGGGCCGCCCCGACGGGAACGTGAGGGCGTCGCTCTCGGGCAGCACGAGCCCGGCGCCGTCGAGCGCCTCCACCACCCGGGAGCCGGGGCGGGCGTTGGCGTCGATGCCGACGACCGTGCGCGGCCGATCGGCCCACAGGGCGAGCAGGGCATCGAGGCGCTCGTTCCTGGCTGCGAGGGTGCCGCCGGGCGGCAGGTGGGCGGAGACGACGTGCACCGCCGGCTGCCCGGGTGGGTCGATGCGGGCGAGGATCGCACCGCGCGGCAGGGCGGTGCCCGTGCGCGGGAACCACCGGGTCGCCACCGAGCGGATCGGGTGGCGCGAGAGGATGGCGTTCCCGTGGAGACCGCCCGGGGACGACGCCTGGAACGCCACGTACGGCATGCCGAGAGAGTGCTGGAGCCACCCGATCATGTCGATGCCGGCGGCGGGGAGGAAGCCACGCGGCACCTCCTGGAGCGCCACGACGTCGGGGCGCATGTCGGCGAGTGCGGCGGCGACCTCCTCGACGTTGAGCGCACCGCCCGACGTGAAGCCGAGGGCCACGTTGTAGGAGACGACGCGGAGCTCGCGGCTGTCCCCGACGACACCCCCGCCGGTCGTGGCCGCCAGGATGGGAAGGCCCGCCAGGAGGAGCGCCGCGGGGAGCACGAAGACCGCACCGAGCGACGGGACGTGGCGCCACCCCGGGTGGTGGGCTGCCGGTGGTGGCAGGGCACCGAGGCCCACGGCGGCGACCAGCATCACGACACCCGCGGCGGCCACGACCGCCGACGGCGCCACCGTGAGCCCGAGCAGACCCCGCCCGTCGAGCGCCACGATCGCAGCCAGCAGCAGGAGCGGCGCGAGGGCGAGGATCGCGCTCGGCGGTCGGTGGCCGCCGGTGCGGACGCCCCGGGAGGACGCCGCGGTGAGGATCGCTCCGACGCCCGCCTGGGCCAGGAAGATGCCGAGCGCCCACCACGGGCTCGGCCGGGCGAGGGCGAGCGCCGTCGCGAGGATCGCCACGACGCCCACCGCCCGCAGGGCGCGCGACGCACCGCCCGGGGACGCGGCCGTCCACGCCGCGGCAGCGACGCCCGCGATCCCCGACGCGCCGATCGCCAACGAGGCGCCGAGCCAGCCCGCACCGAGCGCGGGCGCCACCCAGCCGAGGTTGGTGAGGACGAACGCCTCCAGGAGGATCGCGGGGCCGACCGACAGGAGCGGCACGGCGGCGCGCCACGTCCGCCCCAGCGGGACGACGGGTCGACGGAGCCGGCCGCGCAGCATGACGACGAACCAGCCGACGGCGACGAGCACCGCGGCGACCGCCGCCGCATGGTCGATCCAGATCAGGTCCCGTGACCCGAGGCCGATGCGCAGCGCCGCGGCCAACCCGGATCCGGCCACCACCCCGCCGCCGAACAGCGGCAGCCCGATCTGGGCGAGGACCAGGAGCACCACGAGGCCGCCGAGGAGCCCGACCCCGGCGGCGACGGCACCGAGGTCGCCGTGGACGAGCTGGGCGGCCACCCGACCGGCGCCGAGCGCGAGCCCGCCGAGCCAGATGGCGCGACCGGGCTCGAGCCGACCACGACCGACGAGGCGCACGCCCCATGCCGCGAGCACGAACGGGACGACGAGGACGAGCACCTGCACCGGGAACGGCAACCGTCCCTCCACGTCCACCCGGGTGGCGACGAGCGCGGGGAAGGCGCGCAGGAGCTCGATCACGAGGAACACGTCGAGGGCCACCAGCGCGGACATGAGGCCCGCCCGACCACCAGGGGTCGCGCGCGCCGCTGGTCGGACGTCCGTGCGCGCGGTCATGGACCTCGATACTGCCCCGTCAGGATCGTCCCTCCACCGGCGGGGCCCCGATCGCTAGCGTCGCCGCCATGTCCTCGGCGATCACCTGCCACGACCTGGTCAAGACGTTCGGGCCCACACGGGCCCTCGACGGGCTCGACCTCGACATCCGCACCGGCGAGGTGCACGGCTTCCTCGGACCGAACGGCGCCGGGAAGACCGTCACGATGCGGATCGTCCTCGGGCTCCTGCGCCCGGACAGCGGCGAGGTCCGCCTGCTCGGCGGCGACCCGTGGCACGACGCCGTCGAGCTCCACCGCCGCCTGGCGTACGTCCCGGGCGACACGAACCTGTGGCCGAACCTCACCGGCGGCGAGGTGATCGACCTCCTCGGCGGCCTCCGGGGCGGCATCGACCGCCGCCGCCGCGACGACCTCGTCGAGCGATTCGATCTCGACCCCCGCAAGCGTGCCCGCAGCTACTCCAAGGGCAACCGCCAGAAGGTCGCACTGATCGCCGCGCTGGCGTCCGACGCCGAGCTGCTCATCCTCGACGAGCCGACTGCAGGGCTCGACCCGCTGATGGAGGCGGTGTTCCAGGACTGCATCCTCGACGCCAAGGGCGAGGGACGCACCGTCATGCTCTCGAGCCACATCCTCGCCGAGGTCGAGCGGCTCTGCGACCGCGTCACGATCATCCGGCGGGGCCGCAACGTCCAGAGCGGCACGCTCGAGGAGCTGCGCCACCTCACCCGCACGACGATCACCGCCCGGCTCCGAGGGGCGGCCGACGAGCTCACCGCCCTCTCGGGCGTGCACGACCTGCGGTCCGACGACGGCCAGGTCAGCTTCGACGTCGACAGCGACCACCTCGACGCCACGGTCGTGAAGCTCGGCGAGCTCGGCGTGCTCTCCCTGACGAGCCACCCGCCCACGCTCGAGGAGCTGTTCCTCCGGCACTACGGCGACGAGCTCGCCGACGCGGGCGTCGACGAACCCCGATGACCACGCTCACCGGCACCGGCCGCCTGTCGTGGTTCGTGGTGCGACGGGACCGCCTCCGGCTCCTGCTCTGGATCGGTGGGATCGTCGGCACCGTCATCGCCTCGGCCGCCGCCCTGCCGCCGGTGTACCCCGACCAGGAGTCGATCGAGCAGTACACCGTGCTCTTCGGCGACAACCCTGCGCTCGTCGCGTTCGCCGGGCCGGGCTACGGGTTCGACGACCCCAACCTCGGCGTCATCCTCGTCAACGAGACCCAGGTGTTCGGCATGATCGGCATGGCCCTCATGGCCATCTTCCTCGTGAACCGGCACACGAGAGCCGAGGAGGACGTCGAGCGGGCCGAGGTCGTGCGGTCGAGCGTCGTCGGCCGCCACGCCCCCACCGCGGCCGCCCTCGCCGTCGTCGCGGCGGTGGTCGTCCTCGTCAGCGCCGCGTGCGCCGTGGGCTTCGTCGCCACCGGCTACGCCGTCCACGGCTCGGTCGCCCTCGCCGCGTCGCTGGCCGCCGTCGGCCTCGTCTTCGTGGGGATCACCGCCGTGGCGGCGCAGATCGCCAGCACGGGCCGAGGGACGCTCGGCCTCGCCAGCGCGACGCTCGTCGCCACCTTCGTCCTGCGGGCGGTGGGCGACATCGGCGACAACGCGCTGCGCTGGCTCTCCCCCATGGGCTGGGCCCAGGCGGTGCGCGCCTTCGCCGGAGAGGTGTGGTGGCCCATCGTGCTCTGCCTCGCGGCGGCCGGCGGGCTCGTCGGGGTGGCGTTCTGGCTGTTCTCCCGACGCGACCTGGGCTCGGGGATCCTCGCCACGCGTGGCGGGCCGGCACGCGGCGCCGCGTCCTTGAGCCGGCCGGTCGGGCTGGCCGTCCGGCTCCACCGGGGCACCGTCATCGGGTGGGCCGTCGGGATGTTCGTCACCGGCCTCGTCTACGGCTCCATCGGCGAGGACATCGAGGAGATGGTGGAGGAGAACCCGACCTTCGCCGACATCCTGGCCCAGCTCGAGGGCGCGAGCGTCACCGACGCGTTCTTCGCCACATCGCTCCTGATGCTGGCCCTCATCGCCTCCGGGTTCGCGATCTCCGCCGTGCTCCGCCTGCGCTCCGAGGAGGGCGCCGGCCGCGCCGAGCCGCTCCTCGCCGGCCCGCTCGGGCGCATCCACTGGGCGGCGAGCCACCTCGTCGTCGCCGTCGTCGGCACCGTGGTCGTCATCGCGGCGGGTGGGCTCGGCATCGGGGTCTCCTACGCCGTCGTGGCCGAGGACGCCGGGCAGGTCGCACGGATGACGCTGGCGTCGCTCGTCACCGTGCCGCCGGCGCTGGTGCTCACCGGCCTCACCCTCGCCCTCTTCGGTCTCGCTCCTCGAGCGGTGATGGTCGCCTGGGCGGTGCTGGCCGGGGTCGTGGTCGTCGGCGTCCTCGGCGAGGTGCTCCGGCTGCCGGCGTGGACCCGCCAGCTGTCGCCCTTCGACCACGCGCCCGCGGTGCCGGCGGAGGACCTCAGGTGGTTCCCGGTCATCGTGCTGCTGGCTCTCGCCGCCGCGTTGGCCGCGGCCGGGCTCGCCGGTTTCCGACGCCGCGACCTGCGCACCGAGTAGCGCCGCTCAACGGCCCTCGAAGCGCGGTGTGCGCTTGGCGAGGAACGCCGCCTGCCCCTCGCGGTAGTCGGCGGAGTCGAAGCACGCCTCGACCATCGCCCGGTGGCGATCGAGGTCGCGCCGGGAGGCGTCCCGCACCGCCTCGCGGATGCCGACCTTGCAGGCGGCGACCGTGAGGGGGGCGTTCTCGCAGATGCTGCGGGCGAGGGCGTCGACCTCGGCGTCGAGGCGGTCGACGGGGACGACGCGGTTCACGAGCCCCATGTGCTCGGCCTCGGCCGCGGTGTAGCGCCGCGCCGAGTAGAGCATCTCGGCCACGTTGGCAGGACCGATCAGACCGACGAGGGCCTCGATGCCGTCGAACGAGTAGCCGAGTCCGAGGCGCGCCGCCGGCACCCCGAAGCGGGCGTCGTCCGCCGCGATGCGGATGTCGGCCTTCAGCGCCGTGAGGAGCCCGCCGCCCATGCAGAACCCACGGATCCGGGCGATCACCGGCTTGGTGAGCGCCCGCCAGCCCTGCTCGGCGTCGGCGAAGGTGCGGTCGAACGCAGCACGGGCCTCCGGCGACGTGCGCTGCTCGGCGAACTCGGAGATGTCCGCCCCCGACACGAAGGCCTTGTCGCCGGCACCGGTCAGCACGACGACCCGGACGCCGTCGTCGGCGGCGAGCGCGTGCAGCAGCCCGGGGAGGGCGTGGCGGATCTCGGACGACAGCGCGTTGCGCTTCTCCGGGTTGTTGAACGTGACCGTCGCGACGCCGTCGTCGACGTCGCAGAGCAGCATCTCGGTACCGGTGTCGTGGGTGCGGGTCACGGGGCTCCTCGTGGGGTGGGTGATCGTCAGATGGTGCCGTCGCGGCGGAGCGCGGCGATCTGGTCGGCGGTGCGGCCGAGAGCGGCCAGGATCTCGTCGGTGTGCTCGCCGGGGTCGGGGGCGTGCGTGCGCACGGTGGCGGCGGGGCCGCCGTCGTCCGACATCCGGACGGGGTGTCGGACGAGGCGGAGGGCGCCGAGGGTGGGGTGGACGACCTCGCCGACCATCTCCAGATGCGTGACCTGGGGGTCGGCGAAGACCTGGTCCATCGTGTTGACCGGGCCCGCCGGCACGCCGTGCGCGGTCAGGACCTCGACCCACTCGGCCGTGGTGCGGGTGCGCAGCACGTCGGCGATGATGCCGTTGAGCTCGCCGCGACGTTCGTGCCGCGCCGCACCGGTGCCGAACCGGGGGTCGGTCAGCAGGTCCTCTCGACCGATCGCGGTGCAGAACCCCCGCCACAGGCGCCCGGACGGCCCGGCGACGTTGACGTGGCCGTCGGCCGACTCGAAGCACCCCATCGGCAGGAGCGTGGGGTGGTGGTTGCCCTCCTGGCCGGGGACCACGCCGTCGACCGTCCAGCGCGCCGCCTGGAGGTCCATCATGGCGATCATCGACTCGAGCAGGGAGGTGCGCACCCACCGGCCTCGACCGGTGCGCTCGCGGTCGTGGAGCGCAGCGAGGACACCGACCGCGGCGTAGAGGCCCGATGCCAGGTCGGAGACCGGGATCCCGACGCGCATGGGCCCCCGCCCCGGCTCGCCGGTGACGCTCATCAGGCCACCCATCCCCTGGGCGATCTGGTCGACGCCGCCCCGTGCGGCGTAGGGACCGTCCTGGCCGAACCCGGAGATCGACGCCATGACCAGGCGCGGGTTGCGCGCGTGGACCGTGTCCCAGTCGAACCCGAGGCGTCCCTTGACCGGCGGCCGCATGTTCTCGACGAGGACGTCCGCGGTGTCGACGAGATCGTGGAGGACGGCCCGGCCGGCGTCGGTGCGCAGGTCGAGGGACAGGGCCCGCTTGTTGCGGTGCACGTACTGCACGTCGGATCCGTGCCGGTCCTCACCGGCGACACCCGGCTGGCCCGGATGGGTCGGCGCCTCGATCCGGACGACGTCCGCGCCCCAGTCGGCGAGCTGGCGGACGCAGGTCGGCCCCGCCCGCGCCACGGTCAGGTCGAGCACCCGGATGTCGTCGAGCGGCAGCGTCACGATCCCCCCTCCGAGCCCGACCCTAGCCAGCGGCGGGCGCGTGCTCGGCGTGGGCCATCATGGGATGCGGCGACACGACCCGGGGGCACGACGGTTGGACGAGACGACGGAGGCGGCGAGGGCAGGCCGGGACGGGTGGGCTGACGACCCGGCCGGAGGCCTGCCGCGATGACGACGCCCGCGCCCTGGACGCACCACCTCCCGTCGGGCACCGACCCTGACGCCGTCGACCTCCTCGCTCGCGGCACCCTCCCGCGCGCCTGGGTGGCGCTCTGGCGGGAGGACGCCGAGCGCGCAGCCCTCCGCGACGTCGACGGGACGTGGCTCTCCAGGGGCGATCTCCTCGGTCGCAGCGAGCAGACCGCGCGGCGGCTCGCCGGCGCCGGGCTCCGCCGCGGCGACCGCGTGCTCCTGTCCGGCGGGCCCTCCGCCGACCTCGTCGTGGCCCACGTCGCCGCGCTGCGACTGGGGCTCGTCGTCGTTCCGGTCAACGACGCCTACACGCCCCGCGAGCTGCAGGTGCTCCTCGAGGACTCCGGCGCCCGCGGCGCCGTGCTCGGGTCGGCGCCGATGCGCGAGCAGGCCGCCGCCGCGGGTCTCCCCGTCGTCGCCGGGGTGGACGTCGACCTCCCCGACGGCCCGGAGGTGCGCCTCGACGTCGCGGGACCGGACGATCCCGCGCTCCTCCCCTACACCTCCGGCACCACGGGCCGGCCGAAGGGAGCGCTGCTGACCCACGCCAACATCCTCGCCAGCGTCGAGGCGCTGCTGCTGGCGTGGCGCTGGTCCGAGGACGACCGCCTCGTGCTCGCCCTCCCCCTGTTCCACATGCACGGGCTGGGCGTGGGCGTGCACGGCACGCTCGCCGCCGGTGCCAGCGCTGTCCTCCTCCCCCGGTTCGACCCCGAGGACGTCCTCACCGAGGCCGCCGATGCCACGATGTTCTTCGGGGTCCCGACCATGTACAGCCGCCTCGTCGAGGCACCCGGCGCCGAGCGCCTGGCCTCGCTCCGCCTCTGCGTGTCGGGCTCGGCGCCGCTGAGCGCCACGCTGCACGCCCGCATCGCTGATCGCTGCGGGCAGCGGGTCCTCGAGCGCTACGGCATGACCGAGACGGTGATGCTCGTCTCGAACCCCTACGACGGCGAGCGACGGCCGGGGACCGTCGGCATCCCGCTCCCCGGTGTCGAGCTCCGCCTCGCGCCGGGCACCTCGGAGATCGAGGTCCGGGGGCCGAACGTGTTCGGCGGCTACGACGCGCGTCCCGAGGCGAACGCCACGTCCTTCACGCCCGACGGCTGGTTCCGCACCGGCGACGTCGGCGCCGTCGACGACGCCGGCCACGTGGCGATCGTCGGCCGAGCCAAGGAGCTCATCATCTCGGGCGGCTACAACGTGTACCCCCGTGAGATCGAGGACCTGATCCGCGCCCAGCCCGGCGTCCGGGACGTGGCCGTGGTCGGCACCCCGTCGGAGGAGTGGGGCGAGGTCGTCACCGCCGTCGTCGAGGCGCCCCCGGACGTCGATGCCGACGCGGTGGTCGCCGCGGTGGCCGCCGACCTCGTGGCCTACAAGCGACCGCGCCTGGTGCGACGCGTCGACGCCCTGCCGCGCAACGCCATGGGCAAGGTCGTCCGCGCCGCGATCGACACGACCGGCTAGCGGCTCACTCGTCACCCACGTCGAGGACCGCACGCACCGGCCAGTGGTCCGACGGCAGGGCGCACCCGAGGCGAGCCGTCAGCACCGTGGCGTCGACGACGCGCACGTCGCCGCGCACGAGCACGTGGTCGATGCGACGACGATCGGTCCGGCCGGTGAAGGCGTGCTCGGTGCCCGTCGTGCCCTCGGGTTCGACCAGGACCAGGCCACCGTCGGCGAGGACGTCGATCACCTCCGAGGTCGGGTCGGCGTTCAGGTCCCCCATCAGCACCTGGGGCAGGTCCGGATCGAGCATCTCGACCAGCTGGGCTGCCGCGACGCGACGGCGGTCCTCCGACGCCTCGTCGAGGTGGGTCGACGTGACCTGGACGAGGCGCCCCTCGGGCTCCAGCCGCACCGTCGCCATGGTGGCGATGCGGGGGAAGCCGGCGCCGGGGAGGCGGGTGCCCGGCACGTCCGGCGTCGCACCGAACCACACGGTGCGGTGGGCGACGACGACGGCGCGGTCCTGGTGCACCAGGACCGGGCACCGCTCGCCGCGCCGGCCGTCGGTCCGTCCCTCCCCCACGAAGCGGTAGGCGCTCAGCCGGCGCTCGAGGTACCGCTGCTGGAAGCCGTAGACCTCCTGCAGAGCGACGAGGTCGGCGTCGAGCGCGGCGATCGTCCTCGCCGTCGTCGCGCGACGGAACGGCCACGCGTTCCTGCCGTCGAGGCCGAGGCCGTTGCGGATGTTGAAGGTCGCCACGCGCAGCATCGCCACGGCCGCACCGTACCGAGCGTCATCGGGCGGCGGGTGGGTAGAGGCTCGCCGTGCTCGACACCCCTCCCCGCCTCCGCTACGTCACCGACGAGGAACCCGGCCTCCGGCGCACGGGTCGCACCCGGTTCAGGTACGTCGACCCCGAAGGTCGCCGCGTCGACGACGCCGAGACCATCGCACGGGTCACCGCCCTGGCGATCCCACCGGCGTGGACCGACGTGTGGATCTCACCGCACCCGAACGGGCACATCCAGGCCACGGGTCGCGACGCCAAGGGCCGCAAGCAGTACCGCTACCACCCACGCTGGAGCGAGCACCGGGCCCAGGTGAAGTTCGACCAGCTCCGCGACTTCGGCCACGCCCTCCCGACCCTGCGGGCCCGCATCGACGAGGACCTGTCCGAGCGTGGGCTCGGGCAGGACCGGGTGGTGGCGCTCGTCGTCTCGCTCCTCGACCTCACCGGGTGCAGGGTCGGGAGCGAGGTCTACGCCAAGCAGAACAAGACCTACGGGATCACGACGCTGCGGAGTCGTCACGCCCGGGTCACCAGCGGCGCGATGCACATGCGGTTCACGGGCAAGCACGGCAAGGTCTTCGAGATCTCGTGCAACGACCCACGGCTGGCGCGCATCGCCAAGCGGTGCCAGGAGCTCCCGGGCCAGACCCTCTTCCAGTACCTCGACGACGACGGCGCGCCGCGCCCGGTGCGCGCCGAGGACATCAACGAGTACCTGCAGCAGGCGACGGGGCTCGAGATCACGGCCAAGACGTTCCGGACGTGGGAGGGATCGGTCCAGGCCGCCACCCTCCTCGCCGGCATCGAGGTGCCGACGTCGGAACGGGCGCGCCAGTCGACGCTGAAGGACGCCATCGGCGAGGTCGCCGACGTGCTCGGCAACACCGTCGCGGTGTGCCGCAGCTCGTACGTGCACCCACGGGTGGTCGAGCTGTGGGAGGCCGACGAGCTGGCGGACCGGTGGGCGTCGGGCCCGCGGCGCGGCAAGGCCGACGTCAGCACCGAGGAACGTCGCTTCCTCCACGTCCTCGAGCTCGACCTCCCGCGGCATGAGCGGCGGGCCGCCTGAGTCAGATCCAACCGCTCCGACGGAAGTACCTGAACAGCGTGAGGCAGATCACGGCCATGGCGGCCAGCACCGCCGGGTACCCGAAGCGCCAGTCGAGCTCGGGCATGTGGTCGAAGTTCATGCCGTAGACGCCCGCCACCAACGTCGGCACCGCCGCCATCGCCACCCATGCGGAGATCTTCCGCATGTCCTCGTTCTGGCGGACGCTGACCCGGGTCAGGTTCGCTTCGAGGACGCTCGTGAGCAGGTCGCGGTTCGTCTCGTTCTGCTCGGTGACGCGGACGAGGTGGTCCTCGACGTCGCGGAAGTAGGAGCGCACCGCCGGCGGCACCGTCGGCAGCGGCTGGCTCGACAGGCGATGGAGGGGGTCGACCAGCGGACCGAGGGCCCGGTGGACGCCGAGCACCTCGCGCTTGAGCTTGTAGATGCGCTCCACGGGGTTCGTCGGGGTGTCGGAGAACACCGCCGCCTCGACCTCGCCGATGTCGTCGTCGATGCCGGCCATGACCGGCGCGTAGTCGTCGACCACCCGGTCGAGGATCCCGTGGAGCACCGCCGCCGGTCCGAGCGCGAGGCGTTCGGGGTCGGCCTCGAGCTCGGCGCGCACCTCGGCGAGGGCGCTGGCGGCACCGTGGCGCACCACGACGATGAAGTCCGCGCCGACGAAGATCAGCAGCTCCCCGAACTCGACGGTCTCGGTGGGATCGTCGTAGCGGGCGGTCTTCAGCACGAGGAAGAGCGTGCCGTCGTAGATCTCGAGCTTCGGGCGCTGGTGCGCCTCGACCGCGTCCTCGGATGCGAGGGGGTGCAGACCGAGGGCGTCCATCACCTCGGAGAACTCCTCTGCGGTGGGCTCGAAGAGGCCGAGCCACACGAACCGACCGTCGCCCCGCTCGCGCTGGCCCAGGTCGCTCAACGACGCCCGGCCCGGTCGGCGTGCCCCCTGGTCGTACTCGGCGCAGTCGACGATCACATCCGCAGTGTGTCACCGACCGCCACGGTGCTGGTCGATCAGACGCCGCCGCGTGCCGGGTGCTCCGCGCGGGCGATCGCCGCCCGCATCCCCGCCGTCGGCTCGACGCCGAGCTCGTAGCGCAGGCGTCGCCGGAAGCGGTCGAGGGTCCGACGCGCCAGCGCGTGGTCCCCCCGGGCCAGCAGGGCCTCGACGAGGAGCAGCTGCGCCTCCTCGTTGCAGGGATCGTCCGCCAGGAGCTCGAGGGCGATGTCCGCGGCGTCGTCCACGTCGCCGACGTCGAGCTGGTGGCGCCCGACCCGCCGCAGCACCGACATCCGCAGCCGGCGGTACCGGGCCTGGACCTCGTCGAGCCAGGGCTCGAACCACCCCGGCAGCAGGTCGAGGCGGAAGACGACGAGGTCGGCGCCGACCGGGGTCGGGTCCACGTGCAGCCGGCGCGCGGCGTCGAGCGCCTGGTCGAGGTCGACGTCCCACCCGGACCCCAGCGAGAGGGATCCGTGAGGGTCGACGTCGATGCCCTGCCGGACCTGGTCGGACAGCCGGCCGAGCAGGGTGTCGAGGAGGCGGGCCCCGGGCGAGGGGGTGGTCGCCGGCCACACCGCACGTGCGACCACGTCCCTCGTCTGGGGCCCCCGGCGCAGCGCGAGGAGCGCCACCAGGCGCTCGCCCGCCGCCGGCAGGTCCACGCGGACCCCGCCGGCTCGCACCTCGAACCCGCCGAGCAGCTGCAGCGTCGTCGTCATGCTCGTCGAGAGCCGCGATGCCCGAGCCTGATACCTCTCAGGACCCGCCGAGGACGACGAAGGCGTGGGCGGCGGCGACGTCCTGCGGACCGCCCCGCGCCAGGGCCGCGGTCCGCGCCGCAGCGAGGGCGTGCGGCACGTCCAGTCCGCCCGCCACCGCCCGGTGGAGGTCGACGACGAGGTCGACCGTCGCCTCGTCGGGCACCATCGTCAGCGGTGCCACCACCTGGCTGACGCCCATCGACAGCAGGCCGACGGCCGATCCGATCAGCTCGTCGCCGGTGGCGACGGTCGAGGCGCCGGCGTCGCACGCCGGCAGGACGACGGTGCGGGGCGGGTCCTCGAGGTGCTCGAGGTCGTACACCGTGAGCGGCCCGTCCGCGAGCTGGAGGGACGTGAACAGCGGGCTGTCGGAGCGGAGCGTCCCGTGGGCGGCGAGGTGGACCATCCGGGCGCCGGAGGCGGCGTCGAGCACGCGGCCGGCGCGGCAGTCCTCGGGACCGAGCACCAGGGCGTCGGGGTGGACCTCGGAGAGGAGCTCGAGCTCCCGCTCGACGTGCTCGAGGTCGGGACCACCCACGAGGACGACCCGACCGTCGACGGCGGGCCGGGCGGCGCGCACCCACAGCGCGGCGCTGGGGGCGACGACGACGGGCCGAGCGGTGAGGGAGGGCACGACCGACCACGGGAACCGCTGGAGGACGCCGGTCGGCACGATGACGACGGGCCCGTCGGGCGCCAGGCCGAGCGGTGCCACCACGCGCTGGTCGACCGCTCGCCCCAGCGCGCCGAGGGCCTCGACCGCTGCCGCGAGGGCGCGCGGCGACGAACGGGCGACGGCCAGGCGACGGATCGACGCGAGCGCCTGCGCGACCTGCGCCGAGAGCTCCGCGACCGGACCGAGGGCGCACCACCGCCACGTCGCCGGATCGGCCTCGGCGACCACGGCGTGCAGCTCACCGTCGACCTCCACGAGCTCGACCAGCTGGGCACCGGTCGCGCCGAGCTGGGCGCGAAGACCCCCGAGGTCGAGCCGCTCGCTGGCCGCACCCGAGCCCGAGAGGCTGCGACTCACCGCGCGGACCTCGTCCTCGAGCTCGATCCGCCGAGCGCGCTCGGCGTCGTCGACCTCCGCGCCGCCGAGCAGCAGCTCCCGGTGCGCGGCGTCGAGGGCCCGCAGGTCGTCGAGGAGTGCTGCGAGGCGCCCGTCCCGAGGGGGTCGGACCGGCGGGAGGCTCAGGGCCCGGGCCCGCCAGCGCTCCGCCCAGCGCAGCAGGTCCTCCGGCGAGCCATCCTCGACGGCGAGGCGGAGCCCGAGACCGGCCAGCTCCCGGCCCTGCGCCGCGGCGTGCACCCGCAGCTCCGTCGAGCCGAGGGCAGCCTGGTGCGCGGCGATGACCCGCATCCCAGCGGCCAGCGCCCGACGGGCGCCGGCACGGTCGCCGTCCTCGGCACGGAGCATCGCGGTGGCGAGCCACGCGCTCGCTCGCAGCGCCGCGGGGCCCTGGCAACGGTCGGCCGCCGACCGCTCCAGCGCGCGCCGCGCCAGCTCGACACGCCCGAGCGCGATGCCGAGGCGCCCGACGAGGGCACGTGCGCCCGCCGCCTCGACCGTCCAGCCGTGCGCGTCGAGCTGCTCGGCCACCCCGAGCACGGCGTCGAGGTCGTCGGGTCCCACCGCTCCGCCGGCGACGTCGGCCCGCAGCACCAGGTGGTCGGCGATCGTGGCCCAGGGGTCCCGCCCCGCGGCGCGGAACGTGTCGGCGGCCTCCTGCGCCGCCCGGCGTGCGCTGGCCGTCCGCCCCGCGGCGAGCGACGCCTCGGCGAGGAGCAGGCGCGCCTCGGCCTCCGTCAGCCGGTTCCCGGCCGCAGACGCGGCGTCGACGGCGCGAGCAGCCGCTTCCGCAGCCTCCTCCGCCAGACCACCGGTGAGGAGCACCGCTCCCAGGTCGGCATCGAGGGTGGCGACGAGTCGGGCCGCGCCGAGCGCCTCGTAGGCCCGGCGGGCGGTCCGCAGGTCGTCGAGGGCCCGGGGCACGTCGCCGCGCCGACCGCGCACGAACCCGAGGTTGTGGAGCGCTGCCGCGGCCGCCATGTCCTGGCCGAGGCGCGTGGCGAGCGACTGGCACTCGTCGAGGTCGTCCTGGGCCCGGTCGAGCTGCCCGAGGAAGGCGAGGATGACGCCGCGGTTGGACAGGAGGCGGCACCGGGCGAGGTCATCGCCGGCGTCGACGAGCATGGGGAGCGCGCGGTCGAGCGCCTCGAGCGCCGACGCGAGCCGACCGCCGTAGATCTCGAGCAACCCGCGCTGCATGACCAGCCGACCGGTCGGCCCACCCGGCGGGATCTGCTCCTCGGCGAGGTCGAGCTCGGCGCGGGCCGCCTCCGCATCGCCCGCGGTGAGCAGGCACACCGAGCGACTGACCCGGATCTCGGCGGCGAGGGCGCCCTCCGCGGCGCCGTCGGCGGCGTCGGCCGCCTCGCCGAGCGTGCGGCAGGCCGCCTCGACCTCGTCCAGCTCCGACAGCGCCCGACCGAGCGCCCACAGCGCCCCGATGCGCTCGAGCGGCGTCGCCGAGCCGTCGTCCACGAGGTCGCGCGCCGCGTCGGCCGTCCGGCGGGGATCTGCCTGCACCGCCTCGAGCAGCGCCGCGGCACGCCCCAGCGTCACCCCTCCGCTCCCGACGTCGACCACCCGAACCCGTGCATCGGACCCAACTTTGTCGTATCAAGGCACCGACGGGTCGATCGGATCGCATCGGCTGCACGGGCGGGGGCGACGACGCCCCTCCTCACGACCAGGCGAGGAGAGCACCATGTACGACGGCGAGCGCAGGGAGCTGCTGCAGGGACCGTGGCTGGGCAAGGTGGCGTTCAGCGCCGACAGCGCGGGCCGACCCTTCGTCCACCGACCGGGCGAGCTCCTCGTCTCGACCCGCGAGCTCGACCGCGTGGTCGAGCTGGGCGGCGGTCGGGCCGAGCGGGTCCGCGAGGTGGGATCGCTCACGCTGCTGGCCGGCGTCGACGACGTCGTCGGGCTGGCCCGCGCCCTGCGGCGGGAAGGGGTCGCCGCCCAGCCCAACCACGTGTTCTTCGCGGCGACCGGCGTGCTCGCCAACCCCGCGCTGCTCGCCAACCCGGCGCTCCTCGCCAACCCGGCCCTGCTCGCCAACCCCGCGCTCCTCGCCAACCCCGCGCTCCTCGCCAACCCCGCGCTCCTCGCCAACCCCGCGCTCCTCGCCAACCCCGCGCTCCTCGCCAACCCCGCGCTCCTCGCCAACCCCGCCCTGCTCGCGCACGGGCAGGGCGGGTGCCCGCACTGCAGCTGCTTCGCCAGCCCGATGCCCGTCGTCGCACCGGAGGAGGCTCCTGTCGCCACCAACGCCCGGGCGTGCACCGCGCCGAGCACCCTGACGGCGAGCGGCACCCAGGACGGCCCCCGGGTGCTCGTGCTCGACACCGGGCTCGCCGCCGGGGACTTCCGGCCGGCGTTCGTCGGGTCGGTCCAGCCGCTCCGCACCGACGACGTCGACCACCCCGACGAGGACGGCGACCTCGCCATCGACCCCGCTGCGGGCCACGGCACCTTCATCGCCGGCATCGTCGAGCGTCTGGCGCCACGCTCGCCGGTCGCGGTCGACCGCGTCCTCTCGACGTTCGGCCACGGCGACGACGCCGACATCGCGGCGGCGATCGATGCCATCGACCCGGGCGACCTGCCCGAGATCCTCAACCTGTCGTTCGGTGGCTACACCGAGGACGACGAGCCGCCGCTGGCCCTCTCCGAGTCCCTCGCCCGGGTCGTCGCCCACGGTTCGGTCGTCGTGGCGTCGGCGGGCAACGAGGCGTCGTGCCGTCCGAGCTGGCCCGCCGCGCTCCCCGACCTCGTCTCGGTGGGGGCGATCGGACCGTACGGGCCGGCGCCGTTCACCAACGTCGGCCGGTGGGTCCGGGCCTGCGCACCGGGGGTCGACGTCGTCTCCCGCTTCTTCGTCCCGAAGGGCGGCGACCCGTCGAGCCTGCCCGAGGACGAGGACGGGGCGGCGTTCGAGGGATGGGCGCGGTGGAGCGGGACGTCGTTCGCCGCTCCGGCGGTGGCCGCGGCCATCGCCGCCCGGATGGCCACGGGCTGCGACGCGTCGGAGGCGGTGCGCCGCGTGGTCGACGACCCCTCGCTGCTGCGGATCCAGGGCCTCGGCACCGTCGTCAACCTGGCCTGAGCCGACCGCACCGGGAGGTATCAGGGCGGCTGGTCCGCGCTCTGGTCGGTCATGGAGCTCGTCGCCCAGCCCACGCGTCCGGCACCGGCGGCGCGCCGCGCCCCTAGGATCCGGACGGTGTCGGACGACCTCACCGCCCTGGTCGCTGCCGCATCCCGCGGCGACGAGACCGCGTGGTCGTCGCTCGTCGACCGCTACGCCGGACTCGTCTGGCACGTCGTGCGCACGTTCCGCCTCCCCGACGCCGTCGTCGAGGACGCGTACCAGACCACCTGGCTCCGCCTCGCCGAGCACCTCGACCGGATCCGCCAGCCGGAGAGCCTGGCGGGGTGGCTCGCCCGCACCGCCCGCAACGAGTGCCTCCGCGCCGTGCGGCTCGCCCAGCGCGAGCACCTCGACGACGAGGTCGATCCACCCGCGGTCGAGGAACCGTTCGGTCAGCCGCTCGAGGACGCCGAGCGCGACGCGGCGCTCTGGGACGCCTTCAACACGCTGCCGGCACGCTGCCAGCGCCTGCTCCGCCTCCTCCTCGCGGACCCCCCGATCCCCTACGACACGATCAGCGAGCTCATGGACATGCCCATCGGCAGCATCGGACCCACGAGGGCCCGGTGCCTCCAGAAGCTCAGGGCCACCGCGGGCATCCGATCGCTCCAGGAGGACCGATGACCGACCGACCGGACGTCCCCGTCGACCCGGCCGATCCCGACGCCGAGCTGCTCGCCGAGCTCGGCCGGACCCTCGACGCCCACGATCCCCCGTCGGCCTCCGCCATCGCCGCCGCGCGCGCCGCCTGGACGTGGCGGACCATCGACGCCGAGCTCGCCGAGCTGCGCGTCGACTCGGCGCTCGAGCCGCTCGGCGTCCGGGGCATGGCGTGGCCGCGGCAGCTGTCGTTCGAGAGCCGCGAGCTCACCATCGAGGTCGAGGTCGAGGGCGACCAGCTCGTCGGGCAGCTCGTCCCCACCCGTCCGCTCGAGGTCACGCTCGTGCGGCCGGACGGCACCGAGCGCACGACACGAGCCGACCCCATCGGGCACTTCACCTTCCCCGACGTGCCGCCGGGGACCCTGCGCCTGCAGGTCACGGCACCGGACGGCGCGGTCACCACCCAGTGGTTCTCCGTCTGAGGACGGGACCTCCGCCCGCTAGCGCTCCAGCGCCGACTCCGCGCCGCCCGCGGGCGGCGTGGCTCCGGTGGCCGACTCCCACGCCCGGGCCGCGGCCCGCTGCGCGAGGACGCGCGCCACACCGGCACCGACGCCCGAGGCCACGGCCCACTGGATCGCGTTCGTCCACGAGGTGTTGCGGTCGGCCGGGTCGGTCGGCTCGTCCGCGCCCTTGATCCGTGTCCAGATCGCACCGACGACGCGGCGCGCCACCAGCGCCGCGAGGACGCCGGATCCGAGCGTCATGGCCTTCCAGAGGACCTGCTCCCCCGTCGACGGCCCGGCGTCGCCGAACCGCTCCCCGATCTCGTCCTGGATGCGCTCCATCGCGGTGCTCACTCGATCCTCCCGGGTCCGTGGTCGCCTCGGCGGCTACCCCGGCGGGGTGGCGACGACACAGACGTCACCGCTCACGCAGCACGACCGTGGCGTCGGGAGCATCGAGCACGGAGGCGGCCGGGTCGAGGCGGTAGCCCGCCGGGTGCTCGAAGTCGCCGAGCGCGTCGACGTCCCGGGGCCGCTCGACGAGCAGCCAGCGCACGAGGGCGCCCTTCAGCAGCTTGTTCCAGTGCGAGACCGTCCGGCCCGATCCGTCGACGAAGCGCACGGTCACACGCCGGTGCGGTACCGCCGCTGACCAGTCGCACGCCGCGGCGTGCTCCTGGGGCAGCAGGTCCCACACCACGCGACCCGCCGCCAGGTCCCCCAGCACCGGTGCGAGGCGGGGCCGCCACCACGTCGAGAGCCGGCCCGTCCCGGGGAGGTTCGCCGACATCTTCAGCCGGTGGTCGGGCACCGGGTCGTCCGGGGCGACCAACCCGAGGAGGCCGGAGACGATGCGGACCTGGTCCTCGCCGCGGCGCCGTGCCGCCGTCGGGAGCCGGTGCCAGTCGAGCTCGCGGTAGAGGACGCCGGTGAAGCGGTCGATCGCCGGCATGGTGGCGGCACGGGGCGCCACCGCACCCGCACGGCGTGCGATCGGGAGGATGGCGGCCCGGTGGCGGTCGAGCGCGCCGTCCCGCTGCTGGCCCCGCCGCCAGGTGGGACCCCCGCCGCCGGGAGCCTTCCCCTCCGACGGCGGGATGAGGATGAGTGGCGGCGCGGTGGGCATGGAGCACGTGCTAGGCGCCGCGGGGTGGATCCCGCCAGCCCGCTGGTGCGACCACCACGAGATGCTCCCGCGCCCGGTGGCGGGTTTGGCCGGGTCGGACGGCCGGGTACGGGCGGCCGTGCGCACGCTGAGCCACGCAGCGTGAGCACCCGAACCCCCACCCCGACACCCCGACGCACCTCAGGACGGACACCCGTGGCCCAGCTCATCGTCGACACCGCAGACCCCGATCCCATCGACCCGGCCGACGCCGACGCCCACGCCGGGTGGCGGGGCGGCCGGTCCCTGCGAGACCTGGCCGACGTGGCCCCCCTGCCGTGGTCGACGGTCGCCCGGATCGGTGCCAGCGTCGCCGCCGAGCTCGCCGAGCTGCACGCCGCGGGACGACTCCACGGAGCGATCCGGCCCGACACGGTCGTGGCGTTCGCCGACGGACGCACCTGGCTCGTCGACGCCGACACCGCGACGCACCTCCCGACCCCCGGCCACGTGCGACTGGCTCCGGAGGTGCGGGCCGGCGAGGCCCCGGTCCCGGCGTCGGACGTCTACGCCCTCGCCGTGTGCCTGCTCGGCCTCCTCGGCCACCGGACCGACCGGCAGCGGGTGACGGCCCTCGACGCCGACAGCGCGGTCCCACCCGCCGGCGCCCAGGTGCTCATGGGCATGCTCGCCGACCGCTCGGAGGCCCGGCTCGACGCGGCGACGGCCGCCGGTCGACTCGAGGCGTCGAGCCGTCAGCACCCCTCGGCGAGCGCAGCCGACCTCGCCGGGCTCGTGGACGAGGACGAGGGCGTCGTCGTGCCCCTCTTCCCCGAGGACGAGGGGCCGACCGACGCCCCGACGACCGCCGTACCCCGCACCGTGGCCGGCCTCACGACCCTGGCCGCCCCGCTCTCGCCCCGCTCGGCCACCCCGCGACGCCTCGGGGTCCTGGCCCTCACCGCGGTGACCGCTCTCTTCGCCCTGCTGTTCACCTTCGCCTCCCCCGCTCCCGATGGCGGCACGGGCGACGTCACCTCGCTCGTCGCGGTCGACGACGGGGCGAGCACCTCCGCCTCCGCGTCGCCCTGATCCGTCCGGGCGCCGGCTCCTGCCGGGCCCGTGGCATGCTCCAAACGTGGACGACCTGACGACGGTGGCGGGGCGCCTGTGGGGCGCGCTCGGCGGGGCCGAGGATGCGCTCGAGCGGCTCGAGGTGGTCGGCGACCGACGGGTCCTGCCCTCGATCGTGGACGTGACGGGGTTCGCCGGCGCCTGCGCCGCGGCCGTCGCGCTCGCCGTCGGCGAGGTGCTGGCCGCCCGGGGCGCCGGTGCCCCGCCCCCCGTGCGCGTCGACACGCGACGTGCGGCGGCGACCTTCCTGTCGGAGCGCCTCTTCCGCCCCGAGGGCTGGTCACTGCCCGACCTCTGGGACCCGATCAGCGGTGACCACGCCGCCGCCGACGGGTGGGTGCGGCTGCACGCCAACTACCCGTGGCACCGCGGCGCCGCGCTCTCGGCGCTGGGCCTGCCCGACGACGCCGAGAGGGACATCGTGGCCCGGACCGTCGGCGAACGGCCGGCCGAGGAGATCGAGTCGGCGGTGGTCGCCGCCGGGGGGTGTGCCGCCGCCCTCCGGTCCTCCGACACCTGGAGCACGCACCCGCACGGCGCCGTCGCTGTCCACGAACCCCTGCTGCGTCGCGACGCGACCTTCGAGGGGCCGGGCCGCCCGTTCCCCGCACCCGACGGTCGACCGCTCGCCGGCGTCCGCGTCGTCGACCTCACCAGGGTCATCGCCGGACCGGTCTGCACCCGCCTGCTCGCCGCCCACGGCGCCGAGGTCATCCGCGTCGACCCGCCCGGCTTCGCCGAGGTCGGCGCCCTCCTCCCCGAGACGACGATCGGCAAGCGCCGGCTGGCGCTCGACCTGACCCAGGAGTCGGACCAGGAGCACCTCGGTCGCCTCGTCGCCGGCGCCGACGTCGTGGTCCACGGCCTCCGGCCCGGCGCGCTCGACGACCTCGGACTCGGACCCGCGTGGTGGCGGGAGCGACGCCCGGGCCTCGTCGTCGCCGCGCTCGACGCCTACGGCTGGGACGGCCCGTGGGCCGACCGGCGCGGCTTCGACAGCCTGGTGCAGATGAGCGTCGGCATCGCCCACGCCGGCATGGTCGCCACGGGCGCCGAGCACCCGGTGCCGCTCCCCGCCCAGGCCCTCGACCACGGCGCCGGCCACGTGCTCGCCGCCGGCATCCTCCTGGCCCTGGCCGACGGCGCCGCCGGCGGTCCGGCCGTCGACCTGCGCACGTCGCTCGTCGGCGTCGCCAACCACCTGCGCGCGATGCCCGACCCCGACGGGATCGGGCTCGAGCCGCCGTCGTGGGGCGACGACGACGTCGAGCGGCGGGAGACGGGATGGGGCCCGGGGTGGGGCGTGCCGGCGCCGCGCGACGTGGACGGGTGGCCCGGCCGGTGGGACATCCCGGCAGGACCCCTAGCGTCGAGGCGATGACCGACGACTCCGCCCCTCGCCGCCGCGCCGGCAGCGCCTACGTGGTCGCCCCCGACGCCGGCACCGGCCCCGGCGTGCTGGTGCTGCACTCCTGGTGGGGGCTGACGACCTTCGTCCGCCAGTGGTGCGACCGGCTCGCCGACGAGGGCTTCGTCGCGCTCGCACCCGACCTGTACGCCGGCGAATCGGCGGACCGTCCCGACGAGGCCGAGCAGCTGCTCGCCCAGATGGACGTCGACCGGGCCGCCGACCTCGTCCTGTCGTCGGCCGGCGCCCTGCGCGACCTGCCGATCACCGACGACGGGCCGATCGGCGTCGTCGGCTTCTCGATGGGTGCGTCCTGGGGCCTGTGGCTCGCGGCGCGCGCCCCGGAGCACGTCGGCGCCAGCGTCGCCTACTACGGCACGCAGGGCATCCCGCTCGACGACGCGACGAGCGCGTTCCTCGGCCACTTCGCCGAGCGCGACGAGCTCGTGAGCGACGACGAGGTGGTCGAGCTCGAGGCGCACCTCCACCTGGTCGGCAAGGCGGTCGAGTTCCACCGCTACGCGGGCACCGGCCACTGGTTCGCTGAGGAGGACCGGCCGGCGGCCTACGACCCGGGCGCTGCCGCACTCGCGTGGGAACGGACCGTCCGGTTCCTCCGCCACCACCTCGACCGCTGAGCGGGCGAGCGGCGATGATCGGCCCATGAAGATCGTGCGCGTCCGCACCCCCGACGGCGACCTCCCCGGGCTCGTCCCCGTCGACGACGACCGCGTCGTCCTGCTCGCCCCCGACGAGCTCGAGCTCGCGCTCACCGCCTCGCCGGACGAGCGCGCCGCCCTCGTCGACGAGCGCGGCGGCGGCTCGATCCCCCTCGACGGCGCCCACCTCCTCGCGCCCGTCCCCCGCCCCCCGAAGTTCCTCGCCATCGGGCTGAACTACGCCGAGCACGTCGCCGAGACCGGCAGGTCCCGGCCCGAGCTCCCGCTCTTCTTCAACAAGCAGTCGACGTGCGTCGTCGGCCCGGGCGAGCCGATCGAGGTGCCCCGCGTGAGCCACCAGGTCGACTACGAGGGGGAGCTCGGCATGGTCATCGGCCGCCGGTGCCGAGACGTCGGCGCGGCCGACGCCGCCTCGGTCGTCGCCGGCTACGTCGTCGTCAACGACGTCTCGGTGCGGGACTGGCAGCAGCGGTCGCCGACGATGACCCTCGGCAAGTCGTTCGACACCCACGGCCCGATCGGCCCGTGGATCGTCACCGCCGACGAGCTCGGCGACCCCCACGGGCGCTCGCTGCGCACGTGGGTCAACGACGAGCTGCTCCAGGACGGCGACACGGCGCAGATGATCACGAACTGCTGGGAGCAGATCGAGCTGCTCTCCACCGTCTGCACGCTCGAGGTGGGCGATGTCATCGCCACCGGCACGCCCGCCGGCGTCGGCGTGGCCCGTGACCCGCAGATCTGGCTGCGAGACGGCGACGTCGTCCGCATCGAGATCGACGGCGTGGGCACGCTGGAGAACCCGGTGGTGGGGCCCCGGTGACCGATACTGCGGAGATGTCCCACAGGCAGACGATCGTCACGCTCGACCTCGAAGGGGTGCTCGTCCCCGAGATCTGGATCGCCGTCGCCGAGCGCACCGGCATCGACGCGCTCCGGCGCACGACGCGCGACGAACCGGACTACGACGTGCTCATGCGGTACCGGCTCGACCTGCTCGACGAGCACGGGCTGTCCCTCTCGAAGATCGAGGACGTCATCGCCGGCCTCGCGCCGTTGGCGGGGGCGGTCGAGTTCCTGGCCGCCCTGCGTGAGCGCACCCAGGTCGTGATCCTCTCCGACACCTTCGAGGAGTTCGCCCGACCGCTGATGCGGCAGCTCGACTGGCCCGCGCTGATGTGCCACCGGCTGCTCGTCGCCGACGACCGCATCACCGGCTACCGGCTGCGCATCGAGGACCCGAAGCGCCGGGCCGTCGAGGCGTTCCAGGGGCTCGGCTACCGCGTGATCGCCGCCGGCGACTCCTACAACGACACATCGATGCTGCGCGCTGCCGACCACGGCTTCCTCTTCCACGCCCCGGCCAACGTCGTCGCCGAGTTCCCCGAGCTCCCGGCCCTCGACACCTACGAGGATCTCCTCGATCGGGTCACGGATCTGCTGGACTGACCACGACCGACGACGTGGGAGAGGCGGAGCGGGCGAGATGAGCGACGTGTCACAGGGACCGGGCTGGTGGCTCGCGTCCGACGGGCGGTGGTACCCGCCGACGGCGCAGCCGGGCGTGCCGATGGACCAGGAGACAGCGGCGCAGGTGGGCGCCGCGCCGGCGGCACCGCAGCAGCACGTCGGCATGACGGCGTCGCTCCCCGGACCGGCGCTGAGCCCGGTGCTCGCCGTGGTGGCCCAGGCCGGGTTCGCGGTGATGGCGGCGCTCAACCTGCTCGTCGCGGTGCTCGTGGTGCAGACGAGGTCGGCGGCCGACGACTACCTCACCTCCTCCACGAACGCAGGCCTCCTCGACTGGGTCGACGTCGAGGAACGGATGGTCAGCGCTGCGAACGCCACGTTCTGGATCGGGATCGCGGTGACGGTCCTCTTCATCGTCTGGTCCTGGCGTGCCCACACCGCCTCGGACCGCCTGCGGCCCTTCGAGCGGAAGTACGGCAGGGGTTGGACCATCGGCGCGTGGTTCATCCCCGTCGCCAACCTCATCCTGCCGAAGCTGGTCATCGGCGAGATCGAGCGCATCGCCCACGCACCGCGTGACGGCGGCATCGTCCGGCGCTGGCAGTCGGTACGAGTGTCCCTCGTCGGTTGGCTCTGGTGGATCGGCCACGTCGCCGGGACCGTGCTGGCGCGCGTCGCCGTGTCGAACGTGAACGAGGCGGTGGAGTCCGGAGCTCCGGACGACCTGCTCGGGGCCTACGACGTGTTCACCGCAGCGACGGCCATCGCCGCCGCCGGCCTGGTCGTCGGGGTGGTCTACGTCGGCCGGATCTCCCGGCGCCTCGGGCCCGAGGCGTTCGCCCGCAGCAACGCGCTGGACCCCGTCGCGCCGCAGCGCTGAACCCGGACGCCAGACTGTCGGGGCCATGTCCCGACTCGACCCCGCCGAGATCGAGCGGCGGCGCGCCCTGCTGCCGACGCCGCGCTACCCCGAGGAGCTGCCGATCTCGCAGCGCCGAGGGGACCTCCTCGACGCGCTGCGCGACAACCAGGTCGTCGTCGTCGCCGGGGAGACGGGGTCGGGCAAGTCCACGCAGCTGCCCAAGCTGTGCCTCGAGCTCGGTCGCGGCGTCGAGGGACTGATCGCCCACACCCAGCCCCGCCGCATCGCCGCCCGGTCGATCGCCGAGCGGATGGCCGAGGAGCTCGGGACCGAGGTCGGCGGTCTCGTCGGCTACGCCGTGCGGTTCACCGACGAGGTCGGACCCGACACCCTGCTGAAGCTGATGACCGACGGCATCCTGCTCGCCGAGATCCAGCGGGACAGGGACCTGCGGCGCTACGACACGATCATCGTGGACGAGGCCCACGAGCGCAGCCTCAACATCGACTTCCTGCTCGGCTACCTCCGCCAGCTCCTCCCCCGCCGACCCGACCTGAAGGTCGTCATCACCTCGGCCACGATCGACACCGAGCGCTTCTCGCAGCACTTCGGCGGGGCACCCATCGTCGAGGTGTCGGGCCGCACCTACCCCGTCGAGATCCGCTACCGGCCGCTCGAGGACCCCGACGACGTCGAGGCCGAGGTGCGCGACCAGCCCCAGGGGATCGTCGACGCCGTCGAGGAGCTGCGCCGTGAGGGGCCGGGCGACGTGCTCGTCTTCTGCGCCGGCGAGCGTGACATCCGCGACGCCGCCGACGCCCTCCGCGACCGGGCGTTCCCCGACACCGAGATCCTCCCCCTCTACGCGCGGCTGTCGGCGGCCGAGCAGCACCGCGTGTTCGCACCCCACACCGGGCGGCGCATCGTCCTCGCCACCAACGTGGCCGAGACCTCCCTCACCGTCCCCGGCATCCGCTCGGTCGTCGATCCCGGCAACGCCCGCATCTCACGCTTCAACCACCGCACGAAGGTGCAGCGCCTCCCGATCGAGGACGTCTCCCAGGCCTCGGCCGACCAGCGGGCCGGCCGGTGCGGCCGCATCGGGCCGGGCACCTGCATCCGGCTCTACAGCGAGGAGAGCTACGACGCGCGGCCGCGGTTCACCGAACCCGAGATCCAGCGCACCAACCTGGCGTCGGTCATCCTCCAGATGGCCGCCATCGGACTGGGCGAGATCGAGCGGTTCCCGTTCGTGGACCCGCCCGATGCGCGCGCGGTGCGCGACGGCATCGCGCTCCTCGTCGAGCTCGGCGCGGTCGACCCCGAGCACGAGGGGACGCGACGCTGGCTCACCCCGCTCGGCCGGCAACTGGCTCGTCTCCCCCTCGACCCCCGCCTCGGTCGCATGGTCCTCGCCGCCCACGAGTCCGGCTGCCTCCACGAGGTCGCCGTGATCGCCGCCGGGCTCTCGATCATCGACCCCCGCGAGCGCCCGAGCGGGAAGGAGCAGGAGGCCGCGCAGCTCCACGCCCGCTTCGCCCACCCCGACTCGGACTTCCTCTCGCTGCTCGCCCTGTGGGAGCACGTGCGCGAGGTGCGGCGGGACCGCTCGTCGAACCAGTGGCGCAAGCAGCTGAAGGCCGAGCACCTGAACGTCATGCGCGTCCGCGAGTGGCAGGACGTCTACGCCCAGCTGCGCCAGGTCTGCGGCCAGATGGGGATGCGGATGCGCCACGGCGGCGAGGAGCCGAGCGCCGCGACGATCCACCAGGCGCTCCTCACCGGGCTCCTCTCCCACGTCGGCATGCGCATCGGCGACACGCGCGACTACCGGGGAGCCCGCGGCGCCACCTTCGCGATCGCCCCCGGGTCGGTGCTGAGCCGGGCCCGACCCCGTTGGGTGATGGCCGGCGAGCTCGTCGAGACCAACCGGATGTGGGGCCGGATGGTCGCCCGCATCCAGCCGGAGTGGCTCGAGTCGGCCGGCGCCCACCTCGTGAAGCGGAGCTACGGCGAGCCGTGGTGGGACGCCGAGCGCGGGGCCGCCTCGACCACCGAGCGCGTCACGCTCTTCGGGCTGCCCGTCGTCGCCGGTCGCACGACCAACCTCGCCCGCGTCGACCCGGAGCGGGCCCGTGAGCTCGTGATCTGGCACGCCCTCGTGCACGGCGAGTGGACCACGCACCACCGCTTCGTCGAGCGCAACCGCGCCCGGGTCGAGGAGGTCCACGACCTCGAGGCTCGCGCCCGGCGCGACCTGCTCCTCCCCGACGAGGCGCTGTTCGACTGGTTCGACGAGCGGGTGCCCGACCACGTGGTGTCGGTTCGCTCCTTCGACAAGTGGTGGAAGGGCGCCCGGCGGGACACCCCGGACCTGCTGGACGTCCCCCTCGACGTCCTCGTCTCGGGGTCCGACGCGCCCGATCCCGACGACTTCCCCGACGAGTGGCGCCACGGCGACCTCACCCTCGACGTCGCCTACGAGTTCGACCCGTCCTCGCTGACCGACGGCGCGGTCATCGAGGTCCCGCTCGCCGCGCTGAACCAGATCGACCCCGACGCGTTCGAGTGGAGCGTCCCGGGCGTCCGCCCCCTTCTCGTCGACGCACTCGTGCGGTCACTGCCGAAGTCGATCCGTCGGAGCCTCGTCCCCGTGCCCGACACGGTGGCCGCGGTGCTCGACCACCTCGACACCGCCGCAGGGGACGGCCTGCTGCGCGCGCTGGCCCGCGAGCTGCGGCGCACCACCGGCGTGGAGGTCACCCCCGAGGACTTCGACCTCGACAAGGTGCCGGACCACCTGCGTCCGACCGTGCGCGTCGTGGACGAGGCGGGCCGACCGATCGCCCAGGGCAAGAGCGTCGAGGCCCTCGGCGACCTGCTCGATCGCCAGGTGCGCACGGCCATCTCGCAGTCCGGTCCGTCCATCGAGCGGACCGGCCTCACCGACTGGCCGGGCGGTGATCTCCCCTCCGTGATCGACACGACCGGGGCCGGCCACGTGGTGCGGGCCTACCCGGCCCTCGTCGACGAGGGCGACACCGTCGCCGTGCGCCTCCTCCCCAGCCAGGACGAGCAGTGGGAGGCGATGTGGGTCGGCACGCGCGCGCTGCTGGGACGCTCGGTCCCCGCCGTCGTCCGCGCGGTCACGCGGATGCTGACCAACCGGTCGCGTCTGGCGCTCGCCGTCTCGCCGTGGCGCTCGGAGCAGGACTGGGCCCTCGACGTGGTGGGCGCCGCGGTCGACGGCATCCTCGACGAGCAGGGCGGACCGTCCTGGACCGAAGAGGGGTGGCGTCGGCTCCGCGCCGCGACCGCCGAGCAGCTGCCGAAGGTGCTGGTCGACGTGGCGCCCGTCGCGGTCGACGTGCTCGACCTCATCGGGCGGATCGTCCCGCGCCTCGACGAGATGGACCAGAAGGCGCTGGCGCCGTCGGTCGCCGACGTGCGCGAGCAGCTCGGTCGGCTGGTCTACCCGTCCGTCCTCACCTCGATCGGTGCGCCACGGGTGGCCGACCTGCGCCGGTACCTGCGGGCGATCGAGCACCGGCTCGACAAGCTCCCCGACGGGCTGCGCAAGGACCAGGAGCGCATGGTGGCGGTACGTCGGCTCGAACAGGAGCTGGACGCCCTGGCCGAGCGCGTCCCCGCCTCGCCCGAGCTCGACCGTGCCACCTGGATGCTCCAGGAGCTGCGGGTCGCCAGCTTCGCCCAGCACCTCGGCACCACCGAACCGGTGAGCGACAAGCGCGTGCGCGCGGCTCTCGCCGCGGCCGCCGGTCAGGCGTAGCCGACGGCTGCGGGTCAGGCCGAGGTGGCGGCGTGGAGGGCGCCGGCCAGCTCGACGAGCTCGGCGCGCTCGACCTCGGTGAGCGGCTCGAAGGCGTGGGCGATCGCCCGGTCGGTGTTCGCCTCCGCCTGCGCCCAGCGCTCGTGGAGCGCGTCGTCGACCGGCGGCAGCTCGGACCAGCCGTAGATCGGGGCCATCCCCGGGCTCTTCACCGCCACCGCCTCGACCGGCGACAAGCCGGCACCGAGCAGGCAGGCGGCGTGGAGTCCGAACCGCAGCTCGCGCAGCGCGTTGAGGTGGTGGACGGCCGCTCCCGCGGGGTCGGTCGGGGCGTCCAGCGTGCGCCAGCCGGCGAGGACCGGTGCGCCGGCGACGCGCGCCGACGTGGCCACCTGCTGGGCGAGGAGGGCGAGGCGCGCGGCGTCCAGGTCGTCGGGCACGTGCGCTGCGGCCCAGTCGGCTGCGCACGCGGCGAACGCCCGTGCCGCGTCGCGCGGCGACATCACCGCCGTCCCCTTCTCCCACTGCGTCCGCACGTTCGCCGGCTCGAAGACGACGAACGCCGCGGCGACGACCCCGGCGTCGACGTCGCCGAGCACGCCGCCGCGGCCGGTGACGTAGAAGTCGAGGCCCTCGAACCCGAGCTCCGCTCCCCTCTTGTACGTCGTCCCGGCCAGCATGAAGTGGCTGGTGATCGTGCTGATCGCCGGTGCGCTGGCCTGCGCCGCCGCGAGTGCGTCCATGTGCCGTCCCCTCGTTCCCCGCCGGCCGACCGTCGGCCGCTGACGACCTGTCTACCAAGCGGCGGGAGAGGCGCCGGCGAGGGACGTCACCCGGCGGCGGCCCCGCTGGCGTCGCGCACCGCGGCGACCAGGTCGACGACGGCGCGGGCACGGGCGATCTGGGTGGCGGTGAACGGCCCGCACGTCTGCACCGCGACCACGACGCCCTCGCCCGCCGGCACCGCGACGACCCACGCCGGTTCCCGCAGCGGTCCGCGTCGCAGCAGCCACTCGCGACCCGTCGCCACCTGGCCGGTGCGCCTCGCCTCGGCCACCACGATGGGGTCGGCGACGTCGCCGGGCGGCGCCCACCACACCCGGTCGCAGTCGACGACGGCACGCAGCGCGGCCCGCACGGCGTCACCCTCGTCGATGGCCCGCACGAGCCCGGCCGCGAGGACGAGTGCGCGCGCCCGGGCGTCGACGAGATCGTGAGGGTCGACCCGCCGACCGCGGACGGAGCGGGCGCCGGCGTGCAGGAGCGCCCGCTCGACCATGGTCGGCTCGACCCAGAACGGCAGCTCCACCACGAGGTCGTCGACGACGAGGTCGAGCTCGCCCCGCACCTCACCGGAGGTGACGTCGAGCCGGTGGACGTCCACGTCGAGGACGTCGACGCCGAGGTCGCCGACCGCGGCGGCCACCTCCGCCATGCCGCCGGGGTGGTCGGAGATCGCGATCCGGAAGCGCCAGTAGGTGCTCGACATGGGTCCTCCACGAGTCAGGTCCCGCGTGAGCTCACCCTCGCACCCGGACGTTGCCGCCCGGTTCCGCCGTCCGGTCCGCGCCGTGAACGTCAGCTGACGGTCACGTGACCGCCTCGGCCCGGCGCTCCTCGCCCGACGCCAGCGCCCGCCACAGGGCCCGGTAGCTCGGGTACTCGAGGTCGGCGGTGACCCAGCCGGCGGCGACGAGCTCGCGGTGGAGCGCGGGGAGGTTGCGCCACGGCACCCCCATGTCGACGTGGTGTGCCAGGTGCCATCCGGTGTTGAACGGCACAATCGTGGCGTTGCCCAGCCACGACTGGCGGACGTGGTGCGTCGTGCGGCGTCGGTCCGTGCTGCGCTCCATGCCGCCGTGCTCGGCGACGGCGCGCAGGCGGTTGACGACCCGCCACGACGTCATCCACGGAAGGAGCCAGAGGCCGAGGTAGAGCTCGGGGCGTCCGAGCGCGGTGGCGGCGAGGAGGAGCACCAGCTGGACCCCGAGGATCCGGGCGGCCACGGGGCGAGCGGTCGCCGAGCCGAGCGCCTTCAGCAGCGGCTTCAGGTTCTTCCACCCCGAGATGCCGACGGCGTCGCGCACCAGCTTGCGGCGGAAGCTCGCCCGGCTGATCGGGTAGCCCACGTAGAGCCCCATGTCCGGCTCGTTCGGACCGAACTCCTCCTTGTGGTGGGCGAAGTGGCTCCGGCGGTAGGCCTCGAGCGGGACGAACGCCGGATAGGCGAGCAGCCAGCGGCCGACGACGTCGTTCACCCGCTTGTTCGTGAACAGCAGCTTGTGCGCGGCCTCGTGGGCGAGGATCGCGAAGCGGGCGAACGTGGCGCCCATCGCGACGACGGCCACCAGGTAGCCCACGGGGTGCGCGAGCCACACGGCTGCGCCGACGATCGCCGCCGCCTGGGCCCAACACAGCGCGACGCTGCCCACGTTGCGCAGGTCGTCGATGCGTCGCAGCTCGGCGCGCAGCTCGGGGACCGGCATCGCCGACGCGGTGAGCCGCTCGGTCGGCAGGACATCGGGCAGGCGGGACGGGGGTGGCACCATCGTTGCGGCCATGGCGCCAGCGTAGTACGCATCTGCTGCACATGTCGAGAGTTCGTAATGCCAGAGGGGAGGACGACGTGACGAGGACGGACGGGGCAGACGGCGCGCGCCGTGCGCTGACCGCACGCTCGGTCCTCCTCTCGGTCCTGCTCGGCACCGACCCGCCCCGGCTCCCCGTCTCCCTGCTCGTCGGCACCACCGAGCTGTTCGGGATCAGCGAGGGCACGACGCGCACCGCCCTGTCGCGCATGGTGGCGGCGGGCGAGCTGCGAGCCGACGACGGCCGGTACGAGATCGCGGCACCCCGCCTCCTCCAGCGCCAGGCGCGCCAGGCCCGCAGCCGCCGCGGCGCCACCGAGCCCTGGGAGGTCGGCGACGCCTGGCTCCAGGCAGTGGTCGTCGTCGAGGGACGGCGTCCGGCCGACGAGCGCGCCGCGCTGCGCGTCGCCCTGGTCGATGCTCGCCTCGCCGAGCTGCGCGAGGGCGTCTGGCTCCGTCCCGCCAACCTGGGCGACGTCCCGCCGGCCCTGGCGGCCGACCCGACGCTGGTGTGGATGCGCGCCCACCCCGACGGACCCGCCGCGCTCGCCGCCCGGCTCTGGGACCTCGGGAGCTGGTCGGCGACAGCCGACGACCTGCGGTCCCAGCTCGCCGACGTGACGCCGGTCCTCGAGGCCGGCGACCGCACGGCCCTCGCGGCGGGCTTCGTCCTCAGCGCCGCTGTCCTCCGCCACTTCCAGGCCGATCCGCTGCTCCCCCGCGACCTGCGCCCGGCGGGGTGGCCGGGCGACGGCCTGCGCGGCGACTACGACCGCTTCGATGCCGCGTACCGCGGCGTCCTGCGGGCCTGGTTCGACGAGCATCGCTGACCCGCGCCAGGGCGCGCGATCCTGGACGCCCCACCCGCCCGGCGGTACCGGACCACCCGCCTGACCAAAACCGGAGGCCACCCTGCCCGCCACCCCTGCCTCGACGCGCCCCGTCTCGACGTCGGCGCTGCCGTCCCCCGTGTCCCGTGTCGCCGTCGCCGCCGTGGGCGCCTACGTGGGCGCCCAGGTGATCGCCGACGTAGCCAGCCTGAAGATCGGCCAGGTCGCCGGGCGCGCCGTCGACATGGGCACCTGGATCTACCCGATCACGTTCACCGTGCGCGACGTCGTGCACAAGACGCTCGGTCGTCGGGCGGCGCGCACGCTCGTCGTGACCGCCGCTGCGGTCAACCTGTTCATGGCCCTCTACCTGCAGTGGGTGGCCGGTGCGCCGTCGGACCCGTCGTTCGCGCTGGGCGCCGAGTTCGAGGCGGTCCTCGCGCCGCTGTGGCGCATCACGATCGCCTCGATCGTCGCCGAGGTCGTGAGCGAGCTCGCCGACACCGAGGTGTACCACTGGTTCGTCCGGCGGGTGACCGCCCGGCACCAGTGGGCCAGGGTCCTCACCAGCAACGCGGTGAGCGTGCCCCTCGACAACGTCATCTTCGCCGTCGTGGCGTTCGGGGCCCTCCCGGGGCTCACGGACCACGCGCTCACCCTGCCGTGGGAGGCGGTGTGGGACGTCTTCCTCGTCAACCTGACCGTGAAGGCTGCGGTGAGCGTGGCGAGCGTGCCCCTCATCTACCTCGCCCCCGACCGGGACTGGTCCGCGGACCCGGACGACGCCTGACGTCCGGCCCTGCCGCCAGCCGCTACAAACGGTGCCATGTCGGACGTCGAGCTGGTGATCCTCGGGACGGCGAGCCAGACCCCGACCCCCGAGCGGAATCACAACGGCTACCTGCTGCGCTGGGGCCCCGAGTCCGTCCTGTTCGACCCGGGCGAGGGCACGCAGCGCCAGCTGGCCCGGGCCGGGCGGTCCGCCTCGTCGATCCACCGGATCTGCCTCACGCACTTCCACGGCGACCACACCTTCGGCCTGCCCGGCGTCCTCAACCGGCTCGAGCTCGACCAGGTCCGCCACGGGGTCGACCTCCACTACCCGGCGAGCGGCGAGCACGTCCTCGGCCACCTCCTCGGCGCGACGCTCGGGGAGTTCCTCGTCCCGATCCGGCGCCACCCGGCCGAGGGCTCGGGGGTCGCCGCCATCGCCGAGCGCTACGTCCTGCGCCACGAGCCGCTGCACCACCGGGTCGACGCGCTCGGCTGGCGCCTCGACGAGCCCGACCACCGTCGGATCCTGCCCGAGCGGGCCGCGGCGCTCGGGTTGAGCGGGCCCGACATCGGGCGCCTGCAGACCGCGGGTCGGATCGAGGTCGACGGCCGCACCGTGGCGCTCGAGGAGATCAGCGAGCCGCGGCGTGGCCGTTCGGTGGCGGTCGTCATGGACACGGCGTGGTGCGACGGGGCCCTGGCGCTCGCCGACGGCGTCGACCTGCTGCTCTGCGAATCGACGTTCCTCTCGGGCGAGGAGGACCTGGCCGTGGCCGCGGGGCACCTCACCGCCGCGCAGGCCGGTCGGGTGGCGGCCGAGGCCGGGGCACGGCGCCTCGTGCTCACGCACTTCTCGCAGCGCTACCCCGACCTCGAGCCCTTCGGCGTCGAGGCCCGTCGGTTCCACGACGACGTCGTCGTGGCCCGGGACCTCGACGTCGTCCAGCTGCCGACGCGGCCCTGAGGATCAGCCGCGGAAGGGACGCAGGCCGTGGGCCGGCACCCGACCGAAGGCGCCGCGGTGCACGTCCTCCATGGCCTGTCGCACCTCGGCCTCGGTGTTCATCACGAACGGGCCGTACTGGACGACGGGCTCGCCGATCGGCTGCCCGCCCAGCAGGTAGAGGTCGAGCGGCTCGGAGCCGGCGTGGAACGTCGCCGTGTCGCCACGCCCGAGGACGGCGAGCTGGCCGGTGCGGATCGGCGCCGTCTCGGCGCCGACGGTGCCCGAGCCGGACAGGGCGTACGCCAGTGCGTTGAACCGCGGGTTCCACGGCACGACCAGGCGGGCGCCCGGCTGCACCGTGGCGTGGGCCACGACGATCGGCGTGTGGGTGGCCCCCGGGCCGGCGTGCCCGTCGACCTCCCCGGCGATGAGCCGCACGAGCGCCCCGCCGTCGTCCGAGGACAGGAGCACGACCTGGTCGGCCTCGAGGTTCTGGTAGCGGGGGGAGCGCATCTTGTCGGCGGCGGGGAGGTTCACCCACAGCTGCACGCCGTGGAACATCCCGCCCTTCATCACGACCTCGGCGGGCGGCGTCTCGATGTGGAGGATGCCGGAGCCGGCGGTCATCCACTGGGTGGCGCCGTCGGTGATCAGGCCACCCCCGCCGTGGGAGTCCTCGTGCTGGAACGCGCCGTCGATCATGTAGGTGACGGTCTCGAAGCCGCGGTGCGGGTGCCAGTCGGTGCCCTTCGGCTCCATGGGGGCGTAGTCGACCTCGCCCATCTGGTCCATGTGGACGAACGGGTCGAGGAGGCGGCGGTCGACGCCGGCGAAGGCGCGGCGGACGGGGAAGCCCTCGCCCTCGAAGCCCGCCGGCGCGGTGGTGACCGACACCACCGGCCGGTCGACGGCGTCGGGTGCCGGGGTGCGGAGCCGGGGCAGGGTCAGGGTGTCGGCGGTGACAGCAGGCATGACGACCTCCAGGGGGTTCAGTTCAATCTTGAACTGCCCCGGTTCCAACCGCGTGGAGGTCGCTGGCATTCCCGGCGTGTCGGCCACGGGGGCGATGGGTAGCGGAGGGCCGTCGTCGACGAGGAGGACGGACGTGGAGGCACTCGGGCACCGCAGGTGGGTCATCGCCGAGGGGTGGATCCCCGATCGCAGCACCGGGCCCGAGGAGCTGGCCAGCCACGAGACGGCGTGCATGGTGAACACCGGCGACCGCGACGCCCACGTGGAGATCCACGTGCTGTTCACCGACCGCGAGCCTGCGGGCCCCTACGCGGTGACGGTGCCCGCCCGCCGCACGGTGCACGTGCGGTTCGACCAGCTCACCGACCCCGAGCCAGTGCCCCGCGCCACCGACTACGCGTCGGTGATCGAGTCGGACGAGCCGATCGTGGTGCAGCACACCCGCCTCGACTCCCGCCAGGCCGAGAACGCGCTCATGTCGACGACGGCCTTCCCGGCGGGCTGACGGGCGGCAGCGGCGATACGGTCCAGCGTCATGGACGAGTGGGACGACTGGGACGATCAGGCGGGGCCGCGCCGCGACCCCGACGGGGCGAGCGAGGCGGCCGAGGCCCAGGCCTCTGCCGACGCCGCCGATGCCGCCACCGAGGCGGGCGATCCGGCGGAGGACGCCGTGCGCCGCTACCTCTCGTGGATCACCGACCCGGGCAGCGTGCGGGACGAGGCGCTCATCGCCGAGCTCGAGCGGAAGATCGCCGACGCGTCGGACCCGATCGAGAAGATCCACCTGGCGAGCGACCTGCACCGGGCCCGCCAGGTCGACGGCTCGTCGCTGCGCCGGGAGTTCCTGGCCGTGGCACGCCGGTGGGCCGATGCCCAGGGGATCGTGCCCGAGGCGTTCCTCGAGCTCGGGGTCCCCGCGGAGGACCTGCGCCACGCCGGCTTCGACGTCGGCGCGCCGATGGGCCGGCGTGCGGAGGTCGGCACCGTGGACCGTCCCGGCCGGGCGACGGGGCGTCGTGCGCCCCGTGCCTCGGTGGAGGACATCCGGGCCGGCGCGCGCAGCTTCGACGGCCCCTTCACGATCGCCGACCTGCGCGACCGCGTCGGCGGCAGCCCGGCCACGGTGCGCAAGGCGCTCGAGGCGATGGTCGAGGCGGGCGAGGTCCGGAACCTGGGCGCCGCCGACGACTGGCCGGGTCCAGGTCGTCCGCCCCACCGCTACCGCACCGTCAGCTGAGCGAGACGACCCTGGCGTCGCCCACGTGGGCGTACCGGCCGGGGGTGCAGGTGAGGATGATGACCTGGCAGCCGGAGCTGGCGGCGGCGATGGCCGTGCCCATGGTCCGGAGCCGCTCCGGGTCGGTGTAGCCGAGCACGTCGTCGAAGATCACCGGGGCGCCGCCGTCGGCACTGACGATCGACGCGCAGGCGAGGCGTGAGAGGAGCCCCAGCTGCTCGCGCGCCCCGACGCTCAGCTGGTCGAAGTCGAGGGCGGTCCCGCCGAGCACTCGGCGGGCGATGCGGAGCTCGTCGTCGAGCTCGATCTGGACGTCGGCCCCGAACACGATCCGCCCGAGGCGCTCGATCTGCAACCGGAAGGGCTCCACGTACCGCTGTCGGGCCTCGGTGCGCCGGGCGTCGAACGTGTCGGCGAGCAGGCGGGCGGCCTCGGCGCGCGCCTCGTGCCGCTCGTGCTCGCGACGCAGGTGCTCGAACGCCGTGCGGGCGGCGTCGAGCTCCGAGGCGAGGCCCTGGTCGCCGTGGACCTCGAGCGCCGCGACGAGCCGTGTCCGCTCGTCCTCGGCCGCCGAGATCGTGGCCTCGACCCGGTCGAGCGCCGAGCGCGCGTTGTCGAGCCGCAGGCGCAGGCCATCGGGCTCCAGGGCGGCGAGCGCCGCGGCCAGGCGGCGCTCCTCCGCCGCGGCGTCGTCGGTGGCGGCCGTCGCCTGGGCGAGCGCGGCCCGCAGCTCGTCGTCGGGGGCTGCGGCGCGCGCCGCCTCGAGCCGCTCGCCGAGCCGCGCCGCGGCGTCGCGAGCCTGGTCGATGCGGGCATCGAGCACGCGGTCCTCGAGACGGGCCTCCTCGAGCGCGGCGCGATGGGCCCGCTCCTCGGCGAGGTGCTCGTCGCGGGAGGCCTCGAGCCGGCGCACGGCCCGCTCGGCGTCGTCGAGCGCCGCCCTGGCGGCCGAGGAGGTGCCCGGTGCGCCGATGCGGTCGAGGTCGGACGCCGCGGACGCTGCCGCCTCGAGCTCGTCGATCCGGCGGGCCACGAGGGCCGGTGTGAGGTCGCCGAGGTCCCGGTCGAGCTCGCGACGCGCGGCGTCGAGCGCCAGCTGCGCCTGCCGTCGCTGGTCGAGCTGGGCGCGGGCCTCGGCGTGGGACGCGACGCCGGCCAGGCGGCACAGGTCGACCAGCTCGTCGCGGGCGTGGTCCACGCCACGCGCGAGGTCGCGGGCGCCGTCGCCGGGCTCGACGACGAACGACACCCGGTCGTCGACGTCGATGGTCCGGCGGTCGCTGACGATCCACGACCGCTCGTCGCCGACGAAGACCGCCTCGCTCGTCCCGTCCACCCGCAGGTCGACCGGGGCGTGCACGACGGCGGTGATGCGGGCACCGGCGACCTGGAGGCGGGCCTCGGCCGCCGCCAGCCGCAGGTGCGCCTGCTCGATGGCCTCCACGGCGTCCTCGGTGACCGGGTGCGCGGCGAGCACGGACCGCGCCTCGGCCATCGCGGACTCCGCCGCGACGATGCGCTCGTGCCGGCCCCGCCACTCGACGAGCTCGTCGAGCGCCCGGAGCGCGGCGACGTCGGCACGTGCCGACTCGAGCCCGCCGCGTGCTCGCGACAGCTCGGCCTCGAGCGCAGCGGCATCGGCGGCGGCGCGATCGGCCCGCGCCGCCGCGGCCTCCAGCCCGGGGGCGGTGCGCTCACGCTCGGCGATCAGCTTCTCGAGCTCGGTGGCGGCGGCGGCGAGGTCGTCGACGAGCTCGTCGCGCCGGGCGAGGGCGTCGGCGGCCAGGGTGCGACGAGCCGACGCCGCGCGGTGGACCTGCTCGGCCCGCTCGACGTCCCGCTGGGCGGCCTCGGCGCCGCGCCACGCCTCGTCGGCGACCTCGTGCTCGGCACGGCACGCGGTGCGCTGCTGCTCGAGGTCGACGAGCTGGCGGCCCAGGGTGCCGACGCGCTCGGTCTGGGCGTCGACCTCCGCCAGCCGCTGCTCGAGCAGGGCGACGCGGTCCCCGGCCGCGGCGACGGCCGCGGCGCGCTCGACGCGGTCGACTCGGGGCTTGCCGCCGGCGGTCCAGTAGAGCTCGCGCTCGGCGTGGATGCGGACGAGGAGGTCGTCCTCGCGGGCGCCGGCCGAGGAGCCGCCCGACGCCAGGTCCAGCGCGCGGGCGAGGCTCGGGGTGTCGAACGACGCCTGCGCCAGCTCGCGCCCCTGCTGGAGGCGGAGCGCCGTCCAGAGGTCGGCGTCGAGGGTCTCGGCGAGGATCTCCTCCACCCGCTCGTGCGCCTCCCGCCCGACGAGCTGCTCGAGGCGCGGCGCGGTGATGCGCAGCGTGGTCTCCCGCTGCTGGAGCCACCGCTTGGCGAGGACCAGGTGGTACGGGCCGGTCGACAGCTCGATCTCCACGCGGGGCCCGACGTCGCGGCCGACGGGACGCACCGCCTTCACCCGCTGGGCCGCCGACGAGTCGGGCACGCCGAGCACGAGGTCGATGGCCTCCGCGACGCTCGTCTTGCCGGCCTCGTTCGGCCCCTCGACGATGGTGACGCCGTCGAGGGCGAAGTGGATCTCGCGATCGGCGACGCCGCGGAAGTCCTGGAGGCGGATGCGATGGATCCTCATGCCGGCCTGGCCAGTCGGTAGAGGAGCCCCAGCGCGTCGCGCGCCGCCGTCGGGTCGGCGTCGGTGGCCGCGACCTGCTGGAGGTCGGCCAGGGCCTGGGCCGCGTAGCCGGCGAGGCCGAGGTCGTCGAGGTCGGCGGCGTCGGGGAGGACCGCCAGGTCGGTGCGGCGCTCCCAGGTCTCCAGCGCAGCGAACAGGTCGCGGTGGTGGTCGAGCACCTCGTCGAGGCGGGACGCCGCAGCGAGCGACAGCGTGCCGACGAACGAGAGCTTGACGATCGTGCGTTCCTTGCCCGGGAGCGCCCCCAGCCACCGGGCCAGCACGTCGACGTCGTCGGGGCCGTCGAGCGAGGCGGCGTGGCGCAGGAAGCGCCACGTGCCCACCTGGACCGGCTCGACCGCCACGTGCCCCGCGTCGAGCTCCACGACCAGGACGTTGCCGGGGTCGACCTCGTCGTAGGCCGTGGGCTCCGGAGCCCCGGCGTACCAGACGCGGCCGGAACGCCCGACCGACGTGGTGCTGTGGCGGTCGCCGAGGGCGACGTAGTGGATCACCCCGGCGTCGAGCGCGGCCTCGAGGTCGGCGAGGCGGACGAGGGCGGGGTCGGCGGCGTCGGGTGAGAGGACGTCGACCGCCCCGTGGCCGACGAGGACCCGCACGGCGCCGTCGGGCGCCAGCCCCTGGCACGCCGCCCGGCAGAGGTCCCCGAGCGGGCGCTTGGTGGTCCAGGGTGCGGCGACCACCTCCACACCCGGGCGCACCTGGACGACGCCGCCGTCGAGGACGTGGACGTTGGCCGGCCGGTGGGCGCGGAAGGTGGCCGAGCGCATGACCGACGAGGCGTCGAGCGGGTCGTGGTTGCCGGGGAGGAGGAAGAACGGGACCTCCGCCGCCGCCATCGCCTCCAGCGCCCGCACGACGACGCGGCGGGCCACGTGGTTGGTCTCGAACACGTCGCCGCTGACCACGACGAACTCGGCGCCCTGGGCCCGGGCCACCTCCCCCATCCGCGCGATGGCGTCGATGCGGGCCTGGTCGAACTGGGCCTGTGCCTCCTCGTCGAGGAAGTGGCGGGTCATGCCGAGCTGCCAGTCGGCGCTGTGGACGAACCGCACGCAGGCCGCGCCCTTGCCCTGCGGCGCAGGGTCTGCAGGGCCGGGGGTGAGGGCGGGCTCGTCCATGCCCAAACCCTACGAAGGGGGTGTGACAGTCTCGTGGACCCTCAGAGCGCCTCGAGCACCGCGTCGACCGGTGCCGACCGGGAGCAGGAGGCGATCGCCTCGGCCAGCCGCCCGGCCGCCGCCCGCACTGCCGGCGTCGCCAGCACGTCGCCGATCACCTCCGCCACCTCTCCGACCGAGGCGGCCGGCTCGACCACGCGACCGGCGCCGACGTGGGCCACGGCCCGGGCGTTCTCCGGCTGCTCGCGCCCGAGCGGCACGTTGACCATCGGGCGACCGTGGGCCAGCGTCGCGCCCACGGTGCCGAGCCCGCCGTGGCTGACGACGACGTCGACGTGGGGCAGCACGGCGGCGTGGCGGACGTGCCGGGACACCGACACACCCGGGGGGAGGTCGAGCCCGGCGGGGTCGAGGTGCTCGCCGAGGAGCACGAGGACCTCGGCACCGGCGGCGTGCGCACCCGCGGCCACCCGCTCGACCACCGGCCCCTCGTCCATCGGCGTGGTGCCCATCGTGACGAGCACGGCGGGACGGTCCCGGGCACCGGTGCCCCACGGGGGCCTCCAGCCGGCGTCGGGGCCCGGCCCCTCGAGGATCGGCCCGACGTAGCGGACCCCGTCGACGACCGGCCGCACGCTGCTGTCCAGCTCCGGCAGCGTGGCCACCACGACGGCGTCCACCTCGTCGAGGACGTCGCCGAGCCGCTGCACCCCCGGCAGGCCGAGCTCGAAGCGGACGAGGTCGAGGCCGTCGCGGGTCATCGCCATCGACATCGGTGCCGGCGCCCCGTCCACGAGCAGGGTGGCGTGCAACGTGTGGACGAGCGCGACCACCGGGCGCTCGATGGCCACGGCGGCGCAGAGCACCGGCGGCAGCATGTAGTCGACGACGACCACGTCGGCGTCGGACGCCTCGATCGCCGACCGTGCGCCGAGGGCCATCTCGAGCGGGTCCCACTCGCGCGCCGCCTGCCGCGCCACGAACCCGAGCCCGGCCGCCGCGACGCGCCCGGCGAGGCCTGGAGGGCCGAGCACGTCGACGTGGTGGCCCATCTCGACGGCACGCCGACCCAGCTCGAGCGCCGGTGGGACGTTGCCGCCACCGTCCCAGGTCACGACGAGGATCCGCACGCCTCCATCATCGTCCCTCGGGCAGGGCGCGGGTCGGGACGGCCTCGACGACCCCCGCCGAGACCGGACGGTCCGGGATGCCACGCACCATCGCCGCCCCCACACCGGCGAGCCCGACGAGGCCGACGAACGAGTGCTCGAGCCCGACCGCCGGGGTGGCGGCCCGCGACGCCATCGCCGCCATGGCCGCCGTCCCGACGACGCCGCCGAGGGCGCGGAACATGCCACGGAGGCCGGTGATGGCCGCGACCTGGTCGGGCACGAGGTCCAGCCCGGACTGGTTGACCGACGGGCCGGCGACGCCGAGGCCCGCCCCGAGCACGGCGATCACCCCGGCCAGCGCCACGAGCTGGCCCGTCCCCGGCGCGCCGAAGGACGTGCCGGACGCCAGCGTGCCGGCGGAGAGCGCGAGAGCGCCGAGACCGAGCACGATCGGGCGCCGGAACCCCGAGGCGTCGAGCACCATGCTCGCGGCGACCGACATCGCGATCATCGCCAGGGCTCGTGGCGTGAGGAGCACGCCCGCCTCCGAGGGCGACAGCGCGTACTTCTCCTGCACGTACAGCGGGATGAACGAGACCATGCCGAACACGCACACGCCGTAGAGGAAGTTGAGGCCGTTCAGGTACGCGAACTCGCGCCGACGGAGGAGCCGCACGTCGACGAGCGGGACGGCCACGCGCAGCTCGTGGCGCACGAACCCGACGCCGACGGCCACGCCCACCGCCAGCCCCGCCGCGGCGATCATCGGCACCCCGGCACCCGACGCGTCCCCGAGCTGGGTGAGGCCCACCATGACCAGCGTGACCGCCAGCGAGAGGAGCCCGGCGCCGACGAGGTCCACCTCCTGGCGGCCGGGGCGCCGGGACGCGCCGGGGATCCGACGCCACCCCCACGTCACCGCGACGAGCGCGAGGGGCACGTTGACGAGGAAGGTCCCCCGCCACCCCCAGACCTCGACGATCCAGCCGCCGAGGTTCGGGCCGACGATCGCCCCCACGGGCATCACCGACGAGATCAGCCCGAGCACCTTCGTCCGGCTCGGCCCCGCGAACGCGTCGCCGACGACGCCGTAGGCCGAGGGCAGGATGCTCCCCGCCGCGGCCCCCTGGACGACGCGGGCGGCGACGAGCACGGCCAGGTTCGGCGCCAGGGCGCTCGCCAGCGACGCCAGCCCAAAGGTGCCGAGACCGCCGATGAACACGGCCCGCCGACCGAGGGAGTCGCTCAGTCGCCCGAGCAGCGGGAGCGCGACCGCCTGGGCCATCGTGAAGCCCGACAGCGCCCATGACGCCCATCGGACCGACGCGTCGAGGTCGCTGACCGTGTCCGGCAGGGCGACGCTGAGCATCGCGAACTGCATCGATGCCATCAGGAGCGACAGCGCGACGAGCACGAACAGCTCGCGGGGCCCGCCGCTGCGCCGCTCGCGCGGGGAGGGCTCGAGCGCGCCCCGCCGGTCGAGGATGCTCACGACGGCACCTCCCGGGCGGCGATCGGCGGACGCCGGGTCTCGCCGATCACGACCGCCAGCAGGCCCACGGCCGCGGCCACGGCCGCCGCATAGGCGAACCCGCCGTAGATGCCGACGACGCTGATGATCGAGCCGGTCACCACCGCGCCGACGAGCTGGCTCACGTCCGACGCGATGCGCCAGCCCATCGCGGCGTTCTCGTCGTCGCGCGCCACGTCGACGACCATCGCCGCGGGGACGACGCGCAGCGCCGACATCACGACGCCGAGCGCCGCGCTGAGGGCGAGATATGCACCGACCGAGGGCCCGAGCACGATCCCGAGGAGGACGAGGACCGACGCCGCGGCAGCGCCGACGACGACGGGACGGCGGCCCCGGCTGTCCGCCAGCCGCCCGCTCGCCTGGATCCCGACGAGCTCGGACACGGACATGAACATCGTCGCGAGCGCGACGCCGGAGACACCCGCTCCGATGTCCTCGCCGAGCAGCGGCAGGAGCGTCATCCCGGCCAGGGAGCGCAGGCCGAACCCGAGGCCGGCAGCGAGGAGGGCGAGCCGGGTGCGACGGCCCTCGAAGACCTCCCGGGCGGGCAGGCCGAGCTCGGGCCGCTCCCCCGACGGGATCGAGGGCAGCGCCCACCACGCGACGAGCGCGGTGAGGACGTTCACGACCCCGCACACCGCGAAGCCCCACCTCATCCCGGTGGTGCCGCCGGCGATCCCCGCGACGGCGCCGACGAGCAGCGGGCCGACGGCCATGCCGATGAACGAGCTCGAGTTGAACCGGGCGAGCTCGCGGCCCTCCCGCCCCCGCTCGGCGATCCGGAGCGCCATGTGGAACCCCGCCCCCATGGGGAACGCCACGGCGAAGCCCTGGAGGATCCGCGCCCCGGTCATGACGGCGAGGTTGGGCGCCACGGCCGACAGGAACGACCCCACGCCGAAGACGAGGTACCCGCCGATCAGCGCCGACCGGGCGTCGACGCGCGGCACGACGCGGCTGGCGACGAGGTCGAGGCACAGGAACGACAGCGCCATCGTGGAGACGATCAGCGCCGCCAGGCCCTCCGACGCGCCGAGCGCCCGGGCGTAGAGGGCGGTGATCGGCGCCGTCATCGCCATGCCGATGCTCCCGGCGGCGATCGTGGCGTAGAACCACCCCGCCGAGAAGACCCGTCGACCCGGGGGCCGCGGCGCCTCCTCGGCGGACGGTGCGCCGTGGGCGACCGCCGGGGACGTGGTGGGTGTCGCAGGCGCCGAGCTCGGCCGGCTCACCTCCCCACCGCGACGGACCCCGCGACGGGGCGAGCGGCCGACGGGGGGACGCGGAGGTGCCAGTCCGTCGCCCGCTGGTAGGCGTCGCCGACCCGGCACAGCAGGTCCTCGGAGAACGCCGGACCGACGAGCTGGATCGACAGCGGCAAGCCCTCGCTCGAGAACCCCGACGGCAGCGTCAGCCCGGGGAGCCCGGTCAGGTTCCACTGGCCGGTGAACGAGGGGCTGGAGACCATGCGCTCCGGGCTCATGTCGTCGGCCCGCAGCGCCGGCGTGGGCCAGCCGGGCACGAGGAGGACGTCGACGTCGGCGAGCACCGCCGCCACCTGGCGGCGGAACCAGGTGCGGAAGCGGTTGGCCTGCACGTGGTCGGCCGCGCCGAGGAGGGCGCCGCGCCCGAGGGCCATCCGGGTGTGCCGGCCGTAGTCCTCCCAGCGCGTGACGAGGTTCTGGCGGTGGTAGGCGAACGCCTCGCCCACGAGCACGAGGGCGTTGGCCTCCTTCGCCTCCCGCGCGCCGGGAACCTCGGTCTCGACGATCGTCGCGCCCGCAGCGCGCAGCGCGTCCACGGCGTCGAGCGCCCCAGCCCGGACCTCGTCGTCCAGGCCGTCGGCGTCGAAGAAGTAGGGCATCGGGACACCGATCCGGAGCCCCTCGACCGACCCGTCGAGGGCGGCGAGGTAGTCGGGGACCTCGACGTCGGCGGCGAAGCGATCCGACGGATCGTGTCCCGCCATCACCTGGAGCATCGCCGCGCAGTCCCACGCGCTGCGGGCCATCGGCCCGACGCTGTCGAGCGTGAAGCCGAGGGGCACGACGCCGCTCTTCGGGACCCGGCCGAACGTCACCTTCAGCCCGGTGTGGCCGTTCATCGAGGCGGGGAAGCGCACCGAGCCGCCGGTGTCGGTCCCGAGGCCGCCGAGGGCGAGCCCGGCCGCCACGGCGACCCCCGTGCCGGAGCTCGACCCGCCCGGGGTCCGCTCGAGGTCCCACGGGTTGCGGGGGACGAGGAAGCCCTTGTCCGGATCGGGGAGCCCGAACGCGAACTCCATGGTGGTCGTCTTGCCGACGAGCACCGCACCTGCGCCGCGCAGGCGGGCGGTGACGGGGGCGTCCACACCCGCGCCCCAGTCGTCGGCCAGCACCCGGCTGTTGGCGGTGGTCGGCGCGTCCGCCGTGGCGATGATGTCCTTGATGCCCAGAGGGATGCCCTGGAGGGGGCCACGGTCGATCCCCGCCGCCAGGTCGGCGTCGGCCTGCGCCGCAGCGGCGCGGGCCGAGTCGTGGCACACCGTCACGTAGGCGCCGAGCTCGTCGTTGCGCTCGTCCACGCGGGCGAGGACCGCCTCGGTCAGGGTCACCGCGGTGAGCGAGCCGTCCCGGAGGGCCGTCGCCGCGTCCTGGATGGTCAGGGGCACCTCGCTCATGCCGCCACCACCGCGGGAGCCGGCAGCGCGGGGACGGCCAGGTGGTGGCGGGTCACCTGCTGGTAGGCGTGGGCCACGCCGAGGACCGTCGCCTCGGCGAACGGCTTGCCGACCACCTGCATCGAGAGCGGCAACCCGGTCGCGGAGAAGCCGACGGGGACGGCCGCGGCGGGCTGACCGGTGAGGTTCCACTGCCCGGTGAACGACGGCCCGGCGAGCCGGCGGTCCATGTCCATCTCGTCGATGCGCTCCGGCGGCGTCGGGGCGCTCGGGGTGATCAGCACGTCGACGTCGGACATCACCTCGGCGACGGTGCGGCGGAACCAGGTGCGGAACCGCAGCGCCTGGACGTGGTCTCCCGCCGAGTAGAACGCGCCGCGGGCGAGGAGCGGACGGGTCTTCGCGCCGTAGGTCGTCCAGCGCTCGGCGAGGTTCGTCCGGTGGTAGGCGAAGGCCTCCGCCACCATGATCTGGGTGTTGGCCTCCTTCGCCTCCTTGGCGTACGGGAGGTCCACGTCGACGACCTCGGCACCGCCGTCGCGCAGCACGTCGATCGCCGCGAGCACGCTGTCGCGGACCTCGTCGTCGAGGCCCTCGGCGTCGAAGAAGTAGTCGCGGGGCACGCCGATGCGCATCCCCTCGGCCGAGCCGGTCAGCAGCTCGGTGTAGGCCGGCACCGGGACGTCGGCGGCGAAGCGGTCGCTCGGGTGGTGCCCGGCGATCACCTCGAGGAGCGCGGCGCAGTCCCACGCGCTGCGGGCCATCGGTCCGACGCTGTCGAGCGTGTACCCGAGGGGCACGACGCCGCTCTTCGGGACCCGACCGAACGTCACCTTGAGCCCGGTGTGGCCGTTCACGCAGGCGGGGCCACGCACCGAGCCGCCGGTGTCGGTGCCGAGGCCCCCGAGGGCGAGACCCGCGGCGACGGCGATGCCGGTGCCCGAGCTCGACCCCGCCGGCGTGTGCTCCAGGTTCCACGGGTTGCGCGGGATCGGGAACCCCTTCTCGGGGTCCGGCGCGCCGAGGGCGAACTCGCTGGTGGTGGCCTTGCCGATGAACACCGCGCCCGCCTCACGCAGCCGAGCGGCCACCGGAGCGTCGGCGTCACCGCCCCACTCCGGATCGAGGATCCGGCTGTTCGCCGTCGTGGGTGCGCCGGCGACCGCGATGATGTCCTTGATCGCGAGGGGGACGCCGTGCAGGACCCCCTTGTCGACCCCGGCGGCCAGCTCGGCGTCGGCGACCGACGCGGCGTCGAGCGCCTGATCGCGCAGGTCGGTGACGAACGCGCCGAGCGTGTCCTGGGTCTGCTCGATCCGCTCGAGCAGCGTCTCGGTCAACCCGACCGAGCTCAGCGAGCCGTCGCGCAGCGCGGCGGCGGCGTCCTGGATGGTGAGCGGCACCTCGACCGTCATGTGTCTCCTCGTCTCTCGTGTCTCGTGTGTGCGTGTCCGTGCGTGCGTGGGTGCGGCCGATCAGACGGCGACGGTCGGGTCGAACCCGAGTGCCGGGTCCTCGTCCTCGAGCTCGGGCAGGTAGAGGCCGTCGGCCTGGGCCCGGATCGTCGGGTAGACCGTGGCGAACCGGAGGAACTCCTCGTCGGAGACCTTCAGGCCCGCGGCGTCGAGGAGGACCTTCACGGTGGTCGCAGCGGTGTCGAGGGTCATCTCATGCTCCTTCTGTGGTGGTGGGCGGGGTCGGCGTGGAACGGAGGGACGGCGCCTCGACCGGGACGTCGGCGCCGGTGTGCAGGTGGCAGGCGACGCGGTGCCCCGGCTCGACCTCGGCCAGGACAGGCGCCTCCTGCGCGCACCTCTCGTGCGCCGACGGGCAGCGGGTGCGGAAGCGGCACCCGCTCGGCGGGTCGAGCGGGCTCGGCATCTCGCCGTCGATGCGACCGGCGTCCGCCGCGCGCTCGCGGGGGTCGAGCTTCGGGATCGATGCGAGCAGGCCCTGCGTGTAGGGGTGCAGCGGGCGTCGGTAGAGGTCCTCGGCCGGACAGGTCTCGACGACCCGCCCGAGGTACATCACGGCCACCTCGTCGCTCGACCACTCCACGACGTTCAGGTCGTGGCTGATGAAGACGTAGGTGAGGCCGTAGGCCTCCTGGAGGTCGTCGAGCAGGTTGAGGATCTGGGCCTGGATCGACTTGTCGAGGGCCGAGACCGCCTCGTCGAGGACGACGAGCCGCGGGTGCAGCGCCAGGGCCCGAGCGATGTTGACCCGCTGCCGCTGCCCGCCGCTCAGCTGGTGCGGGTAGTGCGTCGCGTAGTTCGGGTGCAGGCCGACGTCGGTGAGCACGGTGCCGACGCGCTCCTGGATCTCCGCGGTCGGCACCCCTTGGACCCGCAGGGGGAAGGCGATCGACTCGCCGATCGTCGCCTTGGGGTTGAGCGCGGAGTACGGGTCCTGGAAGACCATCTGCATCTGCTCGACGACCGAGCGGGGGCGGCGGCCCTTGCTCCCGAGCGCCTGGCCCGCGAAGCGGATCGTGCCGTCGTCGTGCGGGACGAGCCCGACGATCAGGCGGGCCAGGGTCGACTTGCCGCAGCCGGACTCGCCGACGATGCCGACGGTGGACCCCTCCCGCACCAGCAGGTCGACCCCGTCGACGGCCGACACGCTCCGCTTCCGCATCCCGATCTTCACCGGGAACGTCTTCGAGACCTGCTCGAGCTCGAGCAGGACCGCCGGCTCGGTCGGCGCGTCGGGCGTCGGGGCCGTCGGCTCGACGTCGGTCGTGGGGGCAGGCATCGCGCCTCCTCGTGGTTCGGTGGGGACGGGCATCAGTCGAGGCGGGCGTCCATGGCCTCGCGCAGCGCGTCGCTGGCGAGGTTGAAGGCCACCGAGGTCACGAAGATGAGGACCCCGGGGAGGACGGCGACCCCGGCGGCGACGTAGATCGAGCCGCGCAGGCTGTTGAGCATGTAGCCCCACTCCGGCGTCGGCGGCTGGGAGCCGAGGCCGAGGAAGCTGAGGCTGGCGGCGATGATCATCGCCACGCCGACGAGCCCCGAGGCGTAGACGATGATGTGGTTGAGCACGTTCGGCAGGAGCTGCGTACGGACGAGCGTGAAGCGCCCGGCGCCGCTCAGCCGGGCGGCCTCCATGTACTCCTGGGTCGCCACGGTGCGGGCCGAGGACTCGGCCACCCGGGCGATCGGCGGGATGAACACGATCGTCACCGCCACGATGGCGTTGGCGAGACCCGGTCCGAGCGAGGCGCCGACCGCGATGGCCAGCAGGATCGCCGGGAAGGCGTAGAGCATGTCCATCACCCGCATCAGCAGCGAGCCGACCGCGCCGCGCACGAAGCCGGCCCATGCGCCGATCACGGTCCCGATGACCGTCGCGGCGATCGTCGGGACGAACGCCGCGGTCAGCGACAGGCGGCCGCCGTGGAGCAGGCGGGAGAGCATGTCGCGCCCCTGCTCGTCGGTGCCGAGGAGGTGCCCGTCGGAGAGGACGGGCTGGAGGCGGTTCGTCGCGTCGCCGACGAGCGGGTCGTGGCTGCTCAGCAGCGGCGCCGCGAACGACGTCACGACGAGCACGAGCAGGACGAGTGCCGCGGCGACCCCGACCTTGTTCGCCAGGAAGCGCCGACGGGTCTCGGCCCAGAACGAGCGGGCCTCGACACCGAGCTCCGCGGCGTACCAGGCGTCGCGCCGGGCCGCGGCGCCGGTCGGCGAGCCGGGCTCGACGATCGTTGCATCCGACATCGGTGCCTCCTAGGCGACCGCCCGCCGCAGGCGGGGGTCGATCGTCGCCTGGACGAGGTCCACGGCGAGGTTGACGAGGACGAAGGTCAAGGCGATCACGAGGGTCGCCCCCTGGACGACCAGCAGGTCCCGGGCGGAGATGGCGTTGAAGACGAGCATCCCCATGCCCGGCCACTGGAAGATCGTCTCGATGAGCACCGAGCCGCCGAGGAGGTAGCCGATCTGGAGGCCCGACGTCGTGAGCACCGGGGAGATGGCGTTCTTGAAGACGTGCCGGAGGATCGACAGGTTGCCGAGGCCCTTGGCGCGGAGCGTCTGCACGAAGTCCGCGGCGTAGGTCTCGACGATCGCCGCCCTCGTCACCCGGGCGGTGATGCCGAGGGTGGCGAGCGAGCCGGCGATCACCGGCATCGTCAGGTGCTTGAAGAACGTCACCTGGTCCTGGTCGAGCCCGGTGCCGCCCGACGGCAGCCAACGGAGCCGGGCGGCGAACACGATGAGCATGACGATCGCCAGGAAGAACGACGGGACGCTCAGCCCGACGAGGCTGAACACCGAGATCAGGCGGTCGGTCAGCTTCCCGCGCCGCACGCCGGCGACGAACCCGGCGGCCACGCCGCCCACCAGGCCGAACACGGCCGAGTAGGCGGCGAGGATCACCGTGTTCCCCCACGCCGCACCGAGGAGGGTGGTCACCTCGGCACGACGGTGGGGCGAGTAGCCGAGGTCACCCCGGACGGCGTCGCTCAACCAGTCCATGTAGCGGACGGGCAGCGGGTCGTCGAGGCCGAGCTCGGCGCGGACCGCCGCCCGCTCCGCCGCGCTCGCGTCCTCGGAGAGGAAGGCCGCCGCCGGGTCGCCCGGCAGGACCGTCATCAGGAGGAAGATGATCACGGTGACCCCGAAGAGGATCGGGACCGCCATGCCCAGGCGACGGAGGACGATGTTCAGCATCGCTCAGCCCTCCATCGAGATGATCGTGAAGTCCGTCCACCACGACTGGGCGTGCACGTAGCCCTGCACCTCGGGCGACATCACCCGCAGGTTCAGGTCGTGCACCCAGTAGAGGAACATGGCGTCGTCGAGGGCGAGGCGCATCATGTCCCGCAGGTGGGCGTGGGACTCCTCGGGGTCGAAGCTCGCCATCGCCGCGGCGTAGGCCTCGTCGACGCCCGGCGTGCAGTTGCCGGTCGCGTTCGGGAGCCCGCCGGGTCGCTCGCAGAGGAACGCCGAGCCGTAGCCGGACGACACCTGACCCGCCGCCGGCGAGATGAACATGATGTCGATGTCGGACCAGGCCGGTTGGTCCATGCCCTCGTAGAGGATCGTGATGATCGTGTTCCACTCGAGGGGCATGAGCTCGACGCCGACGCCGATCGCCTCGAAGTCGGCCTGGAGCTTCTCCATCATCGGGCCGGGGAACATGTTCCCGGACCCTCCGGTCGGGTACGCCATCGTCAGCTCGAGCTCGCCCGGCTCGTAGCCGGCCTCGGCGAGGAGCTCGCGGGCCCGCTCCGGGTCGTAGGAGTAACCGGGGTGGTCGTCGACGAAGTCGGGGTGGCCCTCGTAGACGAACTGGCTCGCCGGGTAGCCGACGTCGTTGATGAGGGCGGCGATCCCCTCTCGGTCGAGTGCGTAGTTCAGCGCCTGGCGCAGGGCGAGGTTGTCGGCGAAGGGCTCGCGGAACATGTTGAACCGGGGCATGATCCCGTGCGGGTACTTGCCGAGGTGGACGGCGAAGCCCTCGGCCTCCAACTGCTCGATGGCGTCGGGAGCGGGGACCTCGGCCCAGTCGACCTCGCCGGACTGCAGCGCCGAGAGCCGGGCGGCCGGCTCGGGCTTCGGGTACAGGACGATCTGGTCGAGCAGCGGACGCCCGCCCCAGTAGTCCTCGTTGGCCGTCAGCTCCATGACCTCGCCGTCGACGTAGCGGGTCATCACGAACGGGCCGGTGCCGGTGGCGTGCTGGTTGTAGGCGTCGTTGCCGACCTCCTGGACCACCGTCGGGCTCGGGAAGAAGACGTGGGCGAGGTCCTCGGCGAGCCAGGCGTAGGGCTCGGAGGTCGTCACGGTGAAGGTCTGCGGGTCGACCGCCTCCCACGACTCGACGAACCGCATGTAGTTGCCGTACCGGGGCGCGTTGATCGCGTCGTAGTGCTCGAAGTCGGGGTCGTTGATCCGGTCGAACTGGAACACGGCGGCCTCGGCGTCGAAGGGCGTGCCGTCGTGGAACGTCACCCCCTCCCGCAGGTGGAAGGTCCAGGTGAGCTGGTCCTCCGACACCTCCCAGGACTCGGCGAGCGACGGCTGGGCCGTCGGGATCGTCTCGGCCTGGTCGAGGTCGAAGCGGGTCAGGGCGTCGTAGATGTTGTTGCCGACGAACCGGTAGCCCTCGTAGCCCTCGTTGGGGGGCGTCGAGGGGAACGGGACGTTGCCGGCGGACATGGCGATGCGCAGGACACCGCCGCCCTCGCCCCCGCCGCTCGTACCGCTGGCGCCGGCGGCGCCGTTGCCGCTGTCGCCGCCGCTGGCGCACGACGCGGCCAGCAGGGCGAGGAGCAGCACCAGCGGGACGAGGAGGGAGCGCCGGCGTCGCCGCGCGGCGGGGAGAGGGACACGACGCTCAGCTGACGGCATGGGTGGCCTCCTGGGGGACGGCGACGGTGGTGTCGGTGGTGGGACGGGCGGACAGGTGGCAGCGGCTCGCGCGCACGCGATCGAGCGGGATGAGCTCGGGACGGCGGTCCCAGCACTCCTCGGTGGCGGCGTCGCAGCGCGGGGCGAAGGCGCAGCCCTCGGGGAGTCGGGCCAGGCTCGGCGGCGACCCGGGGATGGCCCGGGGCCGTGTGCGCTGCCCCGGTCGGACGTTGGCCTCGAGCAGACCGCGTGTGTAGGGGTGCTCGGGGGCGAGCAGGACCTCCTCGGCCGGCCCCTGCTCGACCACGCGGCCGGCGTACATGACGACCACGTCGTCAGCGACCTCGGCGGCGACCGCGAGGTCGTGGGTGACGATGACGACGCCCATGTCGCTCTCCGCCTGGATCTCACGGAAGAGGTCGAGGATGCGGGCCTGCACGGTGACGTCGAGGGCGGTGGTGGGCTCGTCGGCGAGCAGCACCTTGGGGTTGCACGCGAGCGCCATGGCGATGACGACGCGCTGGCGCATGCCGCCGCTCAGCTCGAACGGGTACGCCTTCACCCGCTCCGCGGGCGAGGGGATCTGGACCCGGTCGAGCAGCTCGACCGCCTGCCGTCGGGCCTGGGCCCTCGAGAGGCCGAGGTGGCGGCGGAGCGTCTCCACCAGCTGGGCCTCGATCGTGTACACGGGGTCGAGCGCGGTCAGCGGGTCCTGGAAGACCATCGACACGTCGCGGCCCCGCGTGGCGGCCCGGGCCTTGGCGGGGAGGTCGAGCAGGCTCGTGCCGTCGAGGTACACCTCGCCGGTGATCTGGGCCGATGCCGGCTGGATCCCGAGGATCGACCGGAGCATCGCGCTCTTGCCGCTCCCCGACTCGCCGATGACGGCGAGGACACGACCCTTGCCGAGTCGGAACGACACGTCGTTGACCGCGGTCAACCCGCCGCCGCGGGTCCGGAAGGTCGTGCTCAACCCCCGGACGTCGAGGGCGGGGACGGCCGCACGCCGGTCGGCGTCGAGCTGGGCCTGCATGAGCTCGAGGTCGGAGCGCCGCTCCTCGTGGGTGGTCGTCATTGTGCCTCTCTCCTGTCGTCGCGGGACGGGTCCCGGTGCTGGATGTGGGCACGATGACGAGGCTCGGTTTCCCGGCGACGACCGTGGTGTGAGCGGCCGGTTACGCCACCTCCGCGCAGGCGCAGGGCCCGACGCGCAAGGGGAACAGCGGTGTTTCGCCGCCCGCCCCTCCACGTCGGTGCCGGTCCGCCAGCTCCACCCGCCGAGGTCCCGGACGCGCACCAGCCCCCGCCCCACGACCCGTGCGTCGTGCGTGCGGGGGCTGGGTTCGCTGCCCGCCGCGGGCCGCCGTCAGGTCGGCGGTCCGCGGTCGAGCGCGCCTGGTGGCGCGTCAGCGGCCGAGGCCGATGACCTCCGTCCAGTCGACCGACTGCTGGTAGGCGTAGCCGGCGCGGAGCAGGAGCGCGTCGTCCAGGGGACGGCCCACGAGCTGCATGCTCACCGGCAGCCCGTCGCTCTTCCCGCAGGGCACCGCGAGGGCCGGGTGACCCGTCAGGTTGAAGGGCTGGGTGTTCGCCGTCCACGGATGCCGGTCGGCGCCCCGGCCCATCGACAGGTTCTCCTCGAGGGCGGCGGCCCAGCTCGTCGGTGCGTCGTACCGAGGGGCGGTGGTGATGCACGTCGGCATCACGAGCACGTCCACCTCGGCCAGCACCGCGTCGTAGGCGGCGGTGATCGCCGCTCGCACGTTCTGCGCCTTGGCGTACACCCTCCCGTGGAACCGGCGCTTGCTCATCTCCGCGGTGATGTAGCTGAGCTTGGTGCGGGGGTTGATGACGTCGAGCTGCTCCTGCCAGACGCGGTTGACGGCGGCGAGCAGGTTCTCCGGGTAGTAGCTCTTCGCGAAGAGGCCGTAGAAGCCGGTGTCGAACACGGCCTTCGAGCCCTCGGGGCCGAACGCCGCCTGCACGGCAGGGGCCACGAGGTGCTCGGGGATCGAGACCTTGGAGATCACGGCGCCGGCCTCGCCCAGCACCTCGACCGCCGCCATCACGCCGTCGTGGACGCCGGGTTCGCTGTCGATGAAGGCCTCGTCGAGCACGGCGACCCGCAGCCCGGACACGCCGTCGTGGAGCGTGGCGAGGCTGTCGTAGCCGTCGGGGATCTCGCGCCCCTGGCGCGGATCGAGCCCGTCGTGTCCGGCGACCGCGTCGAGGGCGGCGGCGGCGTCCTCCATCGTGCGCGACATCGGTCCGGTGAAGTCGATGCTCTGGTCCGAACCGAACCCGAGCCCGAAGTGGGAGACGAGACCGAACGTCGGCTTCAACCCGACCGTCCCCGACCAGGCGGCCGGGATGCGGATGGAGCCTCCCTGGTCGCCGCCGAAGGAGATGTCGACCTCGCCGGCGGCCACCGCGGCGGCCGACCCTCCGGACGAACCGCCGGGCACGTGGTCGTGGTCGTGGGGGTTCTTCGTCCGGCCGTAGTCGCCGATGCCGCCACCGAAGCCGAAGCCGCCGGTCAAGCCGTTCATCACGTTCTTGCCGGTCACCGTGGCACCGGCGGCGAGCGAGCGGGTCACGATCGTGGCGTCGAAGTCGGGGACGAACCCCTCGAGCGCGTGGGCTCCGATCGTCATCGGGATCCCGGCGACGGCGACGTGGTCCTTGAACGAGACCTTCCGCCCGGCGAGCGGACCGTCGTCCGCTCCCGCGATCTCGCACCGCCACATCCAGGCGTTGAGCGGGTCCTCGTCGGCGCCGGGTCGGTACCCGGGCTCGCGGGCCGCGTAGGTCACCGGGAGGGTGCGCTCCGGCATCCGGGCCTGGAGGAACTGGTCCATCGCGGCCAGCTGCGCCGCGACCTCCCGCTGGTAGAGCGGGGCATCCTCTTCGGTCAGGTGGAAGCCGATCGAGCGCGCGACGGCGACGACCTCCTCCTGGTCAGGTGGTGTGTGCATGTCCTGTCCTCTCGACGAGACGGGTGGTGCCGAGCATCCCGACGAGCGATGACCGCTGCGAGTCGGTCCGATGTGCGCTCGGTTACGCCGGCTGCGCGGCCTGCGGCGCCCCGTCCCCGGTGGGGTCGACCGTCCCGGTCGGACGGTTCCGCCACCTCCCCGACGGGGACGGATCACCGGTGTCGGCGATCTGCATGTCGGCGACGAGCGCGACGCGATCGGCCCGGCTGCGCGTGAAGCCGAACTCGAACGGCCGGCCGTCGGCGAGGTAGCTCGTGCGCTCCATGAGGAAGAGCGGAGCGCCGTCGGGGACACCGAGCAACGACGCCGCTCCTGCGCCGGCCACGACGGCCTCGATGACGAGGTGCCCGCGGGTCAGCTCGATCCCGAGGACGCTCCGGACCAGGCGGTAGTAGTGCAGCCGGTCGAGCTCGCACCCGAGCAGGGGCTCGGCGAGGGACCCCGGCATCCAGCTGGAGCGGATCGACAGCGGTGTCCCGTCGACCACCATCAGCCGCTCGAGGAGCACCGCCGGCTCACCGTCGCCGACGGCGAGGGCCGTGGCGACCGTCGAGGGTGCGGGCAGCAGCTGTGCGGTGATCGTCTCGAAGCGCGGCTCCCCCGTGGCCTGCACGGAGTCGGCGATCGAGCGCAGGCGGTCGAAGTCGTGCATGGCCTTCCGGGCCACGACGAACGTCCCCGCCCCCTGACGCCGCTCGACGAGTCCCTCGGCGCGCAGGAGGTCGAGGGCCTCGCGCACCGCGTTGCGGCTCACCCCGTGGGCCCGCACCAGGTGGTCCTCCATGGGCAGCGGGCCCTCGCCGTGCAGCCCCTGGAGGATCTGGGCCCGCAGCAGGTCGGCCACCTGGCGGGCGTCGTCGGACCGGCGACGCCGGTGGGGTGCTCGGGCCTCGTCGCTGCAGCTCCGGCTCATGCTGGCAGCATCGGTCGGCGCGGTTACCCGACCGCGTCCTGTACGTGAGCAGTCGGTTACGTGCCGATCTCGCCCGGCTGACGCGCCGGTCCCCCGATCGACCATGATCGGGCGATGACCAACCACATGGGCGCGGTGGGGATCGCCGTCAGCGACCTCGACCGATCCGTCGACTTCTACACCCGGGTCCTCGGCATGACGGTGCTGACGACCTTCGAGCTCCCCCACATGGACGAGGCCGTCGTCGGCTGGGGACGCCGGGGCGCGGCCGTCGTCCTCATGCGCTACACGGACGGGTCCGACCCGACGACGCGCGACCTGCCGGTGAAGCTGGTGCTGTACCTCGACGACCCGGTGGCGGCCGCGGACCGGATCCGCGCCGAGGGGCTCCCGATCGAGCGGGAGCCGGCGCCCGTCCCGCAGCTCGGCGGCGCCGTCGTCGGCTTCGCGAAGGACCCCGACGGCTACACGCTCGAGCTCCTCGAGTCGCCGGACGCCACCAGCTGACCGGTGGCTACGTCGGTGGCGTCGTGCCGTGCACGGCGAGCCACCGGGTGCCCGGCTCGACGCGCAGCAGCCGGTGCGGGCGGCTGCCCGGCACGAGCACCCAGTCGCCGGGGCCGAGCTCGACGCGCTCCTCGTCGATCTCGAGGATCGCCGAGCCCTCCAGCACCACCACCCACTCGTCGCCGAGCTGGAGGAACTCCACAGGGGTCGAGACGCGTCCGCTGCTGATGTGCTCGACGCGGAACGCCGCGGTGGACGCGAGGTCGACGTGGACCTCGCCGTCGTCGGGCCCGTCGGCGTCCGGGGGGAGATGACCGCGGTGGAGGCTCAACGCGCCGTCCACCCCCCGTCGACCGCGATGGTCTGTCCCGCCAGGTAGGTCGAGGCATCGGACGCGAGGAACAGCAGCGCCCCGTCGAGCTCGTGCGGCTCGCCCACGCGTCCGGCCGGGCAGTTCCGGCGGATGAACGTCATCGAGCTCTCGTCCCGCATCATCGACTCGTCGGTCATCTCCGACGGGAACCAACCCGGCGCGAGGGCGTTGACCCTCACGCCGCGCCGCGCCGCGCCCACTGGCACCCGAGCTCCTTGGTGAGGGCCACCACCCCACCCTTGCTCGCCACGTACGACGCCTGCGTGATGGGCGCCGACGCGACGAGGCCGAGGATCGACGCCACGTTCACGATCGACCCGGCGCCCGACTCGAGCATCGTGCGGCCCGCCAGCTGGCTCAGGTGGAAGACCGCGGTGAGGTTGACCTCGAGCACGTCGGACCAGTCGTCGAGGGGCTCGTCCTCGGCCGGGGCCGTGCGACCGATGCCGGCGTTGTTGACCAGGACGTCGATCGTCCCGCACTGGTCGACCGCGGCGTCGACGAGCTCCTCACGCCCGTCCGGGGTGGACACGTCGACCGGGACGGCGACGACGCGCTCGCCGAGGTCGTCCGCGAGGGCGTCGAGCCGGTCCGCCCGACGGGCGCCGACGACCACGGTGGCCCCGGCGGCGTGCAGGACCCGGGCGAAGCGCTCGCCCAGGCCCGACGACGCGCCGGTGACCACCGCGACCCGACCGTCGAGGTCGAAGAGGTGGGTGAGGTCGATCATCCCCTCATTGGAGCACCATGTTCGGCTCCCCGCGTGCGTTCAACCCGTTGCCGCGGACGCAGGTCCCGCCCCTCACGGTCGCGTCGCCGTCGCCGTAGGCCTGGCGCAGGCAGTTGCGCAGGGCGAGCTGGCCCCACCAGCTCGGGTGCAGCGACTCCTGCAGCTGGTACGGGCCCACCAGGGTCGTCACGGTGCGGATCTGGCTCACCCACTCCGTCTGGTCGACGGCCCCCGGGGACTGCCAGCTGGCGATCCCCCGTTCCTCGAGGAGGCCGACCGTGTTCTCGCACAGGCGGCGTCCGTTGAGCGCGTCCTTCATCTCGAGCACGACGATGTTCGGTGCGCCGCTGCGCGCCGCCCCGTTCCGAGCCGCCTGGTTCATCCTCACGACCGCCGTGTCGTTCGCCCAGTCGGCGTCGCGGTTCCAGATGCCGCACCCACCGATCGACTGGCGGGTCCACCCCGACTCCGGGTAGCGGAACTGCGAGCCACGAGGGACCGGCGAGGAGTACGTCTGGACGATGATCGTGTAGTCGCCGTCGGTGTAGCCGGCGTTCGTCATCGCCTGGCGCACGTTGGCGATCGCGCCGGCCACCTCGTTCGTGCGGGCCTCGACGGCGCTCGCGGTGAACCGGTTCCTGATCGACGCGTCGTCGTGGCAGTAGTTCTTCCACCACGACGGCGACGTCAGCCAGTTGGCGACGCACTGGACGACGATGTCGCGGAACCCGAAGTTGTTGGCGCCGATGAGCACGGTGACCGCCTCGACGTCGTGGGTCGACGCGAACTCCTGCAGCATCTGCGCCTGACCCTTGCGCCCCCCTTGGTTGTGGAAGTCGAGCCCCGGCTTCCAGTCGCCGGAGTCGCTGACGAAGGAGTAGGTGCGAGCCCCGGAGCACGCCAGGTTCAGCGACCGCACGGGGTCGCCCGACGCGTCGACGCCGATGTGGGCCTCGGCCGCCGTCGACCGGTGGCAGCCAGGGATCGGCTCGCTCCCCTGGCCTTCGTCGTACGCACCGGCTCCGCCGGCGTCGACGCGGCTCGACGCCTGGTTGGTGTTGCCCGCCCAGCGTCCGGCCTCACCCGAGATCGCCGAGTCGCCGAGCGTCACGACCCACGGTTCCCCCGGCACCGGGCCGTCGCCGGCCGCCTGTGCGTCGACCGGACCGGCTGCCACCGCCACGGTGGCCGCGACCACTCCGAGCACGGCGGCGAGGGCGCGCACGCGCGTCACGAACCTCATCTGCTTCCTCCCCTGGTTGTCCCCTTGTCGGTCCCCCCGGACGCCGATCGCTCGGCGTGGTGAGTCTTCCCCCGAGTCGAGGGTCGCGCAAGGGTCCCGTCAGGTGGTGCGGACGACGACCGCCTCGTCGACGTCGAGGTGACCGTCGAAGTCGACGTCTCGCTCCCGTTCGGGGCGGCTGGAGGCGAGGAGGGTGCCGGGCCGCTCGATCGTCACCGGGCCCTCGCCCAGGTTCACGGCGACAGCGATCGTCTCGCCCTCCAGCTGCCGATGGAGCTCGAGCACCTCGGGGCGCTCGGGATCGGGGCCGAGGACGTGCATCGTCCCGCGCCGCAACGTCGCCTCGGCTCGGCGGAGGCCGAGCAGCTCCCGGTACAGGTGGAGGGTGGACCTCGGGTCGGCGACCTGGGCCTCGACCGAGAGGTCGCCGGAGTCGGGAGGGAAGGGCAACCAGGGGTCGGGACCCCAGCCGTGGTCCGGCTCGGTCGTCCACGGGATGGGGGCCCGCTCGCCGTCGCGGCCGTCGGGGTCGACGACACGGTCGGCGGGGATCTCCGCGTCCTCGAGCCCGAGCTCCTCCCCTGCGTAGATGAACGGCGTGCCCCGCACGGTGGCCGTCAGCACCGCCGCGGCGCGGGCCCGCTCGAGCGAGCCGTACCGGCTGCGGTGCCGGGGTCGGTCGTGGTTCGAGAGCACCCAGGTGGGCCACAGCGGCGGGGCGAACTCCGACTGCACCGTCGTGATCACCGAGCGCAGGGCCCCGGCGTCCCAGGCGGTGTGCAGCGTGCGGAAGTCGAACGTGAGGTGCAGCTCGTCGTCGTCGCCGAGGTAGCCGACGGTCTGGCCGGGCTTCAGGAGGTAGACCTCCCCCACCATCATCGGGTGCTGCGGGTAGCTGTCGAGGAGGGCCCGGATGCGCCGCAGCAGCTCGTGGGTGAAGGGCTCGTCGATGCTGACGACGAGGTTGGAGGCCTTGCGCTCGGGCAGGTCGGCCAGCTCCTCGCCCTTGCCGATCAGGTGCACGACGTCGGCGCGGAAGCCGTCCACGCCACGGTCGAGCCAGAACCGCAGCGTGTCGTGCATCGCCGCCTCGACCTCGGGGTTCGACCAGTTGAGGTCGGGCTGCTCCGCGAGGAACGAGTGCAGGTAGTACTGGCCGGTGGCCTCGTCGAGCGTCCAGGCGGGGACGCCCTTGAAGGCGGAGATCCAGTTGTTGGGCGGACCGCCGTCGGGAGCCGGGTCGCGCCACACGTACCAGTCGCGCCGAGGGTCGTCCCGCGACGAGCGCGACGCCTGGAACCAGGGGTGCTGGTCCGAGGTGTGGTTGGGCACCCAGTCGAGCAGCACCCGCAGGCCGAGCTCGTGGGCCCGGGCGATCAGGCGGTCGGCGTCGTCGAGCGTGCCGAAGACGGGGTCGACGTCGGTGTGGTCGGCCACGTCGTAGCCGAAGTCGGCCATCGGCGAGCGATAGATCGGCGACAGCCAGATGGCGTCGACGCCGAGCTCGGCGACGTGGTCGAGCCCCTCGATGATGCCGGGCAGGTCCCCGATGCCGTCGCCGTTCCCGTCACGGAAGGAGCGGGGGTAGATCTGGTAGACGACCGCCTCGGTCCACCAGCGCGGGTCGTCACGAAGCTCGGCCATCTCCTGACGCTAACCGTGCGGCGGTGGCGTCAACCCCCGGACCGTCGCGCCGCCTCGCGAGAGGTGCGCAGGACCTCGGCGTACCAGCGGCCGCTGTCCTTCGGGGTGCGCACCTGGGTGTCGTAGTCGACGTGGACGACGCCGAAGCGCTTGCGGTACCCCTCGGCCCACTCGTAGTTGTCGAGCAGCGACCAGGCGAAGTAGCCGCGGAGGTCGACGCCCTCGTCGATCGCCGCGGCGCAGGCCCGCAGGTGCCCGTCGAGGAAGTCGATGCGGTCGGCGTCGTGCACGATGCCGTCCGGGCCGACGACGTCGGCGAACGCCGCGCCGTTCTCGTGGACGTAGAGGGGCGGGGCGTCGTAGTCGCGCCACAGGTCCACCAGCGTCTCCGTGAGCCCGTCGGGCTCGATGGCCCACCCCAGATCCGTGACCGGGCGGCCGGGGTCGACGGCCTCGACGTCGGGCGAGCCGGGCCACGGCGACGGGGAGGCCGAAGCACCCCGGCGGTGCCGCACGTGGTGGCGGCGGTAGTAGTTGAGGCCCATGGCGTCGATGGGCCGGCTGATGACGTCGAGGTCGCCGTCGCGGATGTGCGCCAGGTCGGACACGGCGCGCAGGTCGTCGAGCACGTCCTCGGGGTACGCGCCCCGCAGGATCGGGTCGTACCAGATGCGGTTGGCGATGCCGTCGACGCGGCGCGCCGCGTCGCGATCGAGCTCCGACTCCCCGGCCGGGTGCACCGGGTACGGGTTGAGGGTGATGCCGATCTCCGGGTCAGCGGCCGTGACCGTGGCCCGGAGGGCGTCGACCCCCATGCCGTGGCCGAGCAGCAGGTGGTGCGCCGCCGCGACCGCGGCGGCGGGATCGGTGCGGCCGGGGGCGTGCACGCCAGCTGCGTAGCCCAGCATGGCCGAGCACCAGGGCTCGTTCACGGTCGACCACCGAGCGACGCGGTCGCCGAGGGCGTCGCCGACCACCTCGGCGTAGTCGGCGAAGCGACCGGCGGTGTCGCGCGCCGGCCAGCCGCCGGCGTCCTCCAGCGCCTGGGGCAGGTCCCAGTGGTAGAGCGTGGCGACGGGGACGATCCCCACCTCGAGCAGGGCCTCGACGAGGTCGCGGTAGAAGTCGAGCCCCGAGGTCGACACCGCGCCCTTGCCCTCGGGCTGCACCCGGGGCCACGCGATCGAGAACCGGTAGGCACCCAACCCGAGCTCGGCCATCAGCCGCACGTCGTCGCGCATCCTCGTGCGGTGCTCGACCGCCACCGAGCCGTCGGTCCCGTCGGCGATCGCGCCGGGCCGCCGGGCGAAGGTGTCCCAGATGGACGGCCCGCGCCCGTCGAGGTCGACGCCGCCCTCGATCTGGTACGACGAGGTCGCGGCACCCCAGAGGAAGCCGTCGGGGAAGGTCGGGATCGGCGGGCGGGGCTCGTCCGCCGCCGTCACCCCTTGACCGACCCGGCGGTGAGGCCGCGCACGAAGTAGCGCTGGAGCGAGAAGAACACGACGAGCGGGAGGCTCATCGAGATGAACGCCGCCGAGGTGAGCAGGTGCCAGTTCTGGCCGCGCGAGCCGGCGAGCTCCTGCAGGGCCAGCGTGAGCACCCGGTTGGAGCGCGTGCCGCCGAGGAACACGTAGGCGACGAGCAGGTCGTTCCAGACCCACATGAACTGGAAGATGGCGAACGCGGCGAGGGCCGGGACCGACAGCGGGACGATGAGGCGCCAGAAGATCGTGAAGTGGTCGGCACCGTCGATCTTCGCCGACTCGATGATCGAGGACGGCAGGGACCCGATGTAGTTGCGCAGCAGGTACGTGGCGAGCGGCAGGCCGAACGCGGTGTGGGCCAACCAGATGCCGAGGAACGTGCCGCCGAGGTCGAGGTCCGGGAAGAGCGGCACCGGACCGATCGCCGCGCCGCCGGTGTAGAGGCGGAGCACGGGGATCAGCGCCATCTGGAGGGGCACGACCATCAGGCCGACCACCATCACGAACATCACCTGGCGGCCCTTGAACTCCATCCAGGAGAAGGCGTACGCCGCGAACGCGGCGATCGTGATCGGGATGATCGTCGACGGGATCGCCACCGCCAAGCTGTTCATGAAGGCGTTGCCGAAGCCCCGGCTCTCCAGCGCGGTGGAGTAGTTGTCGAGGGTCCACTCGTCGGGCTGCCAGAAGCTCGTGAGGACGGTCCACCAGCCCGAGGAGTTGACGTCGGCCGCGGGACGGAACGACGAGATGAGCACCCCGACCGTCGGGATGGACCACAGGACGACCATCGCGACCACGGCGATGACGACGAGCGGCGTGCCGCGCCGCTCGCCCAGGGGTGACGAGCTGCGGCGCTTCCGCCTGCCGGTCGGCGGGACGGCGTCCTCGGCGAGGGGCTCGACGGTGTCGACGGCATCGACGGTGCTCATCGCATGGCCTCCTGCGCGCGGAACTGCTTGATGTTCCAGATCATCACCGGCACGACCGCCACGAAGAGGATGACGGCGATGGCGGCGCCCCGACCGCTGTGGTTGCCGAGGAAGAACCAGCGGATCATCCGCTCGGCGATGACCTCGGTGCCGTTCGCCTCGGCGCTGCCCATCACGAAGACGATGTCGAACACCTTCAGGGCGTTGATGACCATGTAGGTGGTGACGACGACGATCGTCGGGAGGATGCTCGGCACGACGATCCGACGGAAGACCTGGAGCTCGTTGGCCCCGTCGATGCGGGCCGCCTCCTTGATCTCGTCGGGCACCGCCTTGATCGCAGCGGAGAGGACGACCATGGCGAAGCCGGTCTGCATCCAGACCATGATCATCATCAACATGAGGTTGTTCCACGGTTTCTGGCTGAGCCAGGCCACGGGATCGTTGCCGAACATCCCCCAGAGGGCGTTCATCAACCCGATGTTCGAGCCGAAGCCCTGGGGTCGGAAGTTGTAGACGAACTGCCACACGACGGCTGCGCCCACGAACGAGATCGCCATCGGGAGGAAGATCAGCGACTTGGCGGCGGCCTCGCCCCGCGGGAGGCGATCGGCCAGCGTGGCGAAGATCAGGCCGATCGTGACCGCGACGAGCGGCACGATGATGATCCAGCCGAGGGAGTTGCGGATCGACCGGAGCATGGAGTCGTCGGTGAAGACGAACTCGAAGTTCTCGAGCCCCACCCACGACTCACCCCGCGAGTCGCGCAGGCTCAGGTACAGCGTGTTGAAGACCGGATAGATGAGGAAGACGCCGAGCGCGAGCATCGCCGGGGCGATGAAGACGTACGGGCGCACCGTCTCTCGCCAGTCGCGCGGCAGCCAGTCGACCGCCGTGTCCATCATCCAGTAGACGGCGAACACCCCGACGACGCCGACGAGCAGCGCCACGCCGACGACGGTGAAGCGGTTGGCCTCCTGGTCGCTCAGCAGCTCGATCGTGGCGAGCGTGCCGACGAAGAGCAGCACGAGCACGACGACGGCGATGGCCGCCCGCGCGAGGTGCGTCGCTGCGCCGGGCCCCGCCGCGAGCGGTGGACCGCCGACCTCGATGATGGGCGTGGAGGGAACGGGCTCGTCGACGGCGTCGTCGGCGTCCCCCCCCTCGGTCCCCCTGCGTTCCTGACCGGTGGTCTCGGCCATCTACCCCCCTCGTCCGGGTCGGCTGGCAGTGAGGTTAGAGGAGCGGGCCGCCGTCGGCCCGCTCCTCCAACTCTCGAGGGAACTACTGCTGCACGAACTGGATCATCGCGGTCCAGAACGCGTTGGAGCCGACCGCAGCCGGCATGAGGTCGGAGGCGTCGAAGCGACCGTTGCCCTCCTCGAGGGCGGTCGTCAAGACGTCAGCGGCCCCGGCCAGCAGGTCGTTGGCGTAGCAGTCGGCGCCGACCTCGATGTTCGGCGAGATGCGCGAGCTGGCCTGGACGGCACCCTGCTCGCACTGGACCTCGGTGCCCGAGAAGGCGTCGAGGAACTCGCGGACCTCGGGGGCGTTGCGGAACGCCACCGCCAGCTCACCGGCGAAGAGGGTGCCCTCCTGGTCGATGGGCGGGAAGGGGAACCAGTCGTAGTCCGTGCCGGCCTCGGCGTCCTCCGGGAAGAACGCGTTGATGAAGCTGGCCTGGCGGTGCAGGTAGCACCCCGGCTCCTCGTCGAACATCGGAGCCGGCGCGTCGCCGAAGGCGAGGCTGGTGGTGTTCTCGGCACCGCCGAGGACGTAGCCGTCGGTGAAGAGGATCTCGCCGAACAGCTCGGCCGCCCGGCTCACCTCCTCGCTGTCGAAGGACAGCTCACCTGCCACCCACTGGTCGTAGGCGTCGGGCCCCGCGGTGCGGAGCATGATGTCCTCCATCCAGTCGGTCGCCGGCCAACCGGTGGCGCCGCCCGACTCGAAGCCGATGCACCACGGCGTGCCGCCGTCCTCGACGATCTGGTCGGAGAGGGCGATGAGGTCGTCCCAGGTCTCGGGCACCTCGTAGCCGGCCTCCTCGAAGTCGTCGACCGGGTACCACACCATCGACTTCAGGTTGATGTTGGTGGGCAGGCCGTAGTGCTTGCCGTTGTACTCGCCGAGCGACATGAAGTACTCGCCGAACCGGTCGTTCAGCTCGTCGATGTCGAAGCCGAGGTCCTCGAGGGCCACGGCGTCACCGGAGCGGGCGAGCTCGATGACCGCGCCCGGCTGCGGGTAGAGCATCACGTCGGACGGGTTCCCGCCCTCGACGCGGATCTGAGCCTGCTCCTCGAACTCCGAGGACGGCTCCAGCTCGGCGGTGTACTCGGCGTCGGCGTTGATCATGTCGTCGATGATCGTCTGCAGAGCCTCGGCCTCCTCGGGCTCCATGGCCCCGAAGACGCTGACGGTGCCGGTGTTCTCCGACTCCGCGACCGGCTCGACCTCGACCTCCTCGGCCTCGGCCGGCCAGGCGTCGTCGACCGCCGCGAGCATGCTCGTGTCGATCTCCGACGATCCACCGCCGTTGGTGTCACCGCCGCCGCCGGCATCGTCACCGTCGTCGTCGCCGCACGCGGCGAGGACCCCGGTGAAGAGGACGGCGTACGCAAGCAGTCGCAACAGTCGCTTCATGTGTCTCCCCTTGTCTCTCGTTGGTCGTCCGGCCCGAGGGGACCGGGGTCGTCGGTGCACGCCCGACCTCCTGTCACCCTCACCGCCGGACGCCCGGCGGAGCCGTACTGGTCCGGGTCACGAGCTCGAGGTCGAGCTCGTGGACACCGGGCTCGGGGGGATGTGCCCCGAGTGCCTCGAGTAGCAGCCGAGCGCCGAGCTCACCGCTGCGGTACAGCGGCTGCCGCACCGTGGTGAGCCCGACGTGGGCTGCGAGCTCGATGTCGTCGAACCCCACGACCGACACGTCGTCGGGGACGGAGAGCCCGGTGTCGCGGGCGGCCTCCATCGCACCGACCGCCTGCATGTCCGAGCAGCAGACGATGGCGGTGGGGGGTTCGTCGCCGGCCAGCATGCGGCCGGCGAGTGCGTAGCCCACGTCGCGCTGGTGCGCGCCGTGGTGCACGAGGTCCTCGCGGACGACGCGCTCGGCGTCGTCGTGCGCCTGGCGGAAGCCGAGCTCCCGCTGCGCCGAGGAGGTGAAGCCGAACGGGTTGTCCGGCGCGTCGCCGATGAAGCCGATGTCGCGGTGGCCGAGGGCCAGCAGGTGCTCGGCGGCCATGCGTCCGCCGGCGACGTCGTCGGTGACGACGGCCGGGAAGCCGTCGTGGCTGGAGTCGACCAGCACGATCGCCATGCCGGTGTCGGCCAGGCGGTGGAGGTCGTCGGCGCGCACGGGGAGCGTCATGACGAGGAGCCCGTCGGCGCGCTGGCGGGTGAGGGTGGCCATGTGCTCGGCTCGGTGGGTGGGCGACTCGACGTCGAAGAGGACGAGGTCGTAGGGGCTCCCGTCGAGCGCGGCCACCACGCCGCGGAGCCGCTCGATCGCCGACGCCTGGGTGAAGAACGGGACGATGACGCCGATCGTCTGGCCGCGGCCGCGGGACAGGCCCCGGGCGAGCGGGTTCGGCCGGTAGTGGAGCGCCTCGATGGCGTCGAGAACCCGGGCCCGCGTGGCGGGGCTGACGTGGCCGCTGTCGTTGAGGACGCGCGAGACGGTGCCGGCGCCGACACCTGCGTGCGCTGCCACCTCTCGGATCGTCACCATGCGGCCCCCACGGTCGCGACGAGTGGAAGCGGTTCCACCCACGTGTCGACGGTAACACCGATCGAACCGCGGATGCTGGAACCGCTTCCAGGGCATTTTGGTCCCGACCTGCCACGGTCGGGACCAGTGGTGCGGCCGCGGGGCTGGGCGGGCGTGGTTCACTGCGGGGATGGTGAGGTCGGCGACGAGGGCGCTGCGCGGGCAGACCGGGGTCCTCCACCTCGGGGCGAGCGCCCTGCTCCTCGTCGCCACGTTCCGCCCGTGGGTGCACAGCGGCGAGCGCACCCTCAACGCCTACGAGCTGCGGGAGGTGGCTCACCGCCTCGAGCTGCTCGAGCCGTGGATGGTCGCGCCCGTGGTCGTCGTGCCGCTCGCCGTCGCGCTCACCGCGCTCGCCCGCTGGGCCGGTCGACACGTCGTGGCGCACGTCAGCTCCCTCGCCGCGGCGGCCTACGTCGTCGGCGGGGTCGCCGCCACCCGGGACGTGGCGCTGCCGCTCGGCGATGGGCGCACGCTCGCAGTGGCCGGCGGCGCGCTCCTCGTCCTGACCGCGCTGGTCGAACTACTCTGGCCCGACCGAGCGGGTAGCGGCTCTGGCGGACACGAGCTCCTCCAGGCGCGCACTCCGCCCGACCCCGTCGACGACCACCGGAGAGCGCAGCGATGACCACCCCCGCCGGCTGGTACCCCGACCCCAACGCGGAGGGGACCCAGCGCTACTGGGACGGCGCCCAGTGGACGGAGCACACGGCGCCGCTCGTGGCGACCACCCCCGCGGACGCACCTGCGTCCCCCGCCGAGCCGGCACCGCTCGCCACCGACGCCGCGCCCGACGGCGGTGGGGGCCGACGCAAGCTCCTCGGCGGGGTGGCCGCGGCCGTGCTCGTCGTCGCCGCCGGCGCGTTCGCCGTCACCCAGCTGGCCAGCGCCGACGGCGGTGCGGACAGCCCCGAGGCCGCGGTGTCGGGCTTGTTCGACTCGATGGCCGACGAGGACCTCGTCGGCATGGCCGAGATCGTCCTGCCGGGTGAGCGGCGCACCTTCGTCGACCCGATGCTCGAGGGCGTCGACCACCTCCGACGCTGGGGCGTGCTCGACGAGTCGCTCGACACGTCCGACGTCGGCGGGATCGACCTCGAGGTCGAGGACCTCGAGCTGCGCACCGAGGAGGCAGCCGAGGACGTCGTGAACGTGTTCGCCTCCGGCACGATGGTCGCGAGCCTCCAGGGCGAGGAGCTGCCCGTCGGGTCCCTGCTCGAGGAGCGCGCCCTCGAGGGCGAGGACATGTCCGAGCTCGACAGCGAGCCGGCCCGCGAGGGGTTCGAGGACGTGATGATCACCGCCGTCCGCGAGGACGGACGCTGGTACGTCAGCGGCACCTACACGATCGCCGAGGCCGCCCGCGCCGATGCCGGAGTGCAGCTGCCGCCGCCCGACGAGGCCGTGCAGCCGATCGGCGCCGACTCCCCCGAGGAGGCCGTCGACGGCCTCATGGCGTCGATCGCCGACCTCGACCTCGAGGGCATGATCGCCCGGCTCCACCCCGACGAGGCCAGCGCGCTCCAGCGCTACGCCCCGATGTTCCTCGACGAGGGACAGGCCGCGATCGACGAGATGGTGGCCGAGGCCGGCCTCGACATCGAGATCGAGGACCTCGACTACGACATCGTCGAGCGCGACGGGTTCGCGGTGGTCACCGCGGCCACCTTCTCGCTGCGTGCCACCGCCGACGGCGAAGAGGTCTCGATGTCCTTCGACGGGGACTGCACCGTCATCACCGTCGACGGCGAGACCGAGGAGGTCTGCACCGCCGACGCGCCGGAGTCCTCGATCGACCTCACGGACACGCCGATCGGCGACGTCCAGGCGATGCTCGACGAGATGGACGAGGTCGGCCTCGTCGTCGCCGAGGGCCCGGGCGGCTGGTACGTGGCCCCCGTCCGCTCGTACTCCGAGGTCGTCCTCGCCGTGATGCGGGTCATCGACCGCGAGCACATCGAGCGACTGATCGACTCCGCCGAGGACGGGTCGCTCGCGCAGTGGTTCGAGGAGCAGTTCGAGTCGATGTTCGGTGAGCTCGGGCTCGACGAGGATGCTCTGTTCGGTTCGTCCACCGAGATGTTCGAGGAGATCGGCGGCCCCATCGAGACGACCGACCTCGGGGATCTCGTCGACGCCTGCCAGGGCGGCGACATGGGCGCCTGCGACGACCTGTGGTGGTCCTCCCCCATCGACTCGGAGGAGGAGCGGATCGCGGAGACCTGCGGCGACACGCTCCCCGCCGAGGGCGGCGGCACCTGCGAAGCGCGCGCCGGCAGCGACCAGAGCGACAGCTCCGCCGACGAGGGCTCCGGCTCCACGGACGACGCGGCGGCGCTCCCCGACACCTACGGCGACGATCCGTCGCTCGACGTGCTGTGGGAGGAGTGCGAGGCCGGTGACGGCGCGGCGTGCGACGACCTCTACATGGAGTCGCCCGTCGGCTCCGAGTACGAGGAGTTCGGCCGCAGCTGCGGCGGTCGCCAGGAGGACGGCAGCTTCGACTGGTGCGAGGACGTGCTCGCGGGCGGGAGCTGATCGTCAGCCGGCGGTGATGCGGAGCACCCGGTCGCCGCTGCCGTTGGAGGTCGTCACGTAGAGGCTGCCGTCGGGCGCCTGGTCGACCGCCCTCAAGCGGCCGAACGTGCCGTTCAGCTGGGGCACGATCTCCTGCCCGACGACACGACCGTCGGGGGCGAACGTGAAGAGCCGCAGCGTGCTGTCCTTCAGCGAGGCGACGGCCAACCGACCCCCCAGCTCCCCCAGCGGGAGCCGCGCAGGAAGTCGGCGCCGGAGGTGGCGAGCGTCAGAGCTCCCGACGACCAGACCGCGGGCCGCGCCCCGGCGTGGGTCATCGGCACGCTCTCGTTGTAGCCGGGGACCGGGTTCCAGCCGTAGTTGACGCCGGCCTGGAGCAGGTTGATCTCGTCGTCGCGGGTGGGGCCGTGCTCCACCGAGAAGATCTGACCGGACCCGGGGCGCAGCGCGAGGCCCTGCACGTTGCGATGGCCGTAGGTGTAGATGCGCCGGGTGTCGGCGTTGGCGCTGCCGAGGAACGGGTTGCCCGCCGCCCCCTCGCCGGTGGCTCGATCGACGCGCAGCACCTTGCCGCCGAGGGACGTCACGTCCTGGGGGTTCGTGCCCTGCGCCGCGTCGCCGGTGCCGATGAGGAGGCGCCCGTCGGGGGCGATCTCGAGCTGGCAGCCGCCGTGGCGGCCGCTCGAGCTGCCCGGCATGCCCGACACGAGCACCGGCTGGCGGGTGGCCGTGGTCCAGCCGGGGTCGATCGTCCACGGGTAGACGCGGACGTCGCCGCTCGTGTGCCCCTGGCACGTGTAGATGCGGCGGTTGGTCGCGAAGTCGGGATCGACGACGACGCCCATGAGGCCGGTCTCACCGGAGACCCGCAGATCGCCGAAGTTCGCCGCCAGCTGCCGCTGCACGCCGTTCGGCAGCCGGACCCGCAGACGGCCCGGTCGCTCGGTGACGACGAGGGTGTCGTCCGGTGCGGTGTCGACGCCCCACGGCACCTGCAACCCGCTCATCACGGTGGTGACCGAGATCGACGGCGCGCAGCGTGCCGGGGGCGGTGGCGTGTAGCCGCCGGGCCGGATGCCGACGAGCCCTGCGTAGCGGTGGAGGAACGTGGCGAGCGTGCCGCGGGTGAGCCCGGCGTGGGGCTGGAACAGGCCGGTGCAGCCGACGCCCGTGGTGAGGCGCGTCTGCACCATCCACTCGACGGCCTGGGTGTAGAAGGCGCGCGGCTGGACGTCGGGGAAGGGCGTGGGCGATCCGGCCGGACGTTCGGCGTGGCGCCACAGCAGCGTCGTCAGCTCGGCCCGCGTCACCGGGGCGTTCGGGGCGTAGAGGTTGGACCCGCCGACGCCGGTCGTGAGACCGGCCTGGCGCAGCCAGCCGACGGCACGGGCGTAGTAGGCCCCCGTGGGAACGTCGGCGAAGCCCGACAGCGGTGCCGGCGGCGACCCCTCGATCCGCCACAGGAACGTCGCCGCCTCGGCCCGGGTCACGACTCGGTCCGGGAGGAACAGGCCGGTCGATCCGACGCCGGTGGTGTGACCCGCCGCCTCCAGCCACGCCACGCCGTCCGAGTAGAACGCGCCCGGGGGCACGTCGGGGAACGCGGCGCCGGCGGGCGGCCCGGTGAGGACGGACGCGCAGATCGCCACGACGAGGGCGACGGCAGCTCGCCGCCGTCGCGGGGATCCGCCGGGGGCGCGGTGGATCGTCACGCGGTCGAGCGTAACGCCGGTCCACACTGTCGGCAGCCGGCGATCCGCGCCGGTCACCGGTGGAGGCGCCGTGGTCGACCTGCTCGCCGACAACCCCGTCCTGCTGCTCGCCCTCGTCGTCGGCGCCGGCGGGCTCCTCGGCGCCCTGCGGGTCGCGGGCTTCTCCCTCGGCCCCGCCGCTGCGCTCTTCGTGGGCTTGGCCGCCTCGGCCTACGACGAGCGCCTGGTCGTGCCACCGGTGGTCCTCACCATCGGCCTGGTCTTCTTCACCTACCTGGTCGGGCTCGACGCCGGCCCCTCGCTCCGGGTCGCCGCCGACCGCCGGAGCCTCGCGGCGGGCGCGGTCGTCGCCGTCGTCGTCACGACCGCGGCAGGGGCGGCATGGGCCGGGGGCGAGCTCCTCGACCTCGCCCCCGGCGGCCGAGCGGGGTTGTTCGCCGGGGCGACGACCAACACGCCGGCACTCGCCGCCGCGACCGAGCAGCTGCGACCGGGCGACCCCTCGGCCACCGTCGGGTACTCGCTGACGTATCCGCTCGGTGTCGTCGTCATGCTCGTCGCCGCCCAGCTGACGCTGCGCCGCCACCGCCCCGACGCGGGTCCCGGCGCGGTCGTCGCATGGACGCTCCGGGTCGACCGCGACGAGGTGCCGTCCCTCGGCGAGCTGCGCGAGCGCATCCCGGGGGTCGCCTTCGGGCGGGTCCGGATCGGCGGGCGGATCCACATCGGCAGCGACGACGTCCGTCCTCGTCGGGGCGACCTGGTCGTCGCCATCGGCCACGACGAGCAGCTGCGCGCCCTCGTTCTCGCCCTCGGCCCGCGCGCCGACATCCACCTGCCTCTCGACCGTCGCACGCTCGACTACCGACGCATCGCGGTGTCGGACCGGCGCGCCACCGGTCGATCGATCGGGTCCCTCGACCTGGTGGGGCGGTTCGGTGCGGTCATCACGCGCGTCCGCCGCGGCGACGCGGACCTCGTCGCCGACCCGGCGCTGGTCCTCCGCCCGGGCGACCGCGTCCGCGTCGTCGCGTCGAGGGACCGGCTCGACGAGGTCGCGGCGTTCCTCGGCGACAGCGAGCGGGGGCTCGCCGAGGTCGACGGCGCCACGCTCGGCATCGGGATCGGGCTCGGTTTGCTCGTCGGCGAGATCCCTCTCCCCCTCCCCGGCGGCGACCTGCGCCTCGGGGCCGCCGGCGGTCCGCTCGTCGTCGGCCTCCTCCTCGGCGCGCTCGGCCGCACCGGCCGGGTCACCTGGACGCTCCCCTACGGCGTCGGTGCGGTCCTCCGCCAGTTCGGCGCGCTGCTGTTCTTCGCGACGGTGGGGACGACGTCGGGCGCGGCGTTCGCCGACGAGGTGGCGTCGCTCTCCGGCGTCGAGGTGGTGGCGCTCGGAGCAGCCACCACCGTGGTGGTCGCGGCGGGCGGGTGGCTCGCGGCCCGCGTCGCGGGGATGGCACCTCCCGGCGCCGCAGGTCTGCTCGCCGGGCTCCAGACCCAGCCCGCCGTGCTGGCCTTCGCCGACGACCGGACGCGGGGCGACGACCGGGTCAACCTCGGCTACGCCATGGTTTTCCCCGTGGCGATGATCGCGAAGATCCTGGCGGCCCAGCTCCTGGCGGGCTGAGCGGCATCAGCTCCCGCTCGAGTTCTGCAGCACGCAGGGAACAGAGGTTGACACTGCGTCCTTCCCCCGGAAGTTCGGGCGCCCCCAATCGGCACCTCGGTGACATGCCCCATCTGTTTATGGCTGAGCGGTAGGAGGCGCTTTGATGTCCGGTCCCGCCGACATGACACCCGACTGTTCAATCGTCTTAGGCTCGAGCGTGGACGCCCAGCGCGGGCATGTTCAAGGCGGGATCATCGCAGCAGCCAGGACCGACGCCTTGTCCGGAGGGATGCTCGGCGTTCGGCGAGTGGCAAGGGCCTAGACGGATCTGAGCCGAGCCGGAGTCTCCGGGTTCTGCCTCGTATCGGCAAGCGGGTGAGTCCCACTTTGGCACGTCCGGGGTCAGTCATCGGTTCCGGGCTGGGTCGGGATGTGGGTGGTGAGCCCGACGGCTGCTGCGGCGAAGAGGAGTCCGGCGGACACGACGTAGACGAGCCGGATGTCGATGATGTCGACGAGCACGCCGCCGACAGCGAGGGACAGCAGACGGGCCGAGTTCCACAACACGTCGTAGAACGCGAACGCCCGCCCGCGGGTTTCGGCGGGCACGAGCGTCTGGAGGGTGGACTGGTAGGCGACCATGCCAGTGCTCGTCGACATGCCGTACGCGACGAGCGCGCCGCCGGCAACGATGGGGTTGGCGACCGCGGCCAGGGTGAGGTCGACGCCGCCGCGAACGGCGAAGGGGCCGAACAGCCAGCGCTTGTCACTGGCGGTGATGAAGCGGCGCAACAGGAGCGGGCCGGCCGCGGCTCCGGCTCCGATCGCCGCGAGCAGCGTCCCGAACCCGCCCGCACCGACGCCGAGCCATCGGTCGGCGAGCACGACGAGCAGCCCGCTCGTGGCCCCAGCGGACAGCGATGCGAGGACCTGCACGATGGCCAGGCGCGTCAGGAGCGGGTCGGCTCGCACGGTCTGCACGCCGGCGAGGACGCCGGCCCAGCCTCGGACGGCGATGTCGGCGGGCGTCCGTCCGGCCTGCAGTCCGATGAGCAGGAGCCCCGAGATGGCGAAGGTGGCGGCGTTGACGGCGAAGGCGACCTCGACGCCCCACGCGGCGATGACGAACCCGGCCAGCGGGGCCAGGGCGATCTGCGCGGTGACCGAGGTGGTCCACATCGCACTGTTGGCCGTGACGACGTCGTCTTCGTCGACGACCTCGGGCAGCAACGAACCGGCCGCGGGGTTGAACAGGACTGCGCCGGCGGACAGTCCGAACGCGACGGCGTAGGCCACGCCGACGGACGGGGCGAAGGCGACCAGGACGAGCGCGACCGCGGTGCGGACTGCGTCGGCGCCGACCATGAGGCGGCGTCGGGGCAGACGGTCGGCAGCGAGCCCGGCGACGGGACCCAGCAGAAGGACGGGCAGCACCTCGAACATCACCGCCCCGGCGACACCGAGGCCGGTTCCGGTCAGGTCGAATACGAGGACGACGAGCGCGACGGTGTTGAACGCGTCGCCGGCCCGGGATACTGAATGGGCCATGAAGAGGCGTCGGAACTCGCCGTTGGTGCGAAGAAGTGTGAGCACGGTCAAGAGGTCGGGCGAGACGGACGCGGGCCGAGACGTGACCCGGGCCCGTCCGGTGAACCGGGTGTGGCGCCGGTCAGAGCATCGAGCCGAGGTCTGACCCGACGGTGGGGTAGGCGGCTGTCATCGACTTCAGCTGGCGGGTGGTGAGGCCGAGTTTGATGGCGAGGCTGAAGACGTTGATCAGCTCGCCGTACTCGGGCCCGAGCATGTGAGCACCGACGATCGTGTCGTTGCTGGTGTCGACGAGGATCTTGGTGGCGGCGGTCGTCTCACCGATCCGGTAGTTGGAGTACCAGCCGCTGGTGTCGTTGTAGCGGACATCGACGTCGATGCCGGCTGCTGTTGCTTCGTCTTCGAGGAGCCCGACGCGGACGAGTTCGGGGATGGTGAACACAGCCGTGGGCACGCCGGCGTAGTCCGGGGTCGTGGTGGTTCCCTTGAGCATGTTGGAGGCGGCGACCTTGCCCTCGAACACTGCCACCGGTGTCAGTGGGACGCCGGGGGTGTCGGCGGCGTCGCCGGCGGCGTAGACGGCCGGGTTGGTGGTGCTCTGGAGGTGCCCGGCGACGGTCACGCCTTCGGTGTCGTGGGCGACGTTGGCGGCGTCGAGCGCGAGCTTGGACAGCTGGGGGATGCGCCCGGCGCCATGGACGACGAGATCGACCTCGATCTCGGCCCGGTTGCCGGCGGTCTCGAGGGCGACGTGGTAGCCGGAGCCGACCTGGTCGATGGCGGTGATGGTCGTTTCCGTGCGTACTTCGATGCCGGCATCAGAGCTTCGAGCCACGAGGAGGTCGACCAGGTCGGGGTCGAACCCCTTGAGCGGGCGGGCACCGCGGTCGATGATCACCGGTCGGGCGCCGGCCCGGGCGGCGATGTGGGCGAACTCGAAGGAGACGAACCCGCCGCCGACGAACAGCACGCGGCGGGGGAGGTCTTCGAGTTCGAGGAAGGCGGTGCTGTCGATCAGGTGCTCGTGGCCGGGTAAGTCCAGGGGTCGGGGGCGGGCGCCGGTGGCGATCAGGAAGTGGGCCGACTCGTAGGCCAGGTCGTCGACGGAGAGTCTGTTCTGGTCCTCGAAGCGCGCGGTGCCGTGCAGCGTCTCGACTCCGTTGCGGGTGAGCTCGGCTTCCATGTTGGCGGGGACCGGGTCGGTGAAGCCGCGTTTGTACTTCATCAGGTCGGTCCAGTTGATGTGCATGCCGTTGGTGTCGATGCCCTTGCCGGTCATGAGGCGAGCGCTGTCGATGATCTCGGCGCCGCGGCGCAGGATCTTCTTGGGGTCACAGCCCCGCAGCGCGCAGGTGCCCCCGTAGGGGAGTTCGTCGACGATGGCGACCTTCCACCCTTGCGAGGCGCACTTGTTCGCGGCGGCGACGCCGCCCATGCCCGCGCCGATGACGATCAGGTCGTAGGTGTCGGTCATCGCACCGCTCGATCTCGGTGCGCCGGTCCCTCTTCGGATTTGCAGGTGCGATCGGGACGGTGCCGGCGGCGGTCGAGCGACCACGCGATCGCCACCACGAGGCCCAGACCCGCGACCGAGAGCACCGTGACCCGACCGATCGCGGTCCACGCAACACCCCCGACGAGCCCGACGATCAGCGCCATCGCGCCGCAGCACACAATGGCGCTGGCGACGGCAACCGGTAGCAGCTTGCGGTCACCCATCCAGGGCCGCCTCGATCTGATCGGGGGTCGGGGAGCCGGCCGGGCCACCGGGGGTCTGGTACACGCGACACGCCAGACCGAACGGTTCGTCCCCTGCGGCGAACGGATCCTCGCCGTCGACCAGAATCGTCGGCGAGCCCCGGAACCTGGCTGCCTCGGCCTCCTCCTCGGTCGTCACGAGGCGGCGCTTCACCGTCACGCCACGAGCGCCTGCGACCTCGTCAAGGCGTTCTGCTGCGACCTTCCAGTTCGGGCAATCATCGAAGTACAGAAGTTCCAGCTTCATGGCGTTCCTTCTGGGTGAGAGACAGCTGCGATCTGGGAGCTACCGTAAACCTTCCACCACGATGGAAGGTCAAGAGGCTCGCGCATGCGCATCGGAGAACTCGCCGCTTACAGCGGCGTCACCGCCAAGACCATCCGCTTCTGGGAAGTGAAGGGACTCCTCCCCGACCCCGCCCGCACCCGCTCCGGGTACCGCGACTACGACTCGGACACGCTGGAACGGCTGGACTTCATCCGCCACGCCCAGACCGCCGGGTTCACCCTCGCCGAGATCCGACAGGTACTCCAGATCTCCGACAACGGCCACCCGCCGTGCGGACACATCACCGACCTGATCCACCAACACCTCACCGAGGTCGACCAGCGAATCAGCGAGCTCGAAGAGACCCGCTTGCTGCTCAACCGGCTGGCTGATCGTGCGGCCGACCAGGACCCCGCCGACTGCGACGGCTACTGCGCCATCCTCCAGCCTCCGCCCGCGACGCGCGCCGCTGCGATCGAACCCTGAAATGCCCACCCGAGCGCCGGATACTGCCGTGGACGCGCGTCGCACGACGGATACTGCGCGGTGAAGAACGACCCTTCGGGGCACGTCGATGCACTCGCCATCACCGGGCAGGCACCTTCGGGACGGGTGCTGCTGACGTCAGAACATCCCGTTGTCGTTCTGTGAGCTCTCGGGAACGAGTTGGAGTACGTCCCAGTGTTCGACGATTTTTCCGTCGAGATCGAGACGGAAGATGTCGATGCCGGCGTAGACCTCATCGCCGGGCCACGTCTGTCTGCAATGCAGCACGACGAGGTCACCTTCGGCAACCGCGCGAACGAACTCGACCTTCTTGGCGGGGTACTCATCGGCCATCCGTTCGAAGTACTCGATGAACGCCTGCTTGCCGTCGCCGACATGGGGGTTGTGCTGGCGATAAGCGGCCCCAACGAACTGCTCAATTGCCTCGGCGGGCCTGTTCCGGTTGAACATCAGATCGTAGAAGGTGATCACGTTCTGCTTGTTCTCTTCCAAGCTGGGCATGTCGAGGACAACAAGGGCACGCGGCGCAGTGTTCCTCAGCGACCGGAGCCCTGTTCGGCATCGAGTCCCCTATCGACAACCGTCGGATCCTCGACGACGCCTGCGGGTAGGGGACGACCTTCGGGGACGGCAATCGGCCGTCGCCAGAACCGGCACATCCGGGGCGGTGCTCGCGCCGATATGCAGGAGCGGTAGGGGACAGCAGCGATGGAGTGGTCTCCAACTGGCTCCGTAGCACGATCAAGACAGGCGTTCCACGCGAAGTCGGGTGGTCGTCGTCAGCGGTCGAGAAGGACCCGGCAAGCAGAGTCATGCGGCGTCGTAGACAGCGCAGAAGCCGTAGCGGGCGTTGACAGGTGCGGCCCGCTCCGGGATCACAGGGCGTCCCCCACCGTGGCGTGGAAGCGTGCGGCGAGGCCGCCGAGCGTTGGAGTTACGTCGACGTCGTCGAACCCGCTGGCGATGAGTTGGTCGCGCAGTTCGCCACGGCTGAGGAGTCGATGGGGTGAGCGGTCGGCGAGGTGGAGCAGGCGCGCGCCCGGAGTTGCGATGAGGTCGTAGCCGACGACTCGTCCACCGGGACGCACGACTCGGGCCATCTCGCGGATGGCCGCTTCCCAGTCGATGACGTGGTGCAGCATGAGGAGACTCACGGCGGCGTCGAAGTGGTCGGCGTCGAAGGGCAGCCGTGTGCTGTCGGCTTCGGCGACCGTGGCGCGCTCCCCGTACCTCGCAAGCCGTGCTCGCGCGGCCGTGACCATCGCCGGGTCGAGGTCGGTGGCCGTGACCCTGGTCTGCGGCTGTGTCTCGGCGATCACCGAGGCGTTCGCTCCGGCCCCTGAGCCGATCTCGAGCACCTCACCGGCGAGCTCCTCACCCCGCAGCACCCACGGCACGACGACCCGTCCGGTGAACGCTCGCCACGGTGCACTGCGACAGAACGCAGCCTCGACCCTCGACATCACTGGCATGACGTGACCTCCGCTCTCTTTGATAAATCGGTATCAGAAGCTATCATCGGCGCTTGCCGATGGATAAGGGGATGCTATGACGGTTGCTCAGAGGTCCGATGTGGCGGTTGCAGCGCAGCTCTTCCGAGGGTTCGGTGACCCGACCCGGTTGGCGATCCTGACCGAGCTCCTTGCCGGCGACCGCCGGGTGGTGGATCTGGTCGAGGCCCTGGGTTGTTCGCAGTCGAACGTGTCGGGGCACCTGGCGTGCTTGAAGGAGTGCGGGCTGGTCGCCGACCGCCCCGAAGGCCGGGCGGTGCGCTACCGGCTCGCCACGCCAGCCGTCGTCGACCTCCTTCGCCAGGCCGAACAGCTCCTCGCTGATGTCGGCCAGCAGGTGGCCTTGTGCGACAACTACCGGACGGGAGCGACCAATGGCCGGTGATCTCGCCGACGATCTGGCGCCCGGAGAGGTGCCTTCTGGCGCTGACGCGTTGCTGCCGGCGCTGTGGCGCTCTCGGGAGGTGCGGTGGTCGGCGGCCAGCGGTCTGCTGATCGTCGTCGGCTACCTGGCTGGACCGCTCGGTGCGCCGGGTGCAGTGTCGACGGTGCTGTTCATGGTCGCCGCAGTGGTCGGTGCCCGGTTCTTCGCGGCCGAGGCGATCGAGGAGCTGGTCACCGAGCGGGAGATCGGCATCGAGCTGCTGATGACGGTCGCCGCCGTCGTCGCCGGTGCCCTCGGTGCGTGGTCGGAAGCTGCCGCACTGGCGTTCCTGTACTCGATCTCGGAGTCCCTCGAGGAGTTCACCGAGGACCGCACACGCGACGCCATCGCCAAACTGTTGGATCTCGCACCCCGACGGGTGACCGTCGTCGACGCTCACGGCACCGAGCGTGAAGTGGATGTCGACGAAGTGGCGGTCGGCGATCGGTTCCTCGTCCGCCCGGGCCAGAACGTCGCCACCGACGGCGTGGTAATCGAAGGCACCTCTGCGGTCGACGAGGCGGCGGTGACGGGTGAGTCCATCCCGGTCGACAAGGTCGTCGGCGACAAGGTGTTCGCCGGAACCGCCAACGGCCACGGCGCGCTGGTGGTGGAAGCCACGGCCACGTCGGCGACGAACACGCTTGCCCGCGTGGTGGAGCTGGTCACCGAAGCCCAGGAGAGCAAGGGGCAGGGCCAGCAGTTCATGGAGCGCTTCACCGGCGTGTACTCGCCCGCGGTGCTGGCCGCCGGCGCACTGATCCTGGTCGCCGGTGGTGCCCTTACCGGCGACTGGGGTGACTGGGCGCTGCGAGCGGCGACCGTGCTCGTCGCCGCCGCCCCCTGCGCCCTCGTCATCTCCATCCCGGTCACCTACGTCGCCGCCATGGGCAGATCCAGCCGCTCCGGCGTGCTGATCAAGGGCGGCGTGTACCTCGAGGAGCTTGGCCGTCTCCGAGCCGTCGCCCTCGACAAGACCGGCACCCTGACCCGAGGCAAGCCGGAGCTGACCGAGCTGCACCCGACCGGCACCTTCCCCGACAACGAGCTCCTCGCCCTGGCCGCGGCAGCCGAGCGGCGCTCCGAGCACCCCATCGCCCGGGCCATCGTCACCGCCGCCGACCGCCGAGGCATTTCGGTGCCTGATCCGGACAGCTTCACCGCCGCCGTCGGCGGCGGCGTCCACGCCACCGTCGGCGGCATCGACGTGACGATCGGCAGCCCCTCCTACCTGACCGGCCAGGGCCACGACCTCAGCGGCATCAACGAACTCATCGAACGGTTGGAGGCGGCCGGGAACACCACCGTCGTGCTCGCCGGACCCGACGGCCCGCTCGGCGTGCTCGGCGTCGCCGACACCCTCCGCCCCCAGGCCACCGCGGCCATCGCCGAGCTCCGCCGCCTCGGGATCGAGCACATCGTCATGCTCACCGGCGACAACCCGCGCACCGCCGCCGCGATCGCCGCCGAGGCGGGTATCGACGATATCGGCGCCGGTCTCAGCCCCGAGGACAAGGCCGCACGCATCCGAGACCTGGTCGAACGCTACGACCACGTCGCCATGCTCGGCGACGGGATCAACGACGCCCCACCCCTCGCCGCCGCCTCCGTGGGGATCGCAATGGGAACGGCTGGCAGCGACATCGCCCTCGAGACCGCAGACGTCGCCCTCATGGCCGATGACCTCGCCAAGCTCACCACCGCCATCCGGACCGGCTGGCGCACCCGTCGCATCGTGACCCAGAACCTCGCCCTGTCCCTGGTGATCCTTGCGATCCTGGTCCCCACCGCGTTGTTCGGGATCATCGCCCTGCCCGTCGCCGTCCTCGCCCACGAGCTGTCCGAGCTCGCCGTCATCCTCAACGGCACCCGCATGGCCCGATGAGCTCGGTGCACCGCCGCCTGGTCCTCGTTGCTGCCGTGACGATCGCAGCCGATCTGGCCGTGAAGACGGCGGCGGTGCGGTGGCTGACCGACCCTGTCGACCTCGGCGTCATCACCGTGCGAGCGACCGAGAACTCCGGCGTCGCCTTCGGCATCGGCGCCGACCAGCCCTTCGCGGTCGTCGCCGCACTCACCGGCCTCGTCGTCGCGGCGATTGCCGTCGGAGCGTGGCGCGGCGACTTCGGCGGACCGGTCGGCGCCGGACTGCTCGTCGGCGGCGGTGCCGCCAACCTCGCCGACCGCCTCGTCGGCGGAAGCGTCGTCGACTTGGTCGACCTGGGCTGGTGGCCGGTCTTCAACCTCGCCGACGTCGCCCTAACCATCGGCATCACCCTCACCCTGGTCGCCACCCTGCGAGAGAAGCCGTCACGCCCGGACGAACCGGCGGAGGAGGCGGAACGTGCCTGAGCTGTCGACCGTGCTCCTGCTGGCCCTGCTCCCGGGCGTCGGCGTGGCCGCCGGTGGCCTCATCGCCGAGCTCGCACCCAGCTCCAAGAAGTGGCTGAACTGGTCGTTGCACGCCGCCGCCGGCATCGTCATCGCCATCGCGGCCATCGAAGTCCTCCCCGAAGCACTCGAGACCGTGTCCCGCTGGACCGTCGGCATCGCCTTCGCCATCGGCGGCCTCGGCTACCTGGCCGCACAGCTCTCGATCGAGAAGCGCACCGAAGGCTCCGGACGTGTATGGATGATCTACCTTGCCGCAGCCACCGACCTGTTCGGCGACGGCCTGCTCATCGGCGCCGGCACCGCCGTGTCCGCCGACCTCGGCATCACCCTGGCGATCGGCCAGATCATGGCCAACATCCCCGAAGGCTTCGCATCCCTGTCCACGTTCCGAGCCAACGACACCCCCCGGCCCACCCGGCTCTGGCTCACCGCCGCGTTCATCGTCCCCGCCGTCGTTGCCGCAGTGATCGGCTTCCTCGTCCTGCGCACCCGCCCCGAATCGTGGCAGTACAGCGCCCTCACCGCCGCAGCCGGCCTGTACACCGTCGCCGCGTTCGAGGACATCATCCACGAGGCCCACGAGACCACCTCCGACAACCGCCGCTCGACGCTCGCGTTGATCGCCGGCTTCACGCTGTTCGTCTTCACCTCCGCACTGCTGCGTGGCTGATCCACACCGATCCCGAACCTGAGCGCCTCGACGCTCAGCCGGCGGGCAGTCCCTCGAGGTGGTCGACCAATGCGGCTTCGTCGAGGACGTTGTCGCACCGGTCGACGATGGTGCCGTTGCTGTCGATGAGGAAGACCCACGGTTCGTTCCCGCCGCCGTCGGTGACGAGCCACTCGGCGACGGCGTCGTTGAACGTGCGGTCGTCGAATTGCTCCCAGATCTCGACGTGGATGAACGCGGCGCGGTCGGCGTAGCGGGCGGCGAGTTCCCCGGTGCGTTCGGTGATCGGTCCGCAGAACCGCGATGTGCAGTGTGTGGGGGGTGGAACTCACCTCTGAGGAGTACGACGAGCGCGTGAACCGCATCGGGAAGCGGTAGCCCCGGCATGGCACAGCCGCACCGGGTCGCCGGGTGCCGTCGCTGCAGCGGCGGGTGCCTCGGCCCTCGCCGTGCTCGCATGGCGGCAACGGACGGGACGAGCTCATGAAGAGCCTCAAGTACGACAAGCGCGTCCTCCGCCCGACACCGATCGATCCGGAGTCGTCGCCATGACCGCCCACCTCGAGGCAACCCGGGACGACGACGCCCACTGACTTGCCCGATCCCGCTCGTGGCGGCGAGTGCCGTCACCAGCGGTTGGGCGGAAGCGTGAACCGCACGACCCATTCCGAGCGCCCTCGGGTTCCCAGGTCTGCACGTACCCCACGAAACGCGCCTTGGTTGACGAGCTGATGTTCACTGCCGAGGCGCCAGCGACTGCCGGCTCGCGGGTGCTTGTGGCCACCGGTTCCGGACCAGGAAAGCACCAAAGCACGCCCCGTATTCGAGCAGCGACTGCCACATAACGACAGTGCCGACGCCGGTTCGCCACCATTACCTACCGCCGGCTCCGGGACACGGGTGACGCCCCCCTCTGCGGACGCGGTTCGACCTCTGGTCCCTGCTCCCTGCCGAGCTCAGCTCGCGGTGAGTTCGTCGCGCAGCTCGCGCTTCAGCACCTTGCCCGCGGGGTTGCGCGGCAGCGGTTCGTCGCGGAACCACACGTGGGTGGGCACCTTGAAGCCGGCCAGTCGCTCCTTCACGTGGGCCTGCAGGTCCTCGGCGGTCGCCGCGGCGCCCGGCCGGAGCACGATGACCGCGCCGACCTCCTCGCCGAGCACACGGTGCGGCACCCCGAGCACGCACGCCTCGGTGACGGCGGGGTGCTCGTAGAGGGCGCCCTCGACCTCGGCGCAGTACACGTTCTCGCCCCCACGGATGACGACGTCCTTCGCCCGGTCGGCGATCGTGACGAAGCCCTCCTCGTCGAGCGTCGCCAGGTCGCCGGTGTGGAGCCAGCCGTCGACGAACGTGCGGGCCGTCTCCTCCGGCTTGTTCCAGTAGCCCCGCACGACGTTCGGGCCCTTGATGAGCAGCTCGCCGACCTCGCCGAGCGGCACGTCGTCGCCTGCCGGGTCGACGATCCGCACGTCGACCACGGGGAGCGGGCGGCCGATGCTGTGGGGCTTGCGCACGTAGTCCGCGCCGCCGTTCGCGACGGCGACCGAGGACGTCTCGGTGAGGCCGTACCCGTTGCCGGGTGCCGCGAGCTCGAAGTGCTCGGTGATGCGGCGGACGAGCTCGGGCGGTGCCGGAGCGCCGCCGTAGCCGATCGACTGCACGCTCGAGAGGTCGTGGTCACCGAACTTGGGTGACTCGAGCACCTCCCACACCATGCTCGGGACCCCGCCGAAGCTCGTCAGGCGCTCGCGCTCGATGAGCTCCAGCGCGCGCTCCGGGTTCCAGCGGTACATCATCACCAGCTTCGAGCCCGCCCAGGTGGAGCCGACCATCGTGGCGTGGCACCCGGTGACGTGGAAGAGCGGGACCGAGAGCAGCCGTCCCTGCTGGGGGCGCTCGGTGTGGGGAGGGAGGTCGCGGCCAGCCGCGGCTGCTCCCCGCGCCGCCGTCAGCTCGGCGTTCGCCGTGATCGTGCAGATGTTGCGGTGCGTCCCCACCGCGCCCTTCGGCACACCGGTCGTGCCCGAGGTGTAGAAGATCGTGGCATCGTCCTCGGGGTCGATGGCGACGTCGGGCAGCTCGGTCGCCGAGCTCGCGCCGACGACCTCCTCGACGTCCAGCCAGCCGTCCACCGCGCCACGAGCCACGATCCGGTGGGCCACCGCCGTGCCGTCGAGGTGGGGACCCAGCCGCTCGGCTCGCTCGGCGTCGGCGACGAGCACCGTGGCGCCGGAGTCCGCCAGCGCGTACTCGAGCTCGGCCCCGGTCCACCAGGCGTTGAGCGGGACGACGATGCCACCGGCCGCCGCGGTGGCCCAGAAGGTGGCGATCCACTCGGGGAAGTTGCGCATCGCGATGGCGACGCGCGTGCCCTTCTCCACGCCCATGTCGTGGACGAAGCGATCGGCGAGCTTGGCGACGACGTCGAAGTGCTCGGCGTAGGTCCACGCATCGTCCTCGTAGACGACGAAGGTGCGGTCGCCGTACTGCCGCGAATGCCGCAGGGTGTCGACGAGGGTGCGCGGGCCGAACCCGTAGACGCGGGTCGGGATGCCCCGCACGACCGCCTCGCGGATCTCGAAGGGCCCACCCGGGCCCGTCAGCTCCTGCACCAGATCGCGCGGCTGCGCCATCGTCGTCTCCCCCCTGGTTCGCGGTGCGCCGACCCCCGGCGCTCGCTCCGACCGTACCGGCACCTGGGAGGTCCGACGCCAGCCGGCATCGCCTACCGTGTGGACCCATGTCCGCCGAGCCCACCGGTCCCACCGAGCCCATCGACCACGACGAGACGCTCGACGCCTACCGGGCCAGCATCGACAACATCGACGCGGCGATCATCCACCTGCTCGCGGAGCGCTTCAAGATCACCCGCAAGGTCGGCGAGTACAAGGCCACCCACGACCTGCCCCCGGCCGACCCCGGGCGCGAGGCTCAACAGATCGCCCGGCTCCGTGCGCTCGCCCACGACGCCGACCTCGATCCCGAGTTCGGCGAGGCCTTCCTGCGGTTCATCATCTCCGAGGTCATCCGCCACCACGAGAAGGCCCGGGCGTAGCACGCGACAGGCGCCTGCCCACCGCCGCCAGGCACGGCCCGACCGCACCCGACAGATCCTCCTCGAGCTCGACGTCGACGGCGGTCGCCAACCCGGCGATCACCATCGCGAGCCACGCCGGTTCCTCACCCCGGAGCGCGACGCGGCACGTCGCCCCGAGGTCCTCGACGTCGGCGTCGACCCACCGCAGGAGCGACGCGACCTCCTCCGCGGTGCAGGTGGCGCGGACGACGACGTGGTGGGCGACGGGCATGTCGGCGATCGATCGCGCCACGAACTCGGCCGGGCCGCCGCCCGGCACAGACCGTGGCGTGAAGCGGGCGCCCGCCAGGCGGGGCTCGACGACGCGATCGAGGCGGAAGGTCCGCCAGTCGTCGCGGCGCACGTCCCACGCGACGAGGTACCAGCGGCGCCCGGCGCTCACGAGGTGGTGGGGCTGCACCAGACGGCTCGACTCCTCGCCGTCGCGGCGTCGGTAGTCGAACCGGGCCTCCTCGTGGTCGCGGCAGGCCTGCGAGAGGAGGGCGAGCGCCTCCGGCACGACCGTCGGCCCCGGGCCGCCGTCCCACCGCATGGGCACGATGTTGGCGTGGACGGTGCGGACCCGTCGGCGCAGGCGGTCCGGGAGCACCTGCTCGAGCTTGGCCAGGGCCCGCACCGAGATCTCCTCGATCCCGTCGATCGACGCACCGGCCGCGGCCCGCAGACCGACGGCGATGGCCACCGCCTCGTCGTCGTCGAGCAGCAGCGGCGGCATGTGGGAGCCGGCGGCGAGGCGGTACCCGCCGGCCGCCCCCGGTGTGGCGTCCACCGGGTAGCCGAGGACGCGGAGCCGGTCGATGTCGCGCCGCAGCGTCCGTGAGCTGATCCCCAAGCGGTCCGACAGCTCGGTGCCCGGCCAGAACCGGTAGGTCTGGAGCAGAGAGAGGAGCTGCAGGATCCGGGAGGTGGGATCGCTCATGGGCCCATCGTGACCCACATCGAGGTCAGGTCGTGGCCGCGATCCCGGGGCGGGTCAGCCCTCGGTGCCGGGCTCGGCGGCGTCGCCACCGCCGTCCGGAGGAGGAGGCGGCGGCTGCGTGGTCGGCGGCTGCGTGGTCGGCGGCTGGGTGGTCGGCGGCCGCGTCGTCGGCGGCGTCTCGCCCTCGGTCGTCGGCGGGGTGGTCGTCGGCGGCCGGGTGGTCGGCGGCGCCGGCGCCCGACCCCGCGAGACGTACACCGTGATGGTGGAGCCGTACGGCGCCTCCCGTCCGGCGCGGGGCTCGGTCGAGATGACGTCGCCGACCGGCACGTAGGACGAGTAGCGCTGCACCGGCGCGGCGTTGAAGCCGGCGGAGGCGAGGATCTGGACGGCTTCGGCCTGCGAGAGCCCGTCGACGTCGGGCACGAGGACGTCGGGGGGTCCCTCCGACACCACGACGTTCACGACGGTGCCGGCGGCCACCTCGGTGCCGGGCAGGGGATCCTGCTCGAGCACCTCACCGGGCTGGGTGGTCGGGTCCTGGCGGTAGGTGACCTCGCCGAGTCCGAGACCGCGGAAGAAGAGCGTCTGGGCCAGGTCGGACTCGAGGGAGCCGTAGAGCTGGGGCACGAGGACGAACTCGTCGCCCGCGCTCACCACGAGCTCGACCGGGGACCCCACGGGGGCCTTCGTGCCCGCCGGCGGGCTCTGGCGGAAGACCTCGCCCGCGGGGACGTCGACGTTGCGCAGCGGAACGACCCGGATCACGAAGCCGGCGTCGTCGATCGCCGTGCTGGCCTCG